>CAIYYI010000348.1 GCA_903930345.1 uncultured Verrucomicrobiota bacterium
GCAGGGCGCACCCGCACCTGGTAATGCGCCGAGGCGGCGAGCCCTGGCACAGGCGGATAAACCACGAGTCCGTCGGCGGCTGAAAATGCGACCAGCGGGGCCAGCAGCAGGACGGTGAGTAGGGTAAGGGTAGGTTTCATTGGGTTTCGGCTTCTATGATCATCAAGTGACCACCGTTTGGTTCCATCGCGATTGGAATCACGGTCTGGGAGGTCACTGCCTGCTGGGTGTGTGTGGCTTTGCGACTGCCAGGCGTGTCGGTGTAGATGCTCGCGCGGTAGGTTTGTCCGGGATTGAGAAGTTGCAGCGGATATTTGTAGGAAGCGGCGTGCGGCCCGGACATGCTGGCAACATACCAGTTGGCACCGCGCCGCCGGGCAACGGTGACGTATTTGCCGAGATCGGTGGTGACTTTGATTTCGTCGGTCAGGCCGGGCATTTTTTCGGCAAACTCGATTTCCGCGCCGCCTTCGCCGCCGGGGGACCACTGCTTCATTCCCGCCCGCACCGAGGCACGACCGAGAAAGACACCGAGCATGGCCACCTGATGACAGTGGGTCTTTGAGTTTTTGTAAATCTGGGGCGTGTAATCGAACGGCCCCATGATGCCGCGCGTGAACGGCAACATGATGTCATGCAGAGACTTGAGTTCCGGAGCGATCGACGGTTCGGCCTCCTCACCAGCGACACCCTCCACATTCACTAGGTTCGGGTAGGTCCGGCAAAGGCCGTAAGGAAGAAAGGCGTCATGAATCACGGCGATCAGTTTGTGTTCCGCAGCCTGCTTCACCAGGTAGGCAATTGTACGCTCGTTCTGCTGTGAGGACGGCGGCACAAACCCCGGCTTTACCCCAGCCACGCCCCATTTCTCGTAACAGGCGAAGACGTCGTCAATCGCGTGCTCGCCGCCGAACTCCTTGAGCAGAGCGCCGCGGACGTAGAGGCAAAGGCCGATGGGATGTTTCAGGCTCTTGCCGTAAGCGGTGATGGCCGGGATGTCGAGGTCCACGTAGTTGCCGCCCTGGAAGGAGTGCGCACGGAACGGGACATAGCCCTTGGCAGGCTTCATCAGGCCACCCTTCACGTTGTCCCGCCATTCCGGATGATCCGTCCAGAACGGTCCTTTGCCCTTTTCGAAGGAGGCGATCTCCTCCGGTGTCCACTTGGTCTCGGCGCCAGACCACGAGTGATCGATCTCCAGGAAATCGAAATTGTGGGCAGAACCCCAATCCATCAGCTTCTTGATTTCATCTGTCACCATCCGAACATTGTAAACCTGGCAGATGGCTTTTCCGTTCCGGATCCAGGACGTGTCCGCAACGGCGCAGGGCGGATTCAGGTTTTCTATCAGGTGCCGGTTCTCCAGCAGCTTACCGGCGTTTTCTCCGATGACCATGGCCACCCATGATGTCTTGAATGGGAGCACCCCCTTCGCCGGCGAATGCATCGCGGCCACGATCACCCCTGGACTGCCCTGTTTGCCACACCAAGAAACCACGGAGAAGTCCGCCCGGTCCGCATCCGTCAACGAAACGAAATTCCCAGCGCCCACAGCCACAGTGACGGCGCCTTCACTTTTTTTCATCGTCGCAATTGTGGCGTTGCCGTATTGGTAGTCGCGGGTGCTGTAAATCACCTGGTCGCCGCCGAACTGGAATTCCGTCAGAAGTTTCTTGACGACCACTTCTTTGAATCCCGGCTGTTGCGGAAACACATAGCGCACCGCAACGCCCTCGTTGTAAGCCCGGAGCACGACCTGGATCAGTCGTTTCGCAGCGGACGTCTCCTGCAGCTTAACGGTCACCTCGTTGTAATGGTCGCGCACTTCACTTAAAAACCCCCAGACGGGCTTCCATGTGTTATCGCCCGAAGCCGATTCTATCCCAACCAGCTGGTATGACCCGCATAAATTATCCGGCGCAGTCTCCACCCCCAGCATTCCATTCCGGATGATCTGGTTGGTGCCATAAGCGACACTCCACAAGGGTCGTCCCTCCTTCAGTTCAAATGCCACGACCACATTCCCATCAGGCGACCGCAATGCCTCTGCCGCTCGCCCCACACTGAACGAAGCGAGCACCACCAAGAGCAATTGTTTCATCATAAGGTCAGGACAAATGGGGTTCCTATTTTTGGCTCACTGTCACTTCCACAGCTCCTTGCAGGTGAGAGAGGTGAAGGTGCAACGTCTTCGTCGTTTCGTCCCACTGACCCTCCCTAACAGCCGAACGAGGTTCAATTTTCCAGCCAGGTTCGCGAGGGCAGGTCAATGCGAGAACGGTGTCCCGATCAGGGTATTCGGAGTTAGCCTGCAGCCAAAGACGGTCCCCGCTGTCATCGATTTTGGCGACGACGTAAGCGTGCGGGCCAACCTTGCCGGAAAGTGTCTCGACGAGGCGGGCGAGGCGCGGGATGGAGAAAGACTCCGTCACATCTTCATTTTCGCGCGAGTTGAGCACCGTGATTGTCTGGCCCACGCGGATGACGTAGGCGTCACCTTCGTAATTCGCCGGGTGGGCGGCGTTGAAGAGATCGCTGACCCTGGTGACATCCTGCAGCTGAGAGATGCCCAGGTTTCTTATCTTGGGATCGAGCGGTTCGTTTCCCTGCACGAGCACCGGGATGAAAAAGTAGCGGCCGGTGTTGGGGATGAACTCCCAGAGCTGGCCGTCAATGTTGCCCATTTTCCGAAAACCGTAGGTCGCGGCGTAGAGAGGGCCGTATTCCGCATAGTGCGGCCAAGTTTTCACGTCAGGCGGCGGACGATCATTGAAGACGGCGAGCTTCACGCTCGCCAGCACCTGCTGCCTGGTAGGAATCAAGGCGTGTTGCACTGTGAATCTAATCAGCGGGACGACGAAGCGGCGGAAGGTATCTGTCGTCTTACCGGTGTCGTCCCAGATGGCAGAACCCCAAGCCGCTTTCGGGTCGCGGGCGTTGAGTTTCGCGCTGTCCATCAGCGTCTGCCCGTCAAGGCTGTAGATGCCGCAACCGCGCGCCACGCCCATGACGGCATTCAGCATCCAGAAAATACGCGGCATCGTGCGCAGGACACCGCTGCGCTCGCCGGC
>CAIYYI010000349.1 GCA_903930345.1 uncultured Verrucomicrobiota bacterium
AGCTGCTCTGGAGCTTTCCAACGCAGACCGAGGGCCGCTATACGGATGTTTGCTATCTTGAATCCGAAAGGGCGTTTATTGTTGGGAACGGGACTTGGAGTTGCTTAGACGCTCGCACAGGGACCGTTCGGCGAACGATACGGCTTGCGGTGGACCCTGGATATGTGAGCTGGTTCTGCCTAAGAGGATCCGTAGTGCTGGCCACAAACCTCCAGATGATTTCGTTGCAGACCGGAGCCGTGATTGCCGATCTCGCCACCCCCGAGCTGGTCGCGTGGGACCCAAAATCCCGGATTGACCGATTGAGGGAATTGGCGGCCGGAAGCAAATCGCTTGAGGAACTGGAACGCTATATGACAGTCGAAGGTTTTCCAAAGAATGATATCATACGAGTTCTGTTGATGAAACAGTTGAATGACCGCAAGAAGCCGTGACCGAAACCAAAGCGCCCATAAGGTACACGGCCGTCTGGAGCGAGGCTAACTCTCAAGCAGAAACGGCCTAGGACATTGATCATGAGAAGGTTGCGCCTCTTCGATTAGTCGCAGCCTAGGGACGTGTCCCTAGTGGTTCTTCCCCGGAAGCTGGGGTTTCCACGCGCTGCGGCCTGTTGACCTCCTTCGGCAAGGCCGCGTTGGTGGCCGAGGCGGTGCGGAGCGGCGCGGACGGCTACCTGCTGAAGGAGGACCCGGCGCGGGTTCTCGTGGACACCGCGGCCCGGATGGCGGCAGGAGAATGCGCTCTGAGCCCCGGGCTCGATGCGGCCGCGGTGAAGGAGGCGATGAACACGCTGGCGGTCAGCGGACGGGAGCTGGACGTGCTGCGGCTCATGGTGACCGGGACCCCGGCACCGGAGATCGCCGTGAAACTCGGCATCAGTCCCCGCACCGTGGAGACCTACCGCAACCAACTCGTTGCCAAGTTCGGCGCCCGCAATGCGATGGACCTCATCCGGCGCGCGGTGGAATCCGGGTTCGTCATCGGCTCCTGAATCCGGACCGAACCCGGGCCTCGGGACCACAGTCCCGCGCGACGAGACGCAAGCGATCCACGATCAACGGCATCTCCCAGACTCGGATCGACGCTTGCCCCCTTCGCTGGCGGACCTGTGCCTCGTGGCCCGCCACATTTGGAGCAGGGTTTGCCAAACTGCGACTCGCCATAGTACTTCTTTGGCAGCAAGCCCCGCTGAATCGCCGAAGCCTGGATCAAATTAGACTACATGGCCTTGAATCACCTGTTCGATATCGCCACCCGCTATGGAGGTAGCATTGCCCTGGCGATTGCGGACGAAATCCCAAGTGGGAAAACGCGTGGAAGTGCCTATGTCTTTGATCTCCGTTCAAGGGCCCAGTTGCGAAAGTTCCATGTACGCTATGAGCGAGGTGGGAACCGCATAGCGCTGTCCCGGGATGATAACTTGTGTTTCGCGGGCTGCTATCATGCCTATGGGTTGGGAGCTTATCGCTGCGAAACCGGGGAGGAAATATGGCGTCGGAAAGACTTGAAGGCCGTGCAATCGGTCGTTGCCTCCGAAGACGAGGAATGGGTCTTTTGTGGAAGACAGGATGCCGCTGCTCATCTGGTTG
>CAIYYI010000350.1 GCA_903930345.1 uncultured Verrucomicrobiota bacterium
CCGACCTTCAACTTTTTGACCAGGGGATGGCGGAGGACTATCGGGAACTGGATCGGCGGGTGCTGGTGACGTCCCAGCCGGAGCGCAGGGAATATCAAGGCCTCTATCCCGATGGCCGGAAAAAACTGTTTGATACCCTCAAGACGCCCTATCTGGGGCCGAACGGGGAGGTCATCGGCGTGCTCGGCATCAGCCGCGACATCACTGAGCGTAAGGCTGCCGAGGACAAGATCCTTCAGTTGTACCGCGCGGTGGAGCAAAGCCCCGCCGCGACGGTGATCACCAATCTTGCGGGCGAGATTGAATATGTGAATCCCCGGTTCATGGAAATGACCGGCTACTCTGCGGCCGAGGTGCTGGGGCGGAACCCGCGCATACTAAAGTCCGGCGAGACCACCCCGGAGACCTACCGGGAACTGTGGCAAACCATCAGGGCGGGGAAGACCTGGCACGGAGGCTTTCACAACCGGAGGAAGAACGGCGACCTTTATTGGGAAACTGCCACCATCTCACCCATCGTGGATGCGTCGGGACGCATCACCCATTTCCTGTCCGTGAAGGAAGACATCACCGAGCTCAAACAGACCGCGGAGCAGCTCCAGCGGACCAACCAGTCCCTGGAAACTGCCAATGCGCGCGCCCACGCCCTGGTCGAGCAGGCAGTCGCGGCCAGCTGCGCCAAGAGCGAGTTCCTGGCCAACATGAGCCACGAGATCCGCACCCCGATGAACGGCGTCATGGGCATGACCGAATTGCTGCTCAAGACCAAGCTGGACGGCCGGCAGTCCGAATTTGCCACGGCCATTGCCCAGAGCGCCCAGGCCCTGCTGCAAGTGCTCGATGACGTGCTCGATCTTTCCAAGGTGGAAGCCGGCAAACTCACCATCATCTCGGAGGAGTTCTCCGTGCGCGCGGTGTTGGACGGGGTCCTGGAAGTCGCCGGGCACCGGGAGCCGGAGAAGGGGGTCAGCCTGGCGGCCATCCTGCACCCCGGCGCGCCAGACCGCGTGCAGGGGGATCCCCACCGGTTGCGCCAGATCCTGCTCAACCTCGTCGGCAATGCGATCAAGTTCACCAGCCAGGGGGAAGTGACCGTGCGGGTGCAACCCGTGCCGGGACCAGGGGACCGGGGAGACCTGCGCTTCGAGGTCAAAGACACCGGGATCGGGATGACGACGGAGCAGGTCGAGGGCTTGTTCCAGCGGTTCGTGCAAGCCGAAGCAACCACCTCCCAGCGGTTTGGCGGCACCGGTTTGGGGCTGGCCATCTCACACCGCCTGGTCGGGCTGATGGGCGGCCGCATTGGCGTGCAAAGCGAGCCCGGCAAAGGCTCCACCTTTTGGTTCGAACTGCCGTTCGGGCCGGCGGACCAGTCGGCGATCGAAAGCAGCCACCCGGCACTGGCGCTGGTGCAGGTCATCCTGGGCCTCACGCACCCCGGGCTGGCGGAGTCGTTGCGCGAGCAGTGCCGCAGCTGGGGTGTCGGCTGCACGGCGGCGGGCACCGCCCGGGAACTGGTCGGCGAAGCCGAGTCCGCCGCGGGCCGGAGACAAACCGCAATCGTGGTGTGTGAGGATGAATTCTTCGACGCGGGCGGGGCGGAACTGCGGCAGGAGTTGTTACGGCTGGGCCAGAGGGCTTGTTGCCTCCTGCTGGCCAGCCCGGCCAACGCGCTGGCCCGGGAAGCGGAGCCCCTGCACCAGTTCCAGCGGGTGTTGATCAAGCCCGTCAAACACTCGCAACTGTTTGACGCGCTCGTCACCGCAGTCGCGGGCAAGGTTGGGCCGGCCGTTGTCAGCCGGGTGGAGCCAGCCGTCGGCCAGGCGGACAACGCGCGCGTGGCCCGTCTGCGCATCCTCCTGGCGGAGGATCACCCCATGAACCGCAAGGTGGGCTTGCTGATGCTGGAGAGATTGGGGGTGACCGCCGCCATAGCGGAGAACGGCCTGCAAGTGATGGCAGCGGTGGCGCGGCAGGACTACGACGTGATCCTGATGGACTGCAACATGCCGGAGATGGACGGCTACAAGGCGGCGCAGGCGGTTCGGCACCTTGAGGAGTCGCGGGGAATGGGCCGGGAAAGGCGCACCTGGATTGTGGCGCTCACGGCCAATGCGCTCAAGGAGAACCGGGCACGCTGCCTGGCCGGTGGCATGGATGATTTCCTGAGCAAACCCTTTAACGTGGCGGAGCTGCGCCGCGCGCTCCTTCGCTGCGTGGGCACCGGGGGCGGGGCATCGGTGGCGGCGGGAGCAGTGCTGGATCAACTGGCGGCGGAACTCGACCGGGAGTCGGTGGCTTTGATGGTTGGGGAGTATATCAAAGACCTCCCCGTCCGCCTGGCCGGGCTCGAGCGCGATTTGGCGGGTGGCAAGCGGGAGGAAGTGGAGCGCACGGCACACTCATTGAGGGGGGCCAGCGCTCAGGTAGGGCTGGGAGATCTGAGCGCGCAGTTCGAGGCAGTCGAAGCGGCAGCGGCAACCGGCGACCTGGATAGGGCGCGGGAACAGGTAAAGCCACTGGGTGCCACGGCGCAGGCCGCAGCCACCACCCTGCGCCAGTGGCTGGCAAAGCTGTAAAAATCCGCACTCCGCATTGGTGTGAGCTTTTCCTTCGTGTCTTCGTGTCTTTGTGTGAGATATCTGCTTTCCCAATTTCTGCTTTGCAGTTTGGCGGTTCCACAATCCGCATTGGTGAGGTCCCAACTTCCGCGTTCCGCGTTCCGAGTTCCGCGTTCAGTTGGTCCGCATTGGTGGTCCGCATTGGGTTTATTCCGCCTTGACCCACTGCGGTAATTACCGTCACATTCATGCCCATGAGCACATCTTCTAACGACGGCGAAAAGTCATGCCTTCGCCAGTCCGCGGAGGCACGGGTAGGCGCCTTGCGTGTGGGCAACCTCCTGCCGCCATGAGCGCCCCTACGGAAGCCCCCAACGCTGCCCTCCGCATCCTGGTGGTGGATGACGATCCGGATGTGGCGCACGGCACCTGCCGGCTGCTGGAGCAGGCCGGCTACGCCACCACGCGGATGGGGACGGGCGCCGAGGCGCTGCAATCCCTGCGCGCCAACCCGCCGCACCTGGCGCTGGTGGACAGGCAACTGCCTGACCTGGATGGCCTCGAAGTCTGTCGCCAAGTGAAAGCGGATCCGGCCACGGCGATGGTGCTGGTGGTGATGATTTCTGGGCTCCGTGTGGAGCAGGAGGCGCAGATTGCCGCGCTGGAGACGGGGGCGGACGGGTACCTCGCACGCCCGATCGGCAACCGCGAGCTGCTGGCGCGGGTGGGGGCGTTCGCCCGCATCGTGCGGCTAAACCAGCGGCTGGCGGAAGAAATCGCGGAGCGCCAGCGGGCGGAAGCATCACTGCAACAGGCGCAAGGTGAATTGGAACGGCAGGTGGCGGCACGGACGGCGCAGCTGCGGGAAGAGATCACCGAACGCCAGCGGGCGGAGGAGGAGGCCCGCAGGCACCAGCAGCAGCTGCAGTCCTACATTGATAACGCCGGTGACGCCATTTACATCGTGGATGTCACCACCGGCCAAATCCGCAACTGCAATGCGCGCGCGTGCCGGGACCTCGGGTACCGCAAGGATCAACTGCTGACACTTTCCGCGGCGGACATTGAGACGGTAATTCCGCCTGCAGCCATTGACGCCATTCACCAGCAGCTGCGAATGGGCATGGCCAAAACGATTGAAGGGGCACACCGGCGAAAAGATGGCACGATCTTTCCGGTGGAAATCTGCCTCACCTGCCTGGCGCCAGACCAGCCAGAGCTCTTGATGTCCATGGTGCGGGACATCACCGAGCGGAAGCGGGCCGAGGAGGCGCTGCGAGAGAGCGAAAACCAGCTCAGCGAATCCCAGGCCATTGCGGGGCTGGGCACCTATGTGCTGCACTTCCCTGCCGGTCAGTGGAAAAGTTCCGCCTTGCTCGACCAGATCTTTGGGATAGGCGCGACCCACGACCGCTCGGTGGACGGGTGGGCGGCCATCATCCACCCTGAAGACCGTGCCATGATGGTGGCTTATTTTAACCAGGAAGTCCTTGCCCAGGGTCAGAATTTTGAGAAGGAATACCGCATCATTCGCCAAGATGACCAAAGCGAACGCTGGGTTTATGGCCTCGGTAGACTGGAATTTGAGGCCCAAGGACATCCCCTGTATTTGCGCGGCACGATTCAGGACATCACCGGCCGAAAGTCTCTTGAAGAACAGTTGCGCCAGGCCCAAAAATTGGAATCCATCGGTCAATTGGCCGGCGGGGTGGCCCACGACTTCAACAACATCCTGACGGCCACCATGATGCACTTGGACAGCTTGCTGGAGCGTCCCAGCCTGGACCCGGAGACGCAGGAAACGGTGGCGGAACTGATGGCGGAAGCCAAACGCGCGGCAACCTTGACGCAGCAACTGCTCCTGTTCAGCCGCCGGTCCGTCATGGTCATGCAAGTGCTGGATTTGAACGACTTGGTGGCGAACCTACTCAAGATGCTTCGCCGTTTGATCGGCGAACACATCAATGTGCGCTTTGATCAGGATGCCGCCCTCCCGTCCGTCGTCGCCGATGCCGGGATGCTCGAACAAGTGCTTATGAACCTGGCGGTCAATGCCCGCGATGCCATGCCCAAAGGCGGCCAGCTCACCATCCGCATCGGCCCCGTCCAAGTGGAGGCCGAACGCCTCAAAGGTAAGCCCGACGTGCAGCCAGGCCCCTTCGTTTGTCTGTCCGTGGCCGACACCGGCTGCGGCATGGACGATGCCACCCTCAAGCACATCTTTGAGCCATTCTTCACCACCAAGCCAGTTGGCAAAGGCACCGGCCTGGGGCTGGCCACCGTCTATGGCATTGTGGCCCAGCATAAGGGGTGGGTGGAAGTCGCGAGCGTGCTTGGCCAAGGCACCACCTTCAAAGTCTTTCTCCCCGCCACCACGCAAGGGGCGATTGCGCCGATCCAGACCAAGAAAATGCCGCCACTGCGCGGCCACGAGACCATCCTGCTCGTGGAAGATGAGGCCAGCCTGCGGATGCTGGGGGTGCGGAGCATGGAAAAGCTGGGCTACCGGGTGCTGGAGGCTGCCCACGGCCCGGCGGCCCTGGAGGTATGGCAGCAGTACGCTGGTCAGATTGACCTGCTGATTACCGACATGGTCATGCCCGAAGGCCTGTCCGGTTTGGACCTGGCCCAGCAACTGTGGGCCAAGCAACCCAGCCTCAAAGTCATTATCACCAGCGGCTACAACCTGGAGATGGCCGGCCATGCCATCCCCGCCGCCGGCGCCTTTGCGTTCCTCCAGAAACCCTATGCCCTCCACGATTTATCCCAAACCATCCGCACCTGTCTGGATCAGCAATGAGCCCCTCTCTCCTGTGGTTGCTCGTGAGGTTGCTTGGCGTCGGGTTTCTGGCGGTCGCGTTCTATTTCCTGACCGCTCCCCCGCTCATGCTTTCCGTAACCCGCAATAGCCCAAGAGAGTGGCCTCGCATTTACGAGCCATTGGTTCAGGGATTCTGGTGTAAATGGACACGCCCGGTATTCATTTGGTATTTTGATGACCTCTGGAAAGTAGACACTGAATCCCGCGGAGGATGACAACGCCGCCTAACCCAGCGGGTGAATTGCCGCGGGTGACATCACCGAGCCGCCACGAAAGTCCAGAACCCGGCGGGGCGATCAATCCAGACTCGGTGTAATGCGCTGCCAATCAATTCCCCACGCCATTCGTGCACCCAACCAGCCACCCAACAAACCAAACGCTCAAAAGTCCAGAACCCGGTGGGGCTCCCGCCGAGCCGTCCCCGTCTTTACTTCGGTCCCAACTTCCGCGTTCCGCGTTCCGAGTTCCGCGTTCAGTTGGTCCGCATTGGTGAGGTCCGCAATCCGCATTCGGAAGATTCGCGTTCATTCGAGTCCATTAGCGGTTAAAAAATCAGTCATTCCGCATTCCGCATTGGTGAGGTCCCAACTTCCGCGTTCCGCGTTCCGAGTTCCGCGTTCA
>CAIYYI010000351.1 GCA_903930345.1 uncultured Verrucomicrobiota bacterium
CCGCCAAGGGCGGGGTGATCCCACGCACCACTGCCAATCGCAAGAAGTCCCGCCTGAGCGTGGCTTCCGCGAAGTAAGTTTTCCCTTTGCCGGGGCGTGGCCATCACGCCCCTTTCTTTTTTTCGAGGGGAAGGCAAGGCGTGTGGCTGCGGCGCAGTGCCGGACGGACGGTAAATCAATATGAAAACGCTGCTGCTGGGTCTGGGATGTCTGGCCGGGGTTCTGCTCCTTACCGGGTGTGCCTCGAGTTACAATGTGACGCTCTCAAGCGGCACCACGGTGACGGCCAAAAGCCGGCCGAAACTCGATGAGAACGGATACTACCACTTTCGGGATGCCAACGGCAAGGAAGTGATGCTGCCGCGTGTCCGGGTGCGGGCAATCGAGGTCCGCTAAAGTTTTTCCCTTCCATGCACGCCGCGCGCGGGGTGGATGGAAGGTGGATTTTTATGCTTAAACGACTTTGTTGGACGGTGGGGTTGGGCCTTTTGATGACCACGCAGGCGGGCCTGAGGCTGCGGGCAGCCGAGGAGGCGCAATGGACATCCCTCTTTGACGGCCAATCCCTGGCGGGCTGGAAGGCCAACGAGCACGCCGAATCTTTCCAGGTGGCGGAGGGGGCCATCCAGGCGCACGGGCAGCGGACGCACCTGTTCTACGTGGGGCAGGGTGGACAACAGGCCGATTTCAAAAATTTCGAGCTGTCGGTGGAGGTGAAGACCAAGCCCGGGGCCAACTCCGGAGTGTTCTTCCACACCGCCTACCAGGAAAAGGACTGGCTGAACCGGGGTTTTGAGGTGCAGGTGGACAACAGCCAGGCGAAGCACGGGGACTACCTGGAGCTGAAAAAGACCGGCAGCCTTTACGGGGGTGCGCAACCTCTATAAATCCCTGGTGCGGGACAATGAATGGTTCACGCTGCTGATCACGGTGCGGGCCAATCAGGTGCAGGTGCGTTTGAACGGGCAGTTGGTGGTGGATTATGTGGAGGCACCCCAGCCGGGAGCCGGAAGAAAACGCCGGCTTGGTCACGGGACGTTTGCCTTGCAGGCGCACGATCCGGAGAGCCACGCCCAGTTCCGCAACTTAAAAGTCCGGGCACTGCCGGATGACCTGCCCAATGTGACCCCCACGCCGGTGGTGGATGATCTCTACCGCGAAATCATCCGGCTGGGCGGGGAAAACTTTCCGCTGGTGGATTTTCACACGCATCTCAAGGGCGGATTGACGCTCGACGAGGTGAATGCGCACATGCGCCTGACGGGCATCAACCACGGCATCGCCGTCAACGGTGGCATCGGGTTTCCCATCACCAACAACGCCGGGATTGAGGCCTTTCGGCAGTCCATGGCCGGGGCACCGTGCTACATCGCCCTGCAGGCCGAGGGGCGGGAGTGGCCCACCCTGTTTTCGCGCGAGGCCATCGCCAAGTTCGACTATGTGTTCACGGATTCCATGACGCTGACGGACCACCGGGGTCGGCGCACCCGGCTCTGGATCAAGGAGGAGGTGGATATTCCGGACAAGCAGGCCTTCATGGAAATGCTGGTGGGCAAGATTGAAACCATCCTGGACCAGGAGCCGATCGACCTCTATGTGAACCCGACCTTCCTGCCCGATGTCATCGCTGCCGAGTACGACACCCTGTGGACGCCGGCGCGCATGCAGCGGGTCATTGACGCCGCCGCGCGCAACGGGGTAGCCATTGAAATCAACAGCCGGTACCGGATCCCCAGCCCGGCATTCCTGAAGAAAGCGAAGCAGGCCGGGGTGAAATTCTCCTTCGGCACGAACAACACCGACCGCGAACTGGGGCGGCTGGAGTACTGCCTGCAGATGGTGAAGGAATGCGGGCTGACCTGGAAGGACATGTGGATGCCCAAGCCCGACGGCCAGAAGCCGGTGCAGGTGAAAAAGGCCAAGTGACCAACCCTGTGCCGTTGCGCCGCACGGTTTCATTCAGATTGGGCGTGCAAATCCAGCCAGGCGTGGCATCCTGATACCATGCCATTGCGATTATGTATGAGTAGCTGCATAACCCATATCCTGGCGGCCCTTGCCGGACTGGGAGGGTCTCTGCTCGCCGAAGCTGCCGATGTCCGCTTCTCGGGTTACCAGGCCCAGACCAACCGCGACTTGTTGCTGCAGTTGCAGGGCGAGACCGGCGGGAATTTGCGGGTGCAATACACCACCAACTTGAAGGAGTGGGTTTCCCTCGCCACGGCCCGCCAATCCGGCGCCACTTTGCAGCACACCGATTCCGCCGCCCCATTCCACCCGCAGCGGGCCTACCGGGCGCTGGTGGTGGAGACCAACGCCATCACGGGCGATTTTCTGGCGACCGATGCGGGCGAGGTGCTGCTGCACCCGATGTATCATGCCTCCGTGCTGCTGGTATGGAGCAACCAGGCCATCTACTTTGACCCCACCGGCAATGTGGCGAGCCTGGCCGGTCTGCCCAAGGCGAGCGTGGTGCTGTACACGCACGACCACGCGGACCATCTCAACACCAATGCGTTGGCGTTATTGCTCCAGCCCCAGACCATCATCCTGGCCCCGCTGGCGGTTTACAACAAACTGAACCCCGGACAAAAGCCCCAGGCGGCGGTGATGACCAATGGCCAAACCACCAATCTGAGCGGGCTGCTGATTGAGGCGGTGCCCGCGTACAACACCACGGCGTCCTTTCACGCGAAAGGGGCGGGGAATGGCTATGTGATCAGCGTGGGGAGCCGGCGCATCTATGTGGCGGGAGATACCCAGGACACGGCGGAAATGCGCGCCTTGCCCAATATTGATGTCGCCTTTCTGCCGGTGAACCAACCGTACACGTTGACGGTGTCCCAGGCGGTGAGCGCGGTGCAGGCGTTCCGTCCCAAAGTGGTTTATCCCTACCACCACTCCGGCACGGATGTCGCCCCCATCAAACAGCAATGCGGGCCGGAGCTGGGCGTGGAAGTGCGTTTGCGCAAATGGTACTGAAATTCGAACAATCACCCCGCAGCCACGGGCCCTGCAAGCCTTGCTGGTGCAAAGGCTGGGCCGGTTTACCTTTCCGAGAGCGATGAGTACTGTAAACATCGAGTTGTTTCCCCTTGGGAGAAGCCTGGAGGTGGCCCCGGGCACCGGCCTGCAGGCGGCGCTGTACCACTTGGGTGTGGAGTTCCCCTGCGGCGGGCGGGGGCGTTGCCGCGGGTGCCGCGTGAAGGTGCTGGCCGGCCAATTGCCGGTGACGGACGAGGATGCGCGCATGCTGGGGGAGGAACGGGTGGCGGAAGGCTGGCGTTTGGCCTGTCGGCACAGGGCGGAGGCGGCGCTGCAATTGGAGGTGGCCCAGTGGGATGCGAGCATCCTATCCGATGACACCCCGTTTCAATTCGTCCCGGCGGAGGGTTTGGGCATCGCCATCGATCTGGGTACCACCACTGTGGTGGGCCAATTGCTCGACCGCCAGACCGGGCACGTGTTGGGCGTACAGACCGGCCTGAACCAGCAAAGCCGGCACGGGGCGGATATCATGAGCCGGATCGAATTTGCGCTGGCGGCGGAAAACCAGGGGGTTCTGACCACGGTGATCCGCCAGCAGCTTGGGCAAATGGTGGCGGATCTGCTGGGGGAATGCGGCCGGAGCCCGGCTGAGGTGAGACTGGTGACCATCGCCGGCAACACCGCAATGCACCACCTATTCGGCGGATTGGATGTGACCCCGCTGGCGTTTGACCCCTTCGAACCGGTGAATGACGGGTGGCTGCAGCTTACCTCGGCCGAACTGGGCTGGTTTGATGGGCAGCCTGTGCCGGTGCACTTCCTGCCGTGCCTCGGCGGCTTTGTGGGGAGCGATATTCTGGCCGGCATCCTGGCGACCGGCATGCATGAGCGGGAGGAGATTTCGGTGCTGGTGGATCTGGGCACCAACGGGGAGATGGTGATCGGCAACCGGGAGCGGATGCTCTGCGCTTCCACGGCGGCGGGTCCGGCGTTCGAGGGGGCGCGCATCTCCTCGGGCATGCGGGCGGCCAGCGGGGCCATTTCCGGGGTGACCGTGGTGGATGGGCAATTTCAGTGCCAGGTGATTGGCGGGGTCTCCCCCCGGGGAGTGTGTGGTAGCGGACTGGTGGATGCCGTTGCCGCCGGGCTGGATCTGGGCCGGATTCTGCCCTCTGGGCGGCTGCCGGCCGGCCCCAATCTGCCGATCTGCTCCGCCGTGAGCCTGACGCAGGGTGATATTCGTGAGCTGCAACTCGCCAAAGGGGCCATCGCGGCCGGGTTGCGTTTGCTGGCCGATGCCTGGGGAACCGGGCTGGACCAAGTGGCGCGGGTTTACCTGGCCGGGGCCTTTGGCAATTACATCAACCGGCAGAGTGCGCGCCGCATCGGGCTTTTGCCCTGGGGGGCCGAAAAAGTGATCCCGGCGGGCAACACTTCGCTGCTGGGGGCCAAACTGGCCCTGTTCCAAATGGCGCAGGGGGAGGGGGAATACCAGACCCTCCGGGCGCGCGTTCGCCACGTCCCCTTGAACGAGGAGGCCCGATTTCACGAAGTTTATGCCGAGCAAATGACCTTTCCGAGCGTTTAAACTGGTGCGGAGGCCCGACGGAGGGCGGAATGCCCCGTCTAAATATAAGCACGGTAGTTGGATGGAAAAGAGAGCGGCCTAGACAGAGGGAAGGGGATGTCGTCCTGGCCAAATGAGCGGGCGGGCTGAATTCCAAACTTTACAACTGGCTTTGCCTTTGCAAGGCTGTTCCATATGCAGATGAAACTAAAAGGCTTACTGTTTTTGCTGATGCCCCTTCTGTTCGTGGGCTGCAGCACCATCACCAACCTGACCCCCAGCCAGCAAGCCCGCAACACGGCCGGGCTTTACCCGGTGGAAGCGGCCTGGAGCAGCCGGGAACAGGCCATTCGCCCGCAGAGTTTCCGCCCGGTGGTGATGGTTGGGGAACAGACTTTCCCCATGCAACGGACATCCTTGCTGAAGAACCGCTGGGAGGCGCTGATCCCGGTGCCGAGCACCCAGCCCTCCTCTTTGTACCGGTTCAAGTTTGATTACGAGGTGGATGCCTTCATGCAGCCCCGGGCCGAGAGTGTCCTTTCCCGGGAGTACCAGCTCAAGATTGTGGATAAGTGATCCGCCATTACCGCCATGAAGTTCGCCATCTGCAACGAGATCTTTCAGGGGTGGAAAATTGATGATGCCATGGCGTTCGCCCACCAGGCGGGCTACGACGGCATTGAGATCGCCCCGTTCACGCTGGCCAAATACGTGACCGAAATTCCGGCGGCGGAACGGTGGCGCATCCGCGAAAAGGCCCGCGAGATCGGCATTGCGATCACGGGCATCCACTGGGTGCTGGTGCAGGCGGAAGGCATGTACCTCAACCACCCAGACGCCTCGATCCGGAACCATACCGCCGCCTATTTCTGCGACTTGGTTGATTTCTGCGCGGACCTGGGCGGGCGGATCATTGTGGTGGGATCCCCCAAACAACGCAATGTCATGGAGGGCGTCACGCCGCAGCAGGCCTGGGAATGGGCGACCGACACGTTCCGGCCCGCCGTGCGGCGGGCGGAGGAGCGCGGCATCACCATTTGTTTCGAGCCGCTGGCCCCGGTGGAAACCAATTTTGTCAACACAGCGGCGGAAGGGATTGTTTTTGCCCGGCAGTTCAACTCGCCTGCGATGAAGATCATCCTGGATGTGAAGGCGATGTGCTCCGAGAGCAAGGAGATTCCCCAGATCATCCGGGAGTCCAAGGGTGAATTCGCCTATTTCCACGCCAACGACCGCAATCTGAAGGGGCCCGGTTTCGGGGAGGTTGATTTCCTTCCCATTGCGGCCGCCTTGCGGGAAGTGGGCTACGACCAATATGTCTCGGTGGAGGTCTTCAAATTCGAGGAAGGCCCCGAAGCCATCGCCACGCGCAGCCTGGCGTACCTGAAGAAGACCTTTGGTCAGAGTTGAGTCAGTGCCGGCGCAGGATCAGGCGGTGATCCACCCGCCGCGTCTGGCTGTAGTCCAGCGGGGGCAGGTCGGTGGCGGTGGGTGATTCGGTTTCGCGCAGGATGCCCTTGGCCATGGCTTGCAGCGCGGTCCACCGGGCCCACTCCAGCGCCGGGGCGTGCGCGATCTGGCGCAGCAGGCTGCGCCATTCAATGATCACCCGGTCGATATCGCCCACCCCCAGGACCGGGGTAACCCAGCGGGATTTGCTCAGCGGGTTCTGGTGGACGCTGGCCACGATCTGTTCCGAGCCGGCACCGTAACCCGGAGGGACCCCATTCTCCAGGTAGCCGGGGATGCTTTGGAAACCGTAGAGCTGTTGGCTGGCCATGGCCAGGGGGCCGCCCCAGCGGTTGCCCTCGCCACAAAATCGAAAGCCCCCATCCAGGTTGGCCAGGTCGTAAATCAGTTGGTCCAATCCATAGCTCTCCTGCTCCAGGGCGGCGGCCACCGCCAGTCCATCCCCCTGGGAGAAGAAGCTCGCCACGCGCCCGCGCCGCGTTGGCACCCCCTGCGGATCCACCAGGCCCAGCCGCCGCCACAGCAGCGCCACGCCGGTGGTGGTGGGCAGCAGGCGGCAGACGGGCACCAGTTCGCAATTCAAGCAGGCGGACGCCAGCACCTCCCGCTCAGCGGGATGCCATAGCGCCATCCCGTGGGAGTCCACGGGCACCCGCAGGGTCAGCTCCTCCAGGCTGATGCGGGCCTGCAGCTGGCCCTGATTCTCCTCCCAGCCCAGCACCTGCGTCTTTTGCTCCGCCAATTTACGTTCCACCAGCGGCCGGGCGGTTTCCTCCCACACGGGGCGGGAAATCTGGCGCCCGTTCCAATTGGTCATCCGGCGCGCCCATTTTTGGAGCAGGACCTGCCCGGTGGGCAGCACTTCCGCCACGTTGGTGCAGCGTCCATAAAGCGGGTGGCCGGCGTGGTCTATCCCGATTTTCAGGAGCGTGCCGTGGCCCACCTTTTCCAGGGCGGCGGATTCACTGAGCACCGGCCGCAGCACGGGGGCGCCAGTCTCCGGGTATTCCGGGATCACAATTTCCCGCAGCGGCTTATCATGGACGCCGGGCAGGTTTTCCCACTCCCCCCGGCTGTTGCGGATCTGGCGCAGGAGGCGGCGGACGTAGCGGGCCCGCTCGGCATCGGTTTTGAGCTGGCACGGGGTCTCGGGATGTTTGAGGGATTGCTCCACCCCCAGATACACCGGCTTCGTGGTGAACAGGCGCTCCTGCACCTTGACGGCGGCGCTGAAGGGGTCGCGGCCCTGGTCGGCCGCCGCCGCCATGATGCCGAGCAGGGCATTCCAATCCACCATGCCGCTGCGCGCCAGCTGCGCGGGGTAGCCATCCCGCAGACAGATGCCGTTGTTGGTGACGATGACAAAGCCCTGCTCATCAATGCCGCGCCGGCCGGCCCGGCCAAACATCTGGAGGATTTCATCCGGGCGCAGCGGCTGCTCCAGCATGTCCCGCCGGTAGGATTCCCCGGCCAGGGCCACGCTGCGGAGGGAAAAATTGATGCCGGCGGCCAGGCCCATGGTGGCCACCACGGCGCGGAGCTGGCCGGCCTTGGCGAGCGGCTCAATCACACCCGCCCGCACGGCGTAGCTCAGGCCGCTGTGGTGGTAGGCCACCCGGGCTTTGAGCAGGCGGGCCAGGTTGTCGCCCACCAACTGTTTCTGCGCCAGGGTCAGCTGCAGGGGGTGGGGGCAGGGCACCTGGCGGGCCAGTTCGGAGGCGATGGTTTCCGTCGCGTTGCGCCGGGGGGCAAAAATCAGCACCGGACCGAGCCCCTCGGCCAGGGCCTTGGTGGTCAGCCGCGCCCAATAACCACGGATTTCCGTGGGCAGGTGCCAGCTCAAGGTTTGCTCATGGACGTCTTCCAGGGGCACCGGTCGGAAATCATTCCGCACCAGCACAGCCTGGCGTCCCAACCGCAGCAGCCATTTGACGATGTCCTGCGGATTGTGGACGCTGCCGCTCAGCAACAGCAGCTGGGTTTGGGGCGGGGCCAGAGCGAGGGCCAACTCATAGTTGAGGCCGCGGTCGGCATCGCCAATCATCTGGTATTCATCCACCACCAGCAGCACCGGTCCGTCACCGCGGATCAGGCGGTTTTTCTGGGTCTCCAGCGTGGCCACAATGACCGGGGCGTCCAGGTTTTCCGCCAGGTCGCCGGTGGCGATGCCGGCATTCCAGCCCCGGGCCCGCCACTCGGCCAGTTTGTCGTTGGCCAGGGCGCGGGTGGGCACTGTGTAAATGGCCTGCCCGTGGTTTTTCCCCTGCCGGGACCAAAGCTCGAAAATGAGGGTTTTACCCGCCCCGGTGGGGGCCTGGACGACCGCGTCCTTGCCCTCCCGCAGGGCCGTGATGGCCTGCTGCTGCCACAGGTCCGGAATGGTGACCTGGTTCAGGGCTGTAAACCCTTCAAGTTGTTCGCCTGCTGACTGCACGGCCCCAAGATAATGCAAATGGGCAAATGTTACACCGGGAAATGCTTCCGGCAGCGAAAACCAGGAAAACCGGGGGAAATCAGTCGGGCAGGATGGTTTTGATCAGGTCGAGCATCTGGCTGAGCGGTTGGGTTTTTCGGAGGTAACCGCTGATGTTCGCCTTTTGGGCGCGTTCGATCAGGGAGTGGTCATCGGTCAGTCCGGTGAAGATCACCACCGGCATGCTGGGATGGCGCTGGCGCAGCAGGGGCAGCACGTCCAGGCTGCAGTTTTCTCCCAGGTCAATGTCCAGGATCATCAAATCCGGACGGTTTTGCTCCGAGATATCCATCAACTCGTCACTGGTGCTGGCGGTGCTTACCAGGTAGCCCCGGGAACTGAAGTACAGCGCCATCATATCGCGGGTTGGCGCTTCGTCATCTACCACCATGAGATGCTTGTTCATAAAGCCGAAGGCGGTCAAACGCCATCGGGCACCCGTAGTGTGACCACTTCGGGGATGACTGCACAAGCCAAAACCTGCGGTTGTAATTGGCGTTGTTTGGACTCATACTGTCGGCATTCATGGTCCCGGAACCGTCAACAGCCACCACCGATGGTGCGATCGAACTCACGATCGTGATGCCTTGCTTGAATGAGGCCCAAACCCTGGGCACTTGCATTCGCAAGGCGCTTGATTCCCTGGCCCGGCACCAGATCCGGGGCGAAGTCATCATCGGTGACAATGGCAGCACCGATGGCTCCCAGAAGATCGCCCGTGACCTGGGGGCCGTGGTGGTGGATGTCCCGGAGCGCGGCTACGGGGCCGCCTTGCTGGGCGCAATCCATGCCGCTCGCGGCCAATACCTCATCATGGGGGATTCGGATGACAGTTATGACTGGACCGCGATCCTGCCCTTTGTGGAAAAGCTGCGGGCGGGCTATGACCTGGTGATGGGGAACCGCTTTCGCGGCGGGATCAAGCCCGGGGCGATGCCGCTGCTAAACCGGTATCTGGGCAATCCGGTGCTGACCGGCATTGGCCGTTTGTTCTTTCGCACTCCGATGGGGGATTTCCACTGTGGCATGCGCGGTTTCAGCCGGGCTGCCGTGGCGCGCATGAATCTGCAGACCACCGGCATGGAGTTTGCCAGCGAAATGGTGGTCAAAGCCGCCACTCTCGGCCTGCGCATCACGGAGGTGCCCACCACATTGTCGCCGGATGGGCGGAATCGGCCGCCGCACCTGCGCCGCTGGCGGGATGGCTGGCGGCACTTGCGCTTCATGCTGCTTTTCAGCCCGCGCTGGCTCTTTCTCTACCCGGGGCTGCTGCTCATGCTGCTGGGGTTGGCGGGTGGCCTGTGGCTCCTGCCCGGGCCGCGTGCGGTGGGGCGCATCCACCTGGATGTGCATACCCTCCTCTATGCCGCCTTGGCTGTGATTCTGGGCTACCAGGTGGTGCTCTTTGCGGTTTTCACCAAGGTGTTTTCGATCGCAGAAGGTCTGTTGCCGCCGGATGAGCGCCTGAGCCGGTGGTTCAGCCGGATCACGTTGGAGACGGGGCTGGTGATCGGCTTTATCCTGGTTCTGATGGGTTTGGGAGGCACGTTGGCTGCCATCTTTGCCTGGCAGGGCAAGTCGTTTGGGCCGCTGGATCCCAGCAAGACCTTGCGCCTGGTGATCCCGGCGGTTGTCTGCCTGGTGCTGGGGTGCCAGACCGTGTTCTCCAGCTTTTTTCTCAGTGTCTTGGGAATGAAACGAAAATGAGTTTATTGGATTCCATTCACGGCGGGTACGTCTTCAAACGGCGGGTGCGCGTATTGAGCGAGCAGTTGGCCCGGGTCCTGCCCCCCCAGGCCCAGGTGTTGGATGTCGGCTGCGGCGATGGCTTGATCGCCAAGCTTATCCAGGAGAAACGTCCGGACGTTCGCATTCAGGGCATCGATATTCTGATCCGCCCCCAAACGCACATTCCCGTCGCTGCCTTTGATGGCCGGCGCATCCCGCATCCCGACGCCAGCTTTGATGCCGTGATGTTTGTGGATGTGCTGCACCACACGGAGGATCCACGGGTGCTCCTGCGGGAGGCGGTGCGGGTGGCCCGCCAGTGTCTGGTGCTCAAAGACCATTGCCAGGATGGCTGGCTGGCCCAACCCACCTTGCGATTCATGGATTGGGTGGGCAACGCCCGCCATGGCGTCGTGCTGCCGTACAATTACTGGCCCCGGGCCCGGTGGGAGACCGAGTTCCAGGCGCTGGGGTTGGAACGGGCCGCGTGGGAGTCGCAGTTGGGCCTCTATCCGTTTCCGGCCAGTCTTTTGTTTGAGCGCGCGCTGCATTTTGTCGCCCGCCTGCAGAAACGCCCATGAGCGCTGAGGTTCCCATTCATATTCGTCGTCGCCGCCGCCAGCGCCTGGCTTTGCTGATTTACTTCGCTTGCCTGCTGGTCTTTTGCCTGGCCGGCGCCGAGCTGGTCGCCCGCTGGCGCGGGGCGCGCCCTTACCGGTCCGTCAGCCTGGCAACGCGCATTGAACCCGGCCAGCGGTTGTTCCAAACGCATCCGGTCTTGGGTTACACCCATCTGCCCGGGCAGTTTCTGGTGACTCTGAACGCCGGGGCCTCCAACGCCTGTTCTTTCCAAGTCACCCACGATACCAACTCCCTGCGGATTACGCATCCGCCACGTGCGGCGGCGCCCGGCCGGCCTGGTTTGTGGATCTTCGGGTGCAGTTTCACCCATGGCTGGTCGCTGGGGGATGCCGAGACGTTTCCCTGGCAGGTGCAAAGCGCGGTGCCCGACTGGGAGGTTTCCAATTTTGGGGTTAACGGCTACGGCACCCTGCATTCTCTGTTGCAGTATCGCTTGCAGGCCGCCAACGCTCATCCCCGGATAGTGGTGGCCACCTACGCGTATTTTCATCCTGAAAGAAGCGCGCTATTGCGTGGTTGGCGGAAATCCATCGTTCCATTCAACCAATTGGGCCTCAATTCATTGCCGTATGCAAAGCTGGCTGAGGACGGCTCGTTGGACATCCGGCAGTCCCCCGCAGTTTATTACCCCTGGCCCGGGCAGGGGCAATCCGCCTTGGTGCATTTGTTGGAGCGGAATTGGAATGCCTGGGAGGAGCGGCGGTTGTCTGCCCCGGAATTTAGCCTGGCGTTGCTGCGCCAGTTTGCCCGCGAGTGCCAGTCCAACCAGACCGCCTTTGTGGTGGCGGGCATCACGCGCGGACGGGAAACCGCCGATGTTTTGCGGCGTTGCCAGGCGGAAGGTCTGAGAACGGTCGATATTTCCGTCAGCCTCAGCGAGCCAGGCAGCCGTAATTTGCCCTGTGATGACCATCCCAGCGCCCGCTCCCAAGCGCATTATGCCGCCGAACTTTTACGGTATCTGCGGGCGCAAAACCTGGTGGCCCCAGCCCGCTAAAGGGCGGGGCGCGCGGCAAACTTCGCAAACAGGTCTTCCGTCGGCCATTGTCGCACCTCGGCTGCGGCGCGGTGCAAGGCTCCGTCCAAGGCACTATCCGGCAGTTGGGCGTCGTCTGAACGCTGGTTGAACAGTGCCGCCCAGCTCATCTCTTGCGGCCCCAGTCGCACCCAAAGTGTGTGGGTTCCCGGCAGGCTCCCTTGGTGCCAATAATTGCCGTTCAAGGATCCCTTGAGGGGGCGCACCATCCATCCGCAACCGTAGTAGGCTGGGCTGACCAGGCCATTCGCCTCCCGGGAGACGGGCGGGGCAGGCGGGGCATACATGGCCCTTAAGGAGGAAGGTTTGAGCAACGGATGGCTGGCTGATGGGGTCAGGGAATGCGCCAGGCGCAGGAGATCCACCACGGAGCCAATCCAGCCGCCATGGGCGTCCATGGCTTCCAGGCAGAAGGTGCCGTAGGGATGGGGTACCCGAGCGGGAGTGTCCGGGAAAACGCTGGAGCCCTCGCCCGGCTTCGCCAGGTAATACCGGACCTCACCGGGGGCAGCGCGGTGGGGCAGGGTGGCTCCCAGGCGCATGGCCCGAATGCCCGTTGGCCTCAGGATTTGGTCCTGCACAAAGGTTTCGTAGCTTTGGCCGCTCACGGCCTCGATCACCCGGCCCAACAGGCAGTAGCCAAAGTTGGAGTACGCGTGCTTTTGCCCCGGCTCGAAGTCCAGTTTCCGGCGGCGCATGTGCTGGATGATTTGCGCCGGGGTGGGTGGCGAGGCGCAGCCCAGCTCCCGGGCGATGGCTTGCGCTTGAAACATGGGATCAGGAGATTGCCCCCGGTCCCAACCTCCGGTGTGTTGCAGCAGGTGCAGCAGGGTGATCTTTCGCCATCGGGGGTCGGTCTGGCTGGTTTCCTCCCCTAGCACCCGGGCCATGGCTGGCAGGGTGATCAGGGGTTGTTCCAAGGCTGCTTTGCCTTGCTCCACTAGCTTGAGCATGGCCAGGGCCGTGATAGGTTTGGACACGCTCGCCAACCGGAACAGCGAGTGGGGCCTCACGGCCTGGGCTTGCTCCACATTCGCCTGGCCATATCCTTGGGCATAAATGAGTTTGCCCCGGCGCCAGATGCCGAGGGCGCCGCCCGGCACTTTGCGCGCAGCCATGAATCCCTTCATTTCCCGGTCAAAGCTTGGCAGCGGGGAGCTATCTACCACGGCCTGCGCCAAGGCCAGGCAACCCCACCCGGCGGTGGAGCCTGCCAGGCACAAAAAGCGGCGTCGTCGCATCAGTTTCATTTTGCTGTACCTATGGTTCAGCGAACTCCACTCTGGCAGAAGACGGGCGGCGTGACCAACCCGAAAATGCAGTCGCCGACATCCGCTTCGGGTTGGGATTAGCCAGCCCGGTTGCAAGGATGATTCTGGGTGATACTTCAAAGAATCACCCATTCGCGGCTTGTTCTTTTGCCTACCGTTTGGTAAAGGGTGTTCAAACAGCAACGTAAACGCTTCATCTGCGGTCTCGTTTTTGTTTGCGGTGGAGTGTTTCCAAATCAACTTTGAAGCTTATGAAAAACACCAGTGGCAGGATCAATTGGGGTTCAACGTCCATGGCCTTGGCCATCGGGATGGGGTTGCTGTTGGCGGGCCTGTTTCCCGGCCGGGTGCTGGCGGCACCCTTGATCACTGCTCA
>CAIYYI010000352.1 GCA_903930345.1 uncultured Verrucomicrobiota bacterium
AAAATTGCATAGCGGAAGAAACGCCCCAAAGGCTTGAACACGTCCAACGGACGGAAAAGACCCATTTTCAAGCATTTATCGAAGTCTTGAGCCGTGTTGCAGAGCTCGAATAATGAGCCGATTAACTGGAAACACGAGCGGCCAGATTGTCATTTCTGATAAGGTACCCGAGGCGGTTTCAAAGAAATGCGACAAACACGCCGCGCGCCTCCGCTCAACACGGACTCCGCACAAATTTTTAACTCTCAACGTTTAACTCTTATTTTTTGTCCTTCGTTTATTCCCGCTCTGCAGGCGGGGAGCTTGTCCTTTGATGCGCTTTTTATAACCGCTTAGATCGCAAGGGTCCCATGCTTTGCACTTGTTCCAGAATAATATTTTTGTCATACTCCACTGCCTTTTAAGAAAGTGGAAATTACCCATGATGAACTGGCATACCCTCAATATCGAAGATGCGCTGAAAAAATGTCAAGCTGACTCCGCCCGCGGCCTGTCAAGCGCACAAGCTGCCGAACGCCTGGCGGAGCACGGCCCCAATGAACTGGTTGAAAAAGGGGGCCGCACGCCTTGGCAGATCCTCTGGGAGCAGGTCACCGCTACGATGGTGCTGATCCTGATCGCCGCGGCAGTGATCTCCGGCTTCTTGGGGGACACCAAAAATCTGGTTGCGATCCTGTCGATCGTGGTGCTCTACGCCTTCCTGGGTTTCATCCAGGAATACCGTGCCGAAAAAGCCATTGCCGCGCTGAAAAAGCTGTCGGTGCCCAGCGTCCGGGTGCGGCGCAATGGGCAGTTAACGGAACTTTCGGCGCGGGAACTGGTGCCGGGGGATATCCTGGTGCTCGAAACAGGCAACCTTATCCCGGCGGATGTGCGCCTGCTGGAGTCAGTCAACCTGCAGGTGCAGGAGGCGGCCCTGACAGGTGAATCCGAGGCGGTCGAAAAGCAGACTAACCCGATAAACCTGGAGGAGCTCCCCTTGGGTGACCGCCGCAACATGGGTTACATGGGCACCATTGTTTCGCAAGGGCGCGGGCAAGCGCTGGTGGTGGCCACGGGCATGCAGACGGAGCTGGGAAAAATCGCCAACTTGATCCAGCAGGTACCGCAGGAGGCGACTCCGCTCCAGAAGCGCCTGGACCGGCTGGGCAAAGGTATGGCTCTGGTGGGTGTAGTGACCGCTGGGTTGATTCTTGTCATCGGACTCTTGCACGGCGATGACATCCGCCACATGCTGCTGACGGCCGTCAGCGTGGCGGTGGCGATTGTACCCGAGGGCCTGCCTGCGGTGGTGACCATCACCCTGGCGCTCGGTGCGCAGCGCATGCTCGCGCGTAAAGCGTTGATCCGAAAATTGCCCGCCGTTGAAACCCTTGGCTCGGTGACGGTGATCTGTTCCGATAAAACCGGCACGCTGACTGAGAATAAGATGACGGTCGTGGTGTTGGATGTGGTCGGCCACTCAGTCGATTTGACAGAGGAGATGGCCTCTTCCGGCAACATCAAGTACAACCGCGTAAGACCCGTTGCAGCCTCCACGCCTGAATCCGCCTTGGACCTGCTCTCCGTGGGCGGTGTCTTGTGCAATGATGCCCGGATGATCGAGAAGGGGCAAGGCCAGTATCATACCCTCGGCGACCCGACCGAGGGGGCGCTGGTCGTGGCCGGTGCCAGACGCGGCTTCTGGAAGGAGGACATGGAGGCTGATTTCCCGCGCGTGTCCGAACTTGCGTTTGACAGTGACCGTAAACGGATGACCACGGTCCACAAAGTCGTTGGAAAAATGGACGCCTGGGGAATGACGAGTCCGTATCTGGCCTTCACAAAGG
>CAIYYI010000353.1 GCA_903930345.1 uncultured Verrucomicrobiota bacterium
GCCAGGCCGGTAGATGTTGAGCCGGTGGATGGGCCGGAGGCTTCCTACGCCGTTTTGCTCCGGACGCCGGGCAACCGCATCTACTGTTTCTACAACCACAACACCGATCGCGTGCCCGAGGTGAAACGCGAGGATGGCGGGGTTTATCAGCGGGTCGATTCCCTGGGGCACTATGTCTTCAAATACAGTGACGATGGCGGCCGGAGTTGGTCGGCCCGACGCTACGAGGTGCCGGTGCGTGAATTTGCCTGTGACCGGACCAATATCTATGGCGGCAAACTGCGGTTCTTCTGGAATGTCGGACGGCCACTCATCGTGGAAAATGCCGCCCTGCTGGTGCTCCACAAGGTGGGGGCCATGGGGCCAGGGTTCTTTGCCCAGTCGGAGGGGGCCTTTCTGCGCAGCGACAATATCCTGACCGAACCCGACCCGGAAAAGGTCCGCTTTGAAACCCTGCCGGAAGGTGAGGTCGGCCTCCGCACCCCGGCCGGGGGGGGCCGGGTGTCTGAGGAGCAAAGCATTGTCGCTTTGAGCGATGGTTCCCTCTATTGTGTTTATCGCACGGTGGATGGTTGGCCGGCCAGCGCCTACAGTCGGGATGGTGGACGGCACTGGAGCGCTCCTCAATATGCTGTTTATTCACCCGGAGGCCAGCGCCTGAAGCACTCCCGCGCGGCAAACTTTGTCTGGAAGTGCGCCAATGGCCAATACCT
The DNA here is from genome assembly GCA_903930345.1 of uncultured Verrucomicrobiota bacterium. Taxonomy (GTDB): domain Bacteria; phylum Verrucomicrobiota; class Verrucomicrobiia; order Limisphaerales; family CAIYYI01; genus CAIYYI01. The sequence goes on from CAIYYI010000353.1 coordinate 714, forward strand.
CTACTGGTTTCATAATCACGGTGGTGCGGTCGCCCGGAGTAACCCGGCCTGGGATCCCTATGCCGATCGAAACCCGGCTTGGCTGGTCGCCGGTGTGGAGCGTGACACCCCACAGGGTAGGATCATTGAGTGGTCTCAGCCGGAAATCGCGCTGTATGATGATGATCCCTACATCCGCATGAGCTATCCGGATCTGGTTGAGGAGGACGGGAAGTATTACGTCACTGAGACCCAGAAGAACATCGGCCGACTCCATGAGCTGCCCGCTGCCCTGATGTCTGGCCTGTTCCGTCAATCGAATTATCGCCAGGTCAGCACCAACGGCCTGATCCTGAATCTGAAGCCGGGGCAGCCGCTGCCAGCGGAGGTGCCCATGCCCAAACTGCCGAGTTTCAACCAATCGGATAGCCGTCGTCCCGACCATGGCATGAAGGATTTGCGCGCGGGGTTCAGTCTTGACCTGTGGTTGCGCCTGGAATCCACGGCGGTTGGACAATTCATTCTGGACAACCGTGACGAGCAGGGGCGCGGTTTGCTCCTGGCGACCGGCGACAGCGGCACGATCAGATTGACCTTGAACGACGGCCGAACTGAATGTGGCTGGTCCACCGATGCCGGCACGCTCAAGGCGGGCCAGAGACAGCATATCGTGGCGATTGTCGATGGCGGGCCGAAGATCATCACCTTTGTGGTGGATGGGAAATTCTGCGATGGCGGGGAGGCCCGGCAGTTTGGCTGGGGCCGGTTCAGTCCGAATCTGCGCACCCCCACCGGGGCGAAAATGCTCAGAATTGCACACCCCAATCCAGCCCAGGTGCTCTCTTTGCGCATCTATAACCGGTATTTGCGCACCTCCGAGGCGGTTGGCAACTACCGGGCTGGTATATGACGAGGCTGGTCCGGGATTTTCCAATCAACCTGACACTGAAAAACATGAACATCCGATCCACCCATCTTGCCGTCCTAACGCTGTTGCTGACGCTGTGCCCGGTCCCCGCCGCGACCAATGCCGCTCCCAAACCTGCGGCCAAACCCAATACCAACTACATTGCCACGGCGGCCGACCTTCAGGCGCGCATTCCCGGCCAGCTTCGCATCACCAAGCCTGACTTTGTCGTATTCGTGCCTGAGGTCGTGGGCGATAAGGTGAGCGATACCGGGAATGAGCATTTTCTGGTGTTTGATGGCCCGGATGGTTCCCTGATGGCAGTCTGGACCCAAAGCTCGGCGGAAGCGCAGCCGGACCAGCATATCGCCTTTGCCCGCAGTGATGATGAGGGTAAAACCTGGACCAAGCCCCGGATTATCGCCGGCCCCCAAAGAGCGGGGGATGGGCTTATCGCCAGTTGGGGCTACCCGTTGGTCAGCGCGAACGGCCGCCTCTATGTCCTCTACAGCCAGCATATCGGCCAGTACGACAGCTTCTATCACCATACCGGCTGGCTGCACGGCATCTGCAGTGATGACAATGGCCGCACTTGGTCCAAACCTCAGAACATCCCGGTTGCCCGGAGCATCCATGACAATCCTGATCCAGCCATGCCGCCCAACATGCTTTGCTGGCAGAAGCCGCTGCGGTTGGGCCGGGATGGCAAATACTTCTCCGGTTTCACCCGCTGGACCAGCTTCGCGGTGCGCAAGAACCCCTCCAAATCCTGGATCACCGCTGATTCCCGAGTGGAATTCATGCGCTTTGAAAACGTGGATGCCAATCCGGAACCGCGGGATTTAAAAATCAGCTGGTTTGTCGCCAACGAAAAAGCCCTGTCCGTGCCGCCGCCCGGTTATCCCGAGGTGAGCGCCTGCCAGGAGCCCACACTGGTCAAGCTGCCGGACGGACGCCTGTTCTGCGTGATGCGCACCGCTTCGGGCAGTCCGTTCTGGAGCCTCAGCGCCGATCAGGGGGAGACCTGGACGCAGCCCCGCCGGCTGTTGCGCAAGGATGGCGGGGAGCCGCTGCTACAGCCGCTTTCGCCCTGCCCCATGTATGACATGGGTGGCAACACTGCTGGCAGCGGCCGCTACGCGTTATTCATCCACAACCATGACGGCAACTACCAGGGGTACAAGCCGACGGACAGCGGATTTCATCGCCGCCCGATTCATTTTGTGGCGGGGCGCTATCAGGCCGGGGCGGACCAGCCGGTCTCGTTTGATGAACCCCGGCTGTTCATGGATCATCAGGGCGTGAGCCTCGGCAAACCAGGCACCAACGGCCGACTGGATCTGGCGCTGTACTCCAGCTTCACCGTCCGTCGGGGGAAACCTGTGCTCTGGTACCCGGAGCGCAAATTCTTCTTGCTCGGCCGGATCATCGGCGAGGAATGGTTCGGGGGCAAACCTTGAGGGGGATACGGCTGTTTATGCGCACATCATTTTCGACCTTGGTTATCCTGCTGATCGCCTTTGGATTGCGGGCAGCAGAATTGACAACGGCGCAGTTGGATCTCTCGCTGGAGCCGCCGGTCATCCACACGCAGCCTGGTCCTGAGTATGCTGACGACCGGCGCAGCGGCAACATGATCATTGGCTTGGAGCGCACACCCAAGGGGCGCCTCTGGGCCTGCTGGGTGGGCAATGGGGACAGTCCGAACGGCTTCTTCATGCTTGCCACCAGCGATGATGGCGGAAGCCGGTGGTCCCGGCCGCGCCTGGTGATTGATCCCACGGATCCGCCGGGATTGCCGCAGCGCCGGGCGCTGGTCGGCAACCTCTGGACCGATCCCGCCGGGCGACTCTGGCTGTTCTTTGACCAGAGCCTGGGCTACTTTGACGGGCGCGGCGGCGATTGGTACATCACCTGCGATAACCCGGATGCGGAGGAGCCAGTTTGGTCCAAGCCGGTGCGGTTTGCCGATGGCTGCACCTTGAACAAGCCGACCGTGATGGCCAATGGGGATTGGCTGCTGCCGGTCTCCCTCTGGACACGGGACCGGATCGGCCCGGTTTTGCTGAAAGAGGCACACCGGGACCTGGATTCGATCCGGATGGCCAACGTCTATGCCTCCACCAACCGGGGGCAGTCCTGGTTTCGCCGTGGCGGGGTGGCTTTTCCCAATACCGATTTTGACGAGCACATGATCGTGGAACTGCGCGACCGGAGGCTGTGGATGCTGGCGCGCAGCCGGCAGGGGATCAGCGAAAGTTTCTCCGTTGACCAGGGGGCGACCTGGAGTGCTCCTCATGCTTCGGCGATTCAGAACCCGAGTGCGCGCTTCTTCATCCGACGACTGGCTTCCGGGTGTCTGTTGCTGGTGAAGAACGGGCCGCTTGGTGATCGGTTGCCGCGCCGGTCACACTTGACGGCGTTTCTATCTGACGATGATGGGAAGACGTGGCGGGGCGGCCTGGTTTTGGATGAGCGGGCAGAAGTGTCCTACCCGGACGGCTTTCAGGCTCCGGACGGAGTCATTCATCTGCTTTACGACTGGAACCGGCACAAGGAGGCGGAGATTCTGCTGGCGAAGTTTCGGGAGGAGGATGTGCTGGCAGGGAACTTCAAAACGCCCGGGGCGCGGTCGCGCCTGCTGGTCAACCGGGCTGATGGACCCAAATCCATTCCCGCCAGCATCGCGCGCTCGCCGGATTGGCGGGCGCAGGCGGAGGCGGATTCCCGGCAGGATCGCACGGCTGTCGCCTACGATGGGAAGAGCCCCAACAAGCTGGTCTGCGACACGACCCTGCGGCGAATGGCGGATGGCTCCTGGGTGCTGTTCATGCTGGCGGGCGATGATTTTGAGCCGTCACCCCGCAACTATGTGGGGCTGACGCGCAGCCGGGACGAAGGGCGTACCTGGTCGCTGCTCGAGCCGGTGGCCATTGGCTTTCCCCGTTCGGGAAAAACCAGCGGGCAGGGGGCAACCGAACTGCTCGTGCGCGAAGGGCGGAGCACGCTGTTTTTCTCCACCCATTCCCAAACCTGGGGTCGGGACTGGCAATCCTGGCAGATGCACAGCGACGACGGCTGCCTTACCTGGAGCCAGCCGCAGCCGCTGCCCGGGCGGCTCGCGCAATTCACATTCATCCGCAACCACATCGTTACGCGCGACGGATGCCTGATGCTGCCGTTCCAGCATTACCTGGGACCGGGAGCCGGGGTGGCAGCTCCCCCGCCGGAGGACAAGCCATGGCACAAAGCCCTGGCGCACTATGTGAGCAATCCGCGCAACGGGGTGCTCATCAGCTCGGATGGCGGAAAAACCTGGACCGAGCACGGGGATGTGCGTTTGGTGCCGGATGACCGGTATCACGGGTGGGCAGAGAACAACATCGTCGAACTCAGCGACGGGCGTATCGCCATGATCATCCGGGGTGACCGGCTGGGCGGAGTACTGTACTACGCGGAGTCCCGGGACGGTGGCAAAACCTGGCCGAAATACGCGAGCAAAACGGACATCCCCAACCCGGGCAGCAAGGCAACCCTTTACCCACTGGGCGGCGACGCCGTCGCACTGTTGCACAACCCCAATCCCAGGCACCGCAGCCCGCTTGCTCTGTGGATCAGTTTTGACGGCATGAAAACCTGGCCGTACCAGCGGACGCTGGTGCCGGAATCCTGCGATGGCCCAGCGGGGCGGCTTAATTATCCGGATGGTTTCGTGAGCCCGGACCACCAATACCTTCACTTCGCCTTTGATGACAACCGGCATCGGGCGGTGTACTATGGGGCAAAGTTGCCCCCGGTTCCCGGAAGGAAAAAGTCGGACAACTGAATCTGTCTGCCATGAAAAAATGCGCCTGCCGACGCCCGGCCTTTACGCTGATCGAGCTGCTCGTGGTGATCGCCATCATCGCGATCCTGGCGGGTTTGCTCCTGCCCGCGCTTTCCCGGGCGAAGGCGGAGGGGAGGCGCATCCAGTGCATCAACCAGCTCCGCAATCTGGGGTTTGCCTTCCGCATGTACGTGGATGACAACCTGGGGCAGACGCCGCCCAACCGCATGACCAACCGCTGGCCCAACCTGATGTTGGCCTACTATCAGGATCCCCGCGTGCTGGTTTGCCCGGCGGATCAGCCGCTGCCTGCGCCCGGCCGAGATCCGGTCACCGATCCGTGCCCGGGGGATGTTCCGGCCCGCAGTTACATCATGAATGGCTGGGACGATTACTACATGGCCAACGGCTCTGGGATTCCCAAGGAGGTCTCCGTGAACGAGCAGGTCATTCACCAGCCTTCCGAAACCATCGTGCTGGGCGAGAAGGAGACGGCCAGTTGGGATTACTACGTGGACATGGTGTCGCTGGATGACTTTTACATTGTCGAGCAGAGCCGGCACCGGGGCGGCGGGCGCAGCGTGCGGGGTGGGGCGTCAAACTACCAGTTTGCCGATGGCAGCGCCCGGCAATTGAAATCCGGGCAGGGCCTGTCGCCCAAGAATCTTTGGGCCATTTCCGAGCAATACCGCAACGCTGGGATCGTCCTGCCGTAGCCGGGTTGGAATTAGGGCAGGGGCCGGATGCGCAGGTTGCGGAATTCCACCGGGGAGCCCTCGCTTTCCAGGCAGAGGTAGCCGAAGCGGGGTTCGGTGCCGGTGCCACCGGAGACCTCCTCCCCGTTCACCCACAGGCGCACCTCCCCGTTGATGGCGCGCACGTAGTAGTGGTTCCATTCGGGTGTGCCCCGGCTGAGGTTCTTGCGGGGGAAGCTGCGCTGCCCATTGGGGGAGAGCGGAGGGAAGGGGCTCATGCGGGTTTTACCGACGGGGAAAATATCGCCGTTGGTGGTGAACCAGTCCGCCTTTTTCTTGGACTGGGCCTCGTACTGGGTGGTGTAACCGTGGTCGAGCACCTGCACCTCCACGCCGTGCGGCAGGCGTCCGGAGGGAAGCTTCTCCATGGATTCCGGAATGCCCCACACAAAGATGCCCGAGTTGCCGGCGGATCGCAGGTGGCGCCACTGGGCGACCAGCTCAAAGTTGGTGAAGAGCACCTGGCTGCGGATGACTCCCACCGGCTGGCCGGTGCAATGGGCCACACCGTTGCTCCAGGTCCAGGTGTTGCTGTGGCAGTTGACGTTCACAAAGTCGGCTTCTTCCAGGCTCTTCCAGCCCGGACCTTCGCCATCAATCGTGGCCCGGGTGACAACGGGTGCCTGCGTTCCGGCTTCCTCGGCGGCGAGGGCAGGCAGGCAATGGAGGGCCAGGGCGGCGCCGATCATGACCGCCACGTTCACGTTGAGTCTAAAAGTGGGTAGCAACATGGTGGAAGGTTAACCCGGAATCCACCCGGGCGAAACTTTTTTGTCATGGAGTCGGCCACCTATGGCAGGCAATTGATCTGCACCTCAGGCTTTGCCTCCTTGAGTCCGGCCTGGCGCAGGATGCCGGGCAGCTCCTTGCGGGTGCCGGTCAGCAACAGATGGTTGTTTTCCAAGCGCAGGCCGGTGGTGGAGGTGACCACGATGCCGGGCGCGGGACAATCGCGCACCGTGTTGCCGGTGATGGTCAGGTTTTGGTGGGCACCCGCCGGGGCGATGCCCCCTTGTCCGGCGATGGCCTCCACGAGAATGGGGATGCCTTTGCAGGCGGTGATCTGGTTGCCGGTGATCACCAGGTCGCTGCTGCTGCCGGCCTCCAGCCACCAGTATTCGGGGGCGACCAGGATGCCCGACATTTCGCAGCCCTCAATCCGGTTGTTGCTCACCTCTCCCCGGCTGGCCTTGATGAGGATGCCGCGCGAACGATTATAGCCAAACGTGCAGCCCTTCACGGCGAAGCCATTGCCGATCCGGTTGGCGGAGCAGATCACCCCGCCCAAGGGAATCTCCACCGCACGGTTCAAGGTCACCGTCCAGGCCTTGGTCAGGGCGCCTTTGCCCGAGCGCAGGCCCGCATCCATCCGCTGTTTGGAGATGAAGGCGCGTTCCTCGTCCAGAACGTTTCCGGCCGGTTTGAGGGAGACCACGCGGGCATCCGGCAGCCGACGTCCATCATAGGTCACCAGCTCCACCTCATCGCCGGGCTGCAGGTTCAGGGTGTGCTTGGCCAGCACGCGCAGTTCGGTCCCCTGGGAGGCTGTGATCAGGTGGTAATCCCCGCAGATGTTGACGCAGTCATCACCCATGAAGCGGGCTGTGCATTCCAGGTAGGCGGGGCCCTTGATGGCATGTTTGCTGTGGTAGGCATCCGCATCCAGGGAGCGCAGGCGAGCATCGGCCCGACGGACCGGATCGGTGGCGGCGGTTCGACGGTCGATGCGGCAACGGAGGTAGGTGCTGCCATCGCAGTTGTTCTCCAGGAAGCCGAAGCAGTTGGAGGCGAACAGATCGATGCTCTCCAGGCGCACGTTCACGTTGCCGTTGCATTCCACCGCGTGGGGAATGCTGCCCTGGGGGGCGTATTCCGTGCCGATGACAATCAGGTCGCCCACCTGTTCCGGATCATTGGCGCTGCCGCTGCTGTTGCTCACGCGCAAGTGCCGATGGTCGATGGCCTCCACTTTTTGCGGGTAATGGTCCTGGGTGCGCAGCGTCCGGGTGTCGGGCCGGAAGATCTCATACTTGAAATTGCGCGCGGCCTCGGCGGGCGGATAGCCCTCGAACAGTTCAATCTCATGCACCTTCTTGTCGGCGGAAAGGCTGGTGATGCGCCCCTGGGTGAAGGGCAGGGGATCATAATCAATCACCAGGCCGCGCACGAGCACATTGGTGCAGGATTGGACGGTCAGTGCCCGGGTGGTTTCCGTGCAGATCATCTCCACCCCGTCGGCGATGATTTGCACGTCCCGCAAACCGCGCAGCACCAGGTGCTGGCGGTTCCGCGGGGTGACGCGGTACCGGCCGGGCGGCACGATCACCCGGGTTTTCCCCGCCTGGAGTTCCCGGTCGATGAATCCCTGCAGGTCAAAGGGGGTGCCGTTGGCGGGTGCGGCCGTTGATGTTCCAGCCAGGATGCATAGGAGGGAAAGGCAGAAAAACGTTTTCAGGTTCATGATGGTCCTTGTGATCATAAGTGCGTGCACCATGAAAATATAGGAAATCGAAGACCGATTTGGAATGGAAATATCCCGTTTGGCGCGGGCACAAAAAAACCCGACCGGAGCCGGGTTTGTGAAATAGGGTGTCTGGGTGCGGGGTTTAGCCGCCGCCCGCTTTGCTCTTGGAGGGTTCGCCCTTCAGGATGGCCACCGCGTAATCGCGGTTCAGCTTCGCGATGAAATTCAGGCTGACCTCCTTGGGGCAGACCGCCTCGCAGGAGCCGGTGACCGTGCAGGCGCCGAAACCCTCCGCATCCATCTGGGCCACCATATTGCGGGCGCGGCGGTCTTTTTCCGCCTGGCCCTGCGGCAGCAGGTTGAGGTGGGAGACCTTGGCCGCCACAAACAGCATGGCGCTGGCGTTTTTGCAGGAAGCCACACACGCGCCGCAGCCGATGCAGGCCGCCGCGTCCATGGACTGGTCCGCAATCTCCTTGGAGACGGGCAGGGCGTTGGCGTCCGGCGTTCCGCCGGTGTTCACAGAGATGAACCCGCCGGCCTGGATGATGCGCTCAAAAGCAGTCCGGTCCGCGATCAGATCGTGCAGGATGGGGAACGCCTTGGCCCGCCAGGGTTCGACGGTGATGGTCTGGCCATCGTGGAAGTGCCGCATGTGCAACTGGCACGCCGTCGTGCCCTTGTGACCACCGTGCGGAATGCCGTTGATCACCAGAGAGCAGGTGCCGCAGATGCCCTCGCGACAATCGGAGTCGAAGGCGATGGGGGGCTCGTTCTTGGCGATCAGCTCCTCGTTGACCACATCCAGCATTTCCAGGAAGGACATGTCGGGAATGACCTCCCTGGCCTGGTAAGTCTCGAAATGCCCGGCATCGGTCTTGCCCTTCTGCCGCCATACTTTTAACGTTAAGTTCATGTTCGCTTTTCGATGAGTGATCAGGACAGTTATTTGTACGAGCGGGTGACCATTTTCACCTCCTCGTAGGACAGCGGTTCCTTGTGCAGCACCGGCGCTTTGTCCGGTCCGGCATATTCCCAGGCTGCCACGTAGGCAAAGTTGGCGTCGTCCCGCATGGCTTCGCCGTCCTCGTACTGGTACTCGGAGCGGAAATGTCCGCCGCACGATTCATTGCGGTGCAGGGCATCCAGGCACATCAGCTCCCCAAACTCCAGGAAGTCCGCCACCCGGCCGGCATATTCCAGATCCTGGTTCAGGGAGTCAGTGGTGCCGGTGACCTTGACGTTTTTCCAGAACTCGGCGCGCAATTCCGGAATGCGCTGCAGGGCCTCTTTCAACCCTTTCTCCGTGCGGGCCATGCCGCACTTTTCCCACAGCAGCTTGCCCAGTTCCCGGTGGAAACTGGTGGTGGTGCGCTTGCCGTTGGTCGCCAGCAGCTTCTTGGTGCGCTGCTGCACTTCATCCACGGTCTTCCGGAAGTCCGCGTGTCCGGTGCTCGGCTTCGGCTGCTTGGCGGTGGCGAAATAATGCCCGATGGTGTACGGGATGACAAAATAGCCGTCCGCCAGGCCCTGCATTAGGGCGCTGGCCCCCAGGCGGTTCGCACCGTGATCGGAGAAGTTCGCCTCGCCCAGCACAAACAGGCCCGGGATCGAACTCATCAGGTTGTAATCCACCCAGGTGCCGCCCATGGTGTAATGGACCGCAGGGTAGATGCGCATCGGTGTTTTATAGGCGTTCTCGCCGGTGATCTTTTCGTACATGTCGAAAAGATTGCCGTAACGCTCGCGAATCTTGTCCTCGCTCAGGCGCTTGATGGAATCCGCAAAGTCCAGATAGACACCCAGACCGCTGGAGCCCACGCCACGCCCGTCGTCGCAAGCCTCCTTGGCTGCCCGCGAGGAGATATCGCGCGGGGCCAGGTTGCCGAAGCTCGGATATTTCCGCTCCAGATAATAATCCCGGTCATCTTCGGGGATGTCCTGAGGGCGACGCTGGTCGCCCTTTTTCTTGGAGACCCAGACGCGGCCGTCGTTGCGGAGGGATTCCGACATCAGGGTGAGCTTGGATTGGTGCTCGCCGCTGACCGGAATGCAGGTCGGGTGAATCTGGGTGTAACAGGGGTTGGCGAACGCCGCCCCCTTCTTGTAGGCGCGGTGGGTGGCGGTGACGTTGCAGCCCTTGGCGTTGGTCGAGAGGAAAAAGACGTTGCCGTAACCGCCTGTGGCCAGCACCACGGCGTCGGCCGCGTGCGCGGCTATCTCGCCGGTGACCAGGTTGCGCACCACGATGCCCTTGGCGTGGCCGTCCACCACCACCAGTTCCAGCATCTCCGTGCGGGTGTACATCTTCACCGTGCCCGCCGCAATCTGGCGGCTCAACGCCTGATAGGCACCGATCAGCAGTTGCTGGCCGGTCTGGCCGCGGGCGTAGAAGGTGCGGGAGACTTGTGCGCCGCCAAACGAGCGGTTGGCCAGCAGGCCGCCGTACTCGCGGGCAAACGGCACGCCCTGCGCCACGCACTGATCGATGATGCTGGTGCTCACCTGCGCCAGCCGGTACACGTTCCCTTCACGGGCGCGGAAATCGCCGCCCTTGATGGTGTCGTAGAACAGCCGGTGCACGCTGTCGCCGTCGTTCTGGTAATTCTTGGCGGCGTTGATGCCGCCCTGCGCCGCGATGCTGTGCGCCCGACGGGGGCTATCCTGGAAGCAGAAGCACTTCACCTGGTAGCCCAGCTCGCCGAGCGAGGCAGCCGCAGAGGCACCTGCCAGACCACTGCCGACGACAATGACGTCGTATTTGCGCTTGTTGGCCGGGTTGATCAGCTTGAGATCGAATTTATGCTTGTCCCATTTCTGGGCAAGCGGACCGGATGGGATTTTGGCGTCGAGATTCATGTTACTTCACAACCTCCTTTCCCACGCCGAACACCAGGATGCCCAGCGGGATGGAGACGTAGCCTAAAAAGAGGATGACCGCCGCCACCTTGGCGAACCTGTCAATGATGGGGGTGTAGGTGCCGGTCTTGAGACCAAGCGATTGGAACAGGCTGCTGATGCCGTGGCTCAGGTGCAGGCAGAGCAGCCCTACGCCGAGCGCGTAGAACGCGGACACCAGCGGTTGGCGGAAGCCGATCACGACCATCTTGTAGATGTCCTGGCGGCCCTCGGCGTCCTTGAACGCCGCTCCGGCGAAGTTCTGCCCGGTGAGATTGATCGCCTCCGTCTTCACGGTGTAGTGGAGCAGGTGATAAACCACGAAGCAGGCGATGATCAGCCCGCCCATCACCATGGTGCGGGAAGCCAGACTCGCCTTGTACGGGTTGAAGCCCCCGCCGTAGGGGATTGGCCGCGCCGCCTTGTTTTCCAGCGCCAGCCGGATCGCCGACCAGAAGTGCAGCCCCACCATGGCCAGCATGCTCAGGCGGACCACCCAGAGCAGCTCCTTGTTGGATTGGAGAAAATGTCCGTAGCGGTTGATGGCCTCAGGGCCAAGAAACACTTGGAGGTTTCCGATCATGTGGCCGGCGGCAAACGCAAACAAGCCGCAGCCTGTGATCGCCATGATGTACTTCTTCCCAAGGGAAGAATCAAACAGGCTCTTAAGTATAGTCATCTGGTGAATCATTACCGCTAACCCGCATAACCCGGGCTCCGGTCAGGACGGCCAAACCTAATAAGTTTTTGTGAATACGTCAAACTTGTTTGGACAAGTATAAGTGATGCTGCTGCCCTGGTGGGAGCCGTATTATTATACCGATTTTCCGGCGTCCCCTGTATGATTAATAGAAATAATGACATTATTGTATGTGCTTATTGGGAAGGTTTATTAATCCATGTTTTCCAATGGCTTATGGTTCGTTCGCTTCCCGTGCTGAGGGGGACGTTCCACTCCGGTCGCCGCCCGCTCAGGTGGGAGCTTCTGGGCGGTGTCAGGTCCGGGCGTTTTTCCAGAGGCGCCGGTCAGGCGAGTCTTGGTTTGGGCGGCAATTGACCCGGTGCCCCTGACTCCGGGTGGTTGGATTTTTCCCTTTCATCCAACCCTTGCGGCTTTCCGGTGCTTTGGGCGGTCGTTTCTTGGGGTTTTAAATGATTGTTTTGGAATGCATATGTCATTTATGAACAGTGAGATCGGTGGACGGCATCTGCGTCCTTTCGGGTGGCTCCGGTGCTTCGGTTGCCCCTGGGGTCGGCGCAAAACCTTCTGAATGGCCGGTTTGGGGCGGTATTTTTCAGGTTTATAATCCTTTTGACTCAACGACCCAGTTCGTTATGCTCTCCGGTCTGTTTGTTCAACTTGTTGATTGAATTATGGCAAAGCTTACTGTCAAAGATTTGAAATCTGCCGGGAAGCGCGTCCTTGTGCGCGTGGATTACAACGTTCCGATGGAGGAGAAGGACGGCCAGATGGTCGTCACCGATGTGACTCGCATCAAGGAAACGTTGCCGACTTTGGAACTGCTGATCGCCCAGGGGGCGCGCATCATACTCGCGGCCCACATGGGGCGCCCGAAAGGGCAGCGCGAACCGAGCATGTCGCTGCGCCCGGTGGCCGTCAAGCTGGCGGAGCTGATCAACCGCCCGGTGGCTTTCGTGGATGATTGCATCGGCGAAAAGGTCGAAAAGACCGTTGGCCTGCTGAAGGATGGGGACATCCTGCTGCTGGAAAACACCCGTTACTACAACGAGGAAGAGGCCAATGACACGGTGTTTGCCGAGAAGCTCGCCCGCGTGGCCGATCTGTACGTCAACGACGCCTTTGGTGCCGCACACCGGGCCCATGCCTCCACCGAAGGCGTGGCCCGCATCATCGCCCAGCGCGGCGGCAAGTGCGCTGCCGGACTGCTGATGGAGCGTGAACTCAAGTTCCTCGGCGACGAGCTGGACAAGCCGGTTCGCCCCTTCGTCGTGATTCTGGGCGGGGCAAAGGTTTCCGACAAGATCAAGGTGATTGATCGTCTCTTGGAAAAGGCCGACACCATCCTCATTGGCGGGGCCATGGCTTACACGTTCCGGCTCGCCCAGGGCTACAAGGTGGGCAAATCCCTCGTTGAGGCGGACAAGGTGGATATCGCCAAGTCCGCGCTCGCCAAGGCGCAGGCCAAAGGCGTGAAGTTTCTGCTCCCCACGGATGACGTGGTGGCCACCCCGGTGAAGACCGACAAGCTCGACAAGAAGGGCAAGCCGGTGATCGAGTTCCAGAACCCGCGTGTCAGCGCCGACATGAACTGTCCGGACGACGCCGCCGGTTTGGACGTGGGCCCGGCCACAGCCAAGGCCTACGCGGACGTGATCGCCTCGGCGAAAACCATTTTGTGGAACGGACCCATGGGCCTGTTCGAAAACAAGGCCTTCGCCGCCGGCACGAACGCGGTGGCCCAGGCAGTGGTGGAAGCCACGCAGAAGAACGGTGCCAAGAGCATCATTGGCGGCGGCGACAGCGTCAAAGCCCTGAACAAGGCCGGCCTGGGTGGCCAGGTCACCTTCATGAGCACCGGCGGCGGTGCCAGCCTGGAGTACCTGGAAGGCCAGGAACTGCCGGGGTTGGCCGCCCTTTCCGAGAAGTGCTGCTGCTCCTGCTAAACATTTAGAACTCAGACAACCTAAAAATCGTATAACCGCATGGAAAAAGAACGCAGATTAATCATCGCCGGCAACTGGAAGATGAACAAGACGGTGGCCGAGTCGATCGACCTCGTCAACGGGCTCAAGCGCGAGCTGGCCAATGTGAAGGAAGTGGACATCGTTGTCTGCCCCGCTTACACCGCCCTGTCCGAGGTCTCCAAGAGCATCCTGGATTCCCAGAACATCCGTCTGGGTGCCCAGAACATGAGCGAGAACAACGTGGGCGCATTCACCGGTGAAATCGCCGCTGTCATGCTCAAGGAATTCTCGGTCCGCTACGTGATCCTCGGCCATTCCGAACGCCGCCAGTACCAGAAGGAAAGCGATGAGCTGATCGCCCGCAAGGCGCTGGCCGCCCACACCGCCTCCCTCAAGCCGATCGTGTGCGTGGGTGAAACCCTCGCCGAGCGCGAAGGCGGCCTGATGGAAAAGGTTTTGGAAACCCAGGTCCGGGGCAGTCTGGCCGGGCTCAGCCGCGAGCAGATGGAGGAAACCATTGTTGCCTATGAGCCCGTGTGGGCCATTGGCACGGGTAAGACCGCCAGCTCGGCCCAGGCCCAGGAGGCGCATGCCTTTATCCGCGCGCAGCTCGTCAAGCTGTTCGATGAGACCACGGCCCGCCGCGTGCGCATCCAGTACGGTGGCAGTGTCAAGGCCGCCAACGCCCGTGAACTCATGGGGCAGCCGGATGTGGATGGCGCGCTGGTCGGAGGCGCCGCGCTGGAAGTGCGCAGTTTCGCCGATATCATCAAAAACTCGATCTAAACCAAAGTCACTGTTACTTTTATGTCACTGTTTATCACCCTGCTGACCATCGTTCTGGTGCTGGATTGTCTGCTGCTCATCCTGCTCATCCTGGTACAACTGCCCAAGAAAGAGGCGGGTCTCGGCCAGGCCTTTGGCAGTGGCACCACCGATGCGCTGTTTGGCGCGGGAAGTGGCAATGCGCTGACCAAGATGACCAAGTACGCCGCCGGTGTGTTTTTCGCGCTGGCGTTGCTGCTGACCATCCTGAACGGCCAGGCCAACCCCGAGAAGAAACGTTCCCGCTCGTTCGAGGAGCGTTTCAACCAACGCCCGGGCGGCGCGCTGCAAGTGGCCCCCAGCCAGACGGCCAAACCGGTGGTCACCAACCAGCTCAAGACTGCCGTTGGAGCGACCAACCTCTCGCTTGGCGCCCCGGGTCTGTCAGTGACCAACAAGTAACCGATCAGGCCGTTGTTTTCGCAGCCTTCCCCTCCGTCTTGTGGAGGGGAAGGCTTTTTTCTGCCCGCTCAGCGCGCGGGCTGGGGCGGCTCAAAACTCAGCCCGCACCGTCACCAGCCCCTGCGCCGGAACCACCACGCGGCCCGCGAGCTGATGGCCGGGTTTTTCCGCCGTTCCGCTCCGGAACAGGGTGCTCGGGGGATGCCCGGGCCATTGCAGCGAGGTCTCGCGCTCAACCGGTCCCGTGCCGAAAAGCCGGATGATCAGAGCCTGCCCGTCATCGCTGGGTTTGAGGGCCGTCACCAGCACGTCCGGCTGGTTTAACTGCAACAGCGGTGTGCCGCTGGGTTGCGGACCCCGGGCGGCCATGGCCACCAAAGGCTGGGTTTGGCTGCCGGCAAACCGGGCTGCTTCCGCAGCGTCAAACTGGCGGTGTGGCCGCAGCCGGAACCGGAACCTGACCGGCCCCTCCTGATAGGCCCGGTAGTTGGTGCCCCAGTGGTTGTTCATGGCCCAGGAATACAATTTGCCCGTCGGGCCAACCGTTTTGCGCCAGACTTCTGGGTCGGACTGGGAGTTGAGCAGGTTGGCGGTGAGCCCCCCCACTTGGACGAGCGGCGCGTCCAAGGTTACCCAGGTGATGCCTTGGTCGGCTGCGGAAACATCCGCCCAAGAGCCGACCGTAAACCAGTTTTTGCACGCGCTCGGCATCTGGTCGGCATCCGGCCGGACTAGGCCGTACGGCACCTCCAGTCGCATCTGGCCACCCGGAACGCGAAACGGAAAGGCGAAGTTCACGCTTTCCTTGCCCTCCTTGGCTAGGTGGTTGGTGCCCGGTTGGCGCGTTTTGATCACAAGGTTGTCAAGTTCCACCTGCCCCAAACCCGCCACCAGACGGATCTCGCGGATCAGTTTCTGGCAACCGGGCGCGTCGGATTCCACGATGAGGGAGGCCACCAGCGGGCCAGGCTCGCCGGGGCGCAGGGTCACCGCGCCGTTGCGGGCCACGTTGGTCAGGTTGTCCCCCACCAGATAAAGGTAGTCGTTCAGGCTTTCGCCATCACGGGTGTCCGCCAGATTCTCCGCGATGCCGGCGGCGGCCAGCTCCTCAATGCCGCCGGTTTGCTCGTTCACCCGCACCCGCACCAGCCCGTTGTCGAGAGTCGCGCCATTGACCCGCGCCAGGGTTTCGCTCGCGCCCCGGCCCGCGTGGATGGCATAGCGGCGGCCCGCCAGCGGGGGCAGGTCTTTGACCAGGAACGCGAGATCGCCGTTGCGCAGGCGCTGGGATTGCGCCGGGCGGCCCTGGTCATCCAGCACCCGATCTCCGGCGCGGGAGAGGGCGGCGCTCACGGTGACAAGTTCGGTGCGGGGCCAGGAGGCGGTGTTCCACACATCCACCGCGTTGGTGGTTTCCGCGCCGCGCAACGCCAGCGCCTGATTGAACAGCCGGGTGGATTGCCGGTCGGCCGCCGTGGCGTAGCTCTGCTTGATGGCCCATTGTTCCACGGTTTCCTTGCGCTCCGGCTCGGAGACGCTGCACCAGGCGCCCCAGGTGTGTTCCGAGTAAAGCAGCACCTGGTTCCAGGCCGCGGTGAACTCCGCCGCCGGATAGGCCCGTGGCTGCCATAATGCAAACAGGGTCTCCGCCTGCGCCAGCCGGTCGGAGCTGGCCCGGTTTTGGGCCGTTTCCCTGGCGGAGGAGCCTGCGCCATCCTCCCAGTAGGGGGTCCAATCCCCGCGCACCTGCGGCAGGTCGCCGCCGTATTTTTGTTCAAACGCCCGGAAGGCCTCGCTGGTGGTGGCAATCACAAAGCGGGGCCAGGCGTACTTCAGGTTCCAATCCCTGATAAACCCGCAGATGGACGGGTCGGGCACCGCGTTGTCGCCCTGTCCGCTCCAGCGCACGTGGGCGATGTCATAGGGGTAGTTGCGTTTGTCCAGGCCATCGCAGAAATCCTCCACCAATTTCGGGGTGAGGGTGCCGTAGCGGTGCGACATGGCGTAACCCCAGAAGGGGATCCACACCAGCACTTTGCTTTCCCCGTCCGGCCCCATCCAGTAGAACGGCTTGTTCTCCCACTCTTTGAGGATGGTGCCGATCCGGTCAAAGTAATTGGGGGCGGTGGAAAAATACCGGATCCCGGCCTGATTCATCGCGGGCACGGTGCCCCAGGTGTAGCCGGGCACATCGCTGATCATGGCCGAGTCTACGGGCGTGCCGGTCAGCTCCGCCAGCCGGGTGGCGTGGCGGAACAGGCGCACCAGTTCCTCCGGGCGGCACAAGCCGGTCAGCTCGTTCAGGTACATGCCGTTCAGGCCCACCTGCCCCTGTTTGACAGCGGCCAGGAATTCGCCGCGCTGCTGCTCGTTCAGGCGCTGCCAGTAAAGGTCCGCCGCCCAGAGCACTTCCACATTCCACACAAATCGGGAGCCGGGAGGGTTGGTGGCGGTTTGCCGGGCGTAGGCCATGCCTTGGAGCAGGTTGGTCACCTGTTTGTCAGCGATGGCGGTTTGGAGGTCGGTGTAGCCGATGTCGGTGTGGGAGTGCGGCAAGACGTACACCGTCAGCTTCCGCACCGGCTTCACCAGCACGGATCGCCGCGCCAGAACCTGGTTGTTCACCTCGGCGATCACCATGCGCGTTTGCGCCTGGTCAATGGCCGCCAATTGGAGGGTGATTTCCTGTTCCCCGTTGGTCAGGGTGAGGTTCCGGACCAGGGAGGCTTCCTCCTGCACGCGCAGGCGCAGTTTGGCGGGTTCACCAAAATGGCGGAGCACCACCCGCAAAGGCTGCGTGTAGCCAAAGCCCTGCCGACGCAGGGCGCGCACGGACTCCGCCGCGACCAGCACGGTGCGGGCTTTGGCCACGCCCAGTTCCACGCCCGCCGGGGCTGCCAGCGCCACCTGGTCGTACAGGAACCAACTCCCTTCCCGGGTGGTGATGGTGATCTGGTTGTCGCCCGTGATCAGGTTCGTGCAGGGAAAGGTGATGGCCACCCGGTGTTTTTTTCCTTTGTCTGCTTCGCCAAAGGCCGTGTGGTCCCCGGCGCCGGGGGGCAGGGAGTGTTGCCAGAGTCGGCCGTTGATCTGGATGTCCAGCTTGGGCGGGTTGCCCTGGTGGGTGTCCAGAAGGTCGAGCACCAGTTGGCAATCCCCGGTCTCTGCCCGGGTCTTGAGCCCGAACAGGATGGAGAAAGTGTGCGGACGGTTCCCGGCCCAGCCATCCTGCGGCCCGGGTTGGATGTAGGGCCAGTCGCGCTGGCTTTCTGATGCCCCCACCACGTGGAAGCCGTCCTCCCGGTATTCTTTCAGCCTGCCCGGTGCCAGGGCGAACTCCCCATTGCGCCCATCCGCGCGGCCGATCTCCCACAGCCAGGTTTCAGCGGCATGGGCGGGCGCGAGCCAGCCCAGGGTGAGGATGGTCAACAGTGGCAATATGGGTTTCATGCGGGGCAATGTTTTTTTAACGGCTGACTCCATTAGAGAACAAACAACGGCTCCGTCAAGCATGCGCGCCGGGCTTTTTCGATCACTGAATTTTCCACAAACTTGCGGTTCTTCCCGTTTTCGTGTAACCAAGATGGGAATGAATGACATGTCATCGTCCGGGGACGGCTTCCGCAGTCGCAGGCCGTCTGCCCCTTTGCCCCCGCCCGACACCAGCAATTGGCGGGAGCCTTGGGTGCAGATGAAGTACTACAGCTTTGCCCCCTGCATCTTCCCCGCGATGATCAAGCGGGTGTCGCCCGGGGCCCGGCCTGGGGACATCGTGACGGTTTACGACAAAACCGGCCAGCCGTTCGGGGCGGGTCTGTTCAATCCGCGCGCCCGGGTGCCCCTGCGGGTGCTCTTCCACGGCGAGCGTCCGGTGGGGGAGGAGGATTTGCTGAGTCTGCTGGACCGGGCCATTGACCTGCGCCTGGGGCCTTTGCGGCTGCCGGAGGTGACCGATGCCTTCCGGGTGGTGCATTCGGATGGGGACGGCCTGAGTGGGCTGGTGGTGGATAAATATGCCGACGTGCTCAGCCTCTCCGTCCACAGCCTCGGGGTGTTCCAACGGCTGCCGAAATGGCTCCCGCGTCTGCATGAACGCCTGGGCACCCGGCGCGTGGTGCTGGATATTGATCCCGCCGTCGCGCGCTATGAGGGCATCAATCCGGATCACCTCAAAACCGACAAAGTCCGCTCGGTGCGCATCCGGGAACACGGGGTGCGGTATGAGGTGAATTTTGAGCAGGGCCACAAAACCGGTTTTTTCTGCGATCAGCGGGAGAACCGGCGTCGGTTGGTGGCCTGGACGCCCGGCAAACGGGTGCTGGATCTCTGCTGTTACACGGGCGGTTTCTCCCTTTCGGCCAAAGTCACCGGCCAGGCGGCGGAGGTTACGGGGGTGGATCTGGACGAGGAGGCCATTGCCCAGGCCCGCAACAACGCCAACCTCAACCAGGCCCGCGTGGAATTGGTGCATTGTGACGCCTTTGCGTTCGCCCGTCAGATGCAGATCAACAACCGCCGCTGGGATGTGGTGATTCTGGACCCGCCCAAGCTCATCCTCAGCCGCGAGGACGAGGAGGAGGGGCGGCGCAAGTACGAGGATCTCAACCAACTGGCGGTGAATCTGGTCGAGCCGGGCGGCCTCTTTGTGACCTGCTCCTGCTCCGGCCTGTTGCCGCAGGAGAGCTTTGAGTTCCTCGTCACCCGGGGCATTCACCGCGCCAACCGGCGGCTCCAGATCCTGGAGTTGCCCGGAGCGGGGGCGGATCACCCGGTGCTCTCCAACTGTCCGGAGAGCCGTTACTTGAAATTGATCTGGGCACGGGTGTTTTAATCGCCCCGCTCCGCGCTTGCGCTCACCGGTTTCGGGCGTAGATTTCCCCGCATGGATCGAGATCAAGTGGCGGAGATTCTCTCCGAAATCGGCGTGCTGCTGGAATTGCAGGGCGAAAACCCGTTCAAGACCCGGGCTTACAGCAATGCGGCGCGCGCGTTGGATGTCCTGACAGAACCGCTGCCCAAGCTGGTGGCGGAGGGACGCTTGGGGGAGGTGAAGGGCATCGGGGAGGGGCTCCAGAAAAAAATTGTGGAGCTGGTCACCACCGGTCGGCTCGTTTACCATGAGGAGCTTAAGGCATCCCTGCCGCCCGGGTTGTTGGAGATGCTGCAAATCCCCGGGCTGGGCCCCAAGAAGGTCAAAGCCCTCCATGACAAGTTGCGGCTGACCACCATTGAGGCTTTGGAAAAGGCCTGCCAGGCCGGTCAGGTGGCCGACCTGGATGGCTTTGGGGACAAGACGCAGGCCAAAATTCTGGAAGGCATTGATTTCCGGCGCAAGTACGCCTCCCGCCATCTGCTGAGCGCGGGCCTGGTGGTTGCCGAACCCATCCTGGATCTGCTGCGCGAGCATCCGGCCGTGATTCGCTGCGGCACAGCGGGCAGCCTGAGGCGGCACAAGGAAGTGATCGGCGACATCGATTTTCTGGTCTCCTCGCGGGCGCCTTTGGAGGTCATCAACGCCTTCACCAGTCTGCCCGGCATCCTTTCCATCAGCGCCCAAGGCGATACCAAGGCCAGCGTGGTGCTGGCGGGAGGCATCCAGGCTGATTTGCGCGTGGTGAGCGACGGGGAGTTTCCGTTCGCCCTCGCCTATTTCACCGGCAGCAAGGAGCATAATATCGTCATGCGCCAACGAGCCATCCAGCGCGGCCTGCGCCTGAACGAGTACGGGCTTTTCCGCTCCACGGAGGAAACCCGTGATCCCGCCCTGCGCCTGCCCTGCCACACGGAGGAGGAAATCTTCGCCGCGCTTGATCTGGACTACATCCCCCCGGAGCTGCGTGAGGATCACGGTGAGTTCCTGGCGGCGGAAAAAGGAGGGCTGCCACGCCTGGTGGATTGGACCGAACTCAAAGGCTCACTGCACAACCATTCCCAGTGGAGCGATGGCTTGGGCAGCCTGGAGGACATCGCGGATTACATGGAGGATCTGGGGTGCCAGTATTGGGCGATCACCGATCACTCCAAGTCCTCCCATGTGGCCAACGGTCTGGATGCCGCGCGGCTGCGGAAACAGATTGGCGAGATCCGGGTGCTCAACCAGCGGTTCGCCGACGAGGGTCGCGACTTCCGCCTGCTTTGCGGCAGCGAGGTGGATATCCTCACGGATGGCCGCCTGGATTTTGATGATGACCTGCTGGCGGAATTGGATGTGGTGGTGGCCAGCATTCACCAGGGTTTTTCGGCCAATGAGGCGGAGATGACCCGGCGCCTCGTCAAGGCGGCGGAGAATCCGTTTGTCCACATGCTGGGGCATCCGACCGGCCGCCTGCTGCTGCAGCGCGAGGCGTACAAGGTGGATTAGCACGCAGTCATTGATGCCTGCGCCGCCACGGGCACGTGGATTGAGTTGAACTGCAGCCCGAGCCGCTTCGATCTCGACTGGAGGCTCTGGCCCCAGGCCCGCAGCAAGGGGGTGAAATGTGTCATCAACTGCGATGCCCACCGCAATGAGCATGCCGGGTTTCTGCGGCTCGGGGTTGGCATCGCGCGCAAAGGCTGGCTGACCCGGGGGGACATCATCAACACGCTTCCGTTGGAGCAATTGCGCCAGGCTCTGGCCGCCAAGCGGGCGGGCTTCAAGGCCGGTTGAATTTCGCATGGCCAGCGGTCGGGGTTTGTGGCAGGGTGGCGGCATGAAATCAGCCCGTTCCCTGTGTCTTTTGGCCTGTGGTCTTGCATTGGGGTGGGTCGTATTCGCCAGTCGGGCCGCTGAACAGGTGTTGTGGCAGGCCTCCCTTGATTCCTCCGCTGGTTGGACCAATCGGACGCCCCGGTCGGAAATCAGCCCGCAATTCAAGGCTGATACACGGGGCGGCCGCCAGCGCTCCGGCGCTTTGCGGATTGAAACTTCCCGGGCGGATGAGTTCGGCACCTGGCAGACGCGGGTGACCTCCGTGCAGCCGGGAACCTATTATCGCCTGCAAGGCTGGTACCGCACCCGTTCGGTGGCTTATCCCCGCCGGGCGGTCGGGGTGCGCCTGGAATGGCTGGATGCCCGCGGACGTTCAACCCGGCCGCCGGAGTATGCCCTGGACCAGGCGCGGGAAGGGGAATGGAGCCGGGTTGCCTACACCACCATCGCCCCCGCCAATGCGACCGTCCTGGACGTGCAGTTGACATTTGGGTTTTCGGCCAGGGGCACGGTCTGGTTTGATGATTTTCAGCTCGCCGCCACCGATGCGCCGGTCCAGCGGGTGATCCGTGCCCTGACGGTGCATCATCGGCCCACCCGGACCCGGTCAACGGCGGAAAGCATCGGCCAGTTTTGTGATTTGGTGGAGCAGCGTGCCGGGGAGCCGCTGGATTTGATCTGCCTGCCGGAAGGGGTTTCGGTCATCGGCACGGGGCAATCCTATGTGGAGGTGGCGCAGCCCATCCCCGGGCCGGACACCGTGCGCCTGGGGCGGTTGGCGCAGAAAATGAAAGCACACGTGGTGGCGGGCGTCTATGAGCGTTCGGGGCGCACCGTTTATAACACCGCCGTGCTGCTGGGGCGGGATGGCGCCTTGCTGGGCGCCTACCGCAAAACCCACCTGCCCCGGGAGGAATGGGAGGCGGGCATTGCCCCGGGCAACACCTACCCCGTGTTCAACACCGATTTCGGGCGCGTGGGCCTGATGATCTGCTGGGATCTCCAGTTTCCCGAGGTGGCGCGCGCCCTGGCGGTGCAGGGGGCCGAGGTGCTGCTGCTGCCCATCTGGGGCGGGAGCGAGCCGTTGGCCCGGGCGCGGGCGATCGAGAACCACGTGTTTCTGATCAGCAGCAGCTACGATATGCGCAGCTACATCCTGGGGCCGACGGGCGACATTCTGGCCGAGGCCACCCGGGAACAACCGGTGGCCACGGCTGAACTCAGGCTGGATGAGCTGATCTTCCAGCCTTGGCTGGGCAACATGCGCACCCGCACCTGGCGGGAGCGGCGGCCGGATATTTCCCAGCCTTGACACGGTCCGCTCTCTTCCCAATGCTGCGGGCATGAGCACTCAGCTATCCCGCAGAAGCGCCGGCCAACTCGGTGCCGCCCTGGCGCTGGCCCCTTGGCTGTCCGGCCTGGCCGCCCCCGCCCCGGTGGCGGACCGACTCTGGAAAACCGCCGTGGGTCTCAACGGCTTTCAATCCGGCTCCCGCAAATACAAAAAGAACTATCCGATCTGGGAGGTGCTGGATTTTGCGGCCCGCAATGGTTTTGACGGTGTGGAACTGGTGGGTGACTGGCCGGCCGGCGGATATCCGGGGGCTCGTGAAACCGGACGGGTGCGCGCCCTGCGGCGCCTGTACGATCAATACGGGGTGGGCATTTTCTCCATCCAGATCGGGGCGGACCGGGCCTTTGATCCCGAGGCGGAGGTGCGGCGGCGCTGGGTGGAGGAGGTGGCGGACCGCCTGCAACTCGCCGCCCAACTCGGCTGCGCGTGTGTCGGCATGTGGCCCGGCGGAGGTCTGCGTGGGCAGACCCTGGAGGTCGCCTTGGATCGGTTGTGCGAGTCCTTCCGCCGGGTCGCTGACCTGGCGGCGGAGCAAAAAATACTGGCCTGTTTTGAGATTGAGCCGCCGTTTGTCTTCAATCAGGAAGCCCATTACCACGAGATTTTACGACGCACCAACCACCCGAATTTCAAGGGCATTTACGACCCCAGCCACTTCGACCTCATGTCTGGCAGCACCGGCCGCCCGGAGGAGATGCTGAAACGCGTCGGGGCGAGGCAGGTGGGCTACCTGCAATTCTGTGACACGGATGGCAAGCTGCGTGACGGGGGCACCTCCACGCACCTGGGCTGTGGGGATGGTCACACCGATTGCACCCAGGCGTTGCGGTGGTTGAAGCAGCAGGGATGGCGCGGTTGGATCATGATGGATGAATGGGAGGTCCCGGACCCGTACGATGCCTGCCTCAAAGGCAAAAAGGCGGTCGATCAGGTGCTGGCCGGGTAAGTAATTGAGTTTCTCGCGATGACTTAGTGGCTTGTGGATAAGGTTACTCGTTCAACATTCAATTGGATGGGAGCCAAACCTCCGTGTTGACGACCAAAGACCGCATCGTACATGGGATTGGCAGGCCGGAAAGACGAAGACCAGCCTTCGCTCGCAAACACCAGGTTTGTGCTATTGGCCGCCAGCATTTTAGCCGGGTTGCCCGACAGGTTCTCCAACAGCGATCCCTTGTCTGAATCCCCGGCAAGAACCTTAGAAGAATTTGCATGCCATTGGGTCGTGGTGGGGTTGGCCAGGTTGGGCAGAATGAGGGCGCGGTCGCGGTAGTCGACAGTTGCCACTAGCAACAGCAGCACGGTTGCGCACATCAGGCCGGTGGCTATTGGGCGGGCCAACAGAAACGTCCACAATTCCGCAAACCTGCTTCGGCCGGAGGTGGTATCCCCCGCGGCCAGTCGCGCAATCACCTGGTTGGAAAAGGAATCGAAGTATCCAGGAGGCGGTTGCTCATGCTTTTTCAGCCGGAGCAGCTTTTCCAGATTTCCAAAGTTATCCGGTGTGTTTGACATGGCTACTCCAGGGGCTGCTAAACAACACCTCCATTGGGTGTATGGATGGTGTTTCATGGGGACCAGGTTTTGTGTTCATTTGCTGTATGGCCGGTTATGTCATCCGTGAACGCAGTCGAGGTTGTGTGCCGCAAGCACTGGAGCCTCGCCCCCCATGCCGACACAGTGTTTGATGCCTGGGCAACAACCGCTGATCCACAGTCAATGGTTGCAGATTACGCCCTGGAACGTGTCCATCGCCATGGGGTGTTTGCCCCATCCTGAACGCAAGCCGTGCAAGGCAGTGTGCTTTCGACCAACCCAGAAAACCCTCAAATATCAGGCTTGTTTCTCCGGGTTGATTCCACGATAGCTGGACCAGGGTTTTCACTTGCTTGATTCAGAATGGAGGGCGGAACGCTTGCGTTGGGGGTGATTTCGCGGTGAAATGGCGGCTGCATGAACGCTGAATTTGCGCCTTACCAGAACCTGCAAGCCCGGTGCCGGGAGATTGCCTGCATCACCAGCGCCACCAGTCTGCTCTCCTGGGACCAGGAAACCTACATGCCGCACCAGGCCCTCGAGTTCCGGGCCGACCAGCTCGGTTTTTTCAGCGGGTGGGCGCATCGCCTGTTCACCAGCCCGGAGGTGGGGGATTGGATCAGCGCGTGCGAACAGCACGGTTTTGCGGCTGGCGCCGTGCCGGCCGCCAATGTGCGGGAGTGGCGGCGGCAATACGACCGCCAGACCAGGCTCCCCACCGCGCTCGTGGAGGAGTTTCAGCGCACGACCTCCCTGGCCCGCGAGGCCTGGGTGGAGGCGCGGCGCCAATCCGACTTCCCCCGGTTCCAACCGCACCTGGAAAAGATACTGGGTTTGCGGCGGCGCATGGCCGATTGCTGGGGGTATGAGGGCTCACGCTACAACGCGCTGCTGGAGGAGTATGAGCCAGGTGCGCGGGCCGATCACCTGCGCCGGGTGTTTGCGGAGCTGCGCCCGGCCATTGTCGCCCTGCTGCCCATCGCCGCGCGGTTGAATGAGCGGACCCCGGCGGATCTCCTCGCGGGCCATTACCCGGTCGCCAGCCAGCAGGCCTTTAACCGGGAGGTGGCGGCGGCGGTCGGTTTTGATTTTGAGGCGGGCCGGGTGGACACCACCGCCCACCCTTTCTGCACCACCCTCGGGCCGCGCGATGTTCGTCTGACCACGCGCTATGATGAGGGAGATTTCACGCAATCCCTCTACGGGGTGCTGCATGAGGCGGGCCATGGCCTGTACGAGCTGGGCCTGCCGACGGAACATTACGGCACCCCGGCGGGCAGCGCGGTCTCCCTGGGCATCCATGAGTCACAGTCGCGCCTGTGGGAGAACCATGTGGGCCGCCAGGCCGGTTTCTGGCGGCATTGGCATCCGACGGCCTGCCGGTATTTTCCGAACCTGAAGCAGTTCACGCCGGAGCAAATCGTCGCCGCCCTCAACCGGGTGGAGCCCTCCTTCATCCGCGTGGAGGCCGATCAGGTCACCTATGACCTGCACATCATCCTGCGGTTTGAGGTGGAGCTGCTGCTGCTGGAAGGGGAGCTGCCGGTGGCCGAGGTCCCGGCTTTCTGGAATGAGCAGTTCGGGAAAATGTTCGGGCTGAAGGTGCCGGATGACGCGCATGGGTGTCTCCAGGATATCCACTGGAGCCTGGGCAGCCTGGGCTACTTCCCCACGTACACGCTGGGCAACCTGAACGCCGCCCAATTGTTTGCGGCTGCCAACCGCGCGCTGCCAACCCTGGCGGGGGAATTGGGCCGGGGACATTACGGCAGCCTGCTACAGTGGCTGAGGCTGGCCGTGCATCAACAAGGCCAATGCCTGCCGCCGGATCAGTTGATGAGGGCTGCCACGGGTGAGCCGACCCGTGACCGTTGCCATGTGGAATATCTGCGCCGGTTGCTCGCGGGTTGACCCGGACGGACGGTCACGGTTGTTTTTTGGCCAGCACGTCGGCGATCTTCACGGGTTGCCCGCCTTGGCGCTTGGATTCATCCGCCGCCTCCATGAAGGCGAAAATGGCCAGCGTTTCCTCCGGTGAAACCGGGGCCACGCCCGTTTGGAAGAATTTCATCACCTCGCGCAGCAGCGGGGCGTAATCGCCGCTGCCCTTCTGCTCCGCCACCCCTTTGGTGCCGAAGATTGTCACCTTGTGAGGCAACGGTCCGGCGCGCAGACCAACGAGGATGCCAAGACGCCCGTCCGTCCAGGTGCCCGTGACCACATCGGTATCCGGCGTGCTCACCCGCACAACGGACTCGCAGCCGGGGCCCAGAATGGTGAAAAGGGCCTCGGTGGGGTGGATGCCATACCAAAAGAGATCGGGATGGTGCGGCTCCAGGTGGGCGGGTCCGTGGGAGATCACCGTGCGAACCTGGCCGACATTGGTTTTCTTGACCTCCTGCAGGCTGTCGTAGAAGCGGTAGGCGGAGGAGGAAAACACCGGCACTTTGTGTTCTTTGGCAAGGCGATAAATCTCCAGGGCATCCCGCAGGCTGCCCGCCACCGGCTTGTCAATGAACAAGGGCTTGCGCGCCAGGATGACAGGCCGCGCCTGGGCCAGGTGAGGCCGGCCATCAACGCTTTCCACCATCACCACATCCACCTGCTGACACAATTCCTCGACGGTGGGCACCAGCTTCACGCCAAACTCCTCCTGAAGCTGGCGGGTGAAATCATCGATCCGCTTGGCGGAGGACTCGATATCCTGGCTGCCGCCTTTGACTGCCGCCACCACGCGCCCGCCCGGGACATGGTTCTTGTTGGTGGCAACATTCAACTGCCGGGTGAAGGCGATGACGTGGGAGGTGTCCAGGCCGATCAGGCCGACCCGGAGATCCGCCGCCCGGGCGCAGGTCACGGAAAGGGCCATGGTGCCCGCAAGGAGGAAAGGAAAAATACGCATAGTGTCAAAGGTGGGGGAAGATGGTCGGGTCAATGCTGTCCCTGGTGCTGGCGGCGGGCTTCAATATGGCGGCGTAGGGCGTCCCGATTGTTATCAAAGGAGAAGACGTCCCCCACCAAAAAGAAACGGTCCTGGTCCAGGACATAATCGTAGGCCAGTTTGGCGGCTTCAAGGCGGGTGTTTTCAAAATCGAAGCAGGCCAGCATCTCCTTGATCTGGCGGGAGAGATAATTGCGCTGGCTTTGGGTGATCACCTGGCGAAACAGGTTGAGCCGCTGGGCATCGAATGATTCCCGGCGGAGCGCGCGAATGAGATCGCGCTGATCGGCTTCCGACACCGGTTGCGGTCCCACCACCGGAGTGGCCACCATTGGCGACTGGCGCATCTGGGCCACCCGGTCATGGAGGCGCATCATTTTGGAGAAGGTCGCAAAGGCGTCGTAAACCTCGTAGAAATTCTCCGGATCAATCGTGCGGGGAAAAGCGGAGGTGGCGAAGTCCAGGCGGGACTGGTCATCCCCCAGGCAGCCGGCGATTTGTTTCACCTGCTGGCTGGTGAAATAACTGGCCACCACCCACTGTTGGGCCCGGCGCAGTTTTTCAGCCGGGTTGCCTGGCTGCTTGAGATCGCGCACCTTGTCCGCCAGGGACTTTTCATTCAGCGGGGTCCGTTCGGGGGAGGCTTTTTCCAAGGGCAGATCCCGCCCTTTATCTGCCGCATCCACCGTTCCGAGGGCCAGCACGCAACTGACCGTCAAAATCATCGCCAGAGGAAGTTTCATAATCAGGAATTCACACTGTTCATTCATTGGACGCCTGGGAATCCCGGGCATTCATCGGCAATAACAGGGTCATAACTGTCTGATGATACGCGCGTTTTGCCCGTAGGGCAAGAACTCCGAGGGCCGCGCGGCGGCCGCCCGCCACCTGAGACACGCGTCAAGGGCACCATTTCTATCGCAAATTATCGGGAATCTGAAATACTGTGGATATGTTTTCACGGCATGTGGCGGCAATTGGATTGGCGTTGCTCAGTGCGCTGGCGATTGGGCGGGCGGCGGAGGCTGCGTTTGGCATAGGCGGTGTGGCCACCAAATCGATCAACCAAAACCAGGCGGGCTTCTTTATCACCAACAGTCCCGGATACAGCTACGATGCCCGGCTGAACGGCACCCCGGTGCCGGTGGGCACGAATGTGGTGGTCGCCACCATGGATTACCATGAGCTCTCGGTCTGGCGAACCAACCTGGCCAGCAGCGTGACCACCAACCGGCTGATCCAGTTCATTGTCATTGATGCGGTCCGGTCAGGCACGGAGGATGGCCTTGCAAAATGGATTCCCATCCCCCCCATCCTGGCCGCCACCGGTGAGCTGGCGGGGGCCAGCCTGCAAATCATGGCGCCACCAGCGTATCCTCAGGGGTTGGAAATCCCGGTGGTTGCCTGGTTGCGAAACAGCAACGGTCTGCCGATCCGGGTCAACGGCGAGGTGAACCTTCCAAGCCGGGACAAATTCACTGTGTTTCGGGGGGCGGGCTCGGGCTACGTTGCCCCGTTGAACACGGCAGGTCTGCTGGCTGGAAACGCGACGGTGGCCGGATTGAGCGTGCCGATGGCCATTGAGGTGGAACCGGGCACCAACTGGGTGCGTCTGGGCGGCACGCTCAGCAATGCCAATATCTGGCCGGAAAATTCGCGCATTTTCATCACCAACCAGCTCACCATCCATACCAACGCCACCCTGAGCGTGGGGAAAGGGACCGTGGTGGTGATCGGCCCCGGCCTGGACATCACCCTGGACGGCCAACTGACCTTGAATGGCACGGTGGCTGCACCCATTGTGCTGGCCCCGCTCAACCGGGAGCAACCGTGGGGCGGTTTTATCATCCAAGGCAATGCCCGGCTGACCGCCAGCGCCACGATCTTCTCCGGGGCGGGCCGGGACCAGTGCTGGTATGGGTACCACCAGGCCGACCGATGTTATACCGAAGGGCGGCCACACAGCCACCGCCCGGAGCAATCGCTCTTCCACTGTGTGAACACCCCGGTGGTCACGCTGACGGATTGTGCCGCCATCTACCTCAACGGCCAGTTTGGCCACTCCGTGAATAGTGCCCGGTTCATCATGGACCGCATGCTCATCCAGCGTTGCACAACCGGTGGTGAATATTCCACTGGCACGATTGTCATGCGCGACTCGGTGATGGTGGAGATTCCCAGGGCATCGGTTGACTGGGTGGACGCCGACAATGATGCCTTTTACATCAACAACGGAGGCAATGCCTTTACCAACTGCGTCATCGGCTGGACCAAGGATGACTGCATGGACAGCGGCGGGGGTGGCTCCGGCACCAATAGTTTCGTCAATTGCTGGTTTGAAAACCCGCAACACGAGGGGGTGGCGGGCTCCGGTTCCGGCAAGTACAACTACATCAGAGGCACGGTGGCCATCCATTGCGGCCAGGGGTTCGAGTCGGGCTACGACAAGGTGACCAACTCTGTCAACAACTCCCTCGCCACAGGCTGCATCATCGGGGTGCGCATGGCGGACAACTACTACTCCGGTTTCACTCACAATGGCTATGCCCAGTCGCTCAACTCGCTGCTGCTCTATAACCGGCGCAATGTTTGGGGCATGGAATATAACACCACCGGGTGGAGCCACATGACCTCGCAGATGGACATCCGCAGCAACTGGCTGAGCGAGGCCGACTCCCGCTGGCCGGCCAATCCGGTCTGGAATCCCGCGACGGACGCGGAGAAACTGCTTCCATTCATGACCATTCCTCCAGACAGCCACGTGGGCATGGCGCTGGGCGTCTGGACCAACACGCTGCCCCTGGCCCAACGGAGTGATGGCATTCCGGTCTGCCTGAGCCATTTCACCACCAACACCGTGACGGTGGATTTTGCGGTTGAAAGCGTCGCCGGCACGCTGACCAACGGCACGCTGGTGTTTCCCGCCGGACGCGTCACGCACCGAATCAGTTTGGACGGCTTGAACGTGGGCGGCGTGGCGGAGTTAACCGTTCGCCTCAGCAATCCGACTCAGGCGGAGTTCACCGGGCTGACAAGTCTGACCTACCGGGTGCCCCCGGTGGTCATCAGCCTGGCCGGCAGCGGCGCGCAAGCGGATCAGGGCACGCTGGCGGTAGGCGTGCCCATCACCCTCAGCGCCACCAGCAGTGTGCCGGTGAGTGTGAATTATGAATTTGTGGATGCGGCCGGCACCCTGACCAATGGTGTGCTGGTGTTTGCCCCGGGGGAGGGCACCAAGCGGGTTTACCTGCCCGGTTTGCGGGGTCATAACGTGATCAGACTCACCCTCTCGCAACCCGGTGCCGGGGAGTTGGGTGGGGCTGTGCAGACCTATTTTGTCCGTCTGGAGGGGGCTGCCCCCACCCAATTGGTGGCCACCAATTCCCTCTGGTCCTACCTGGATACCGGCACGAACGCTGGAACCGTGTGGCGGGAACCAGCCTACAACACCACCTCCTGGCTGAGTGGCCAGGCGCAGCTCGGTTTCGGGGAGAGTGATGAAACCACAAAAATCCGGCTGACCAATGGCATCAGCGGCTACATTGTCACCCATTATTTCCGTCAGGAATTTTTCGTGGCTGATCCCCTCAGTTACACCAATCTCAAGTTCTGGATCCTGCGGGATGACGGTGCGGCAGCCTATCTGAATGGCCGGGAGATCTACCGCTCCTCCAGCCTGCCGCCCGCTCCCACCCTCCTGACCCACACCACCCTGGCGGATTACAACAGTGCCGGGACAGCGGAAAACGCCACCGAATACCTCTCCATTTCCGCCACCAACCTGGTGGCGGGCACCAATGTGCTGGCGGTGGAGGTGCATCAGCACGATGTGGGCAGCTCGGATGTCAGCTTCAATGGCGCCCTCACGGGCGAGGTGCGTCCGCCCCCGTTGCGCGCGTTTCTGGGCCGGTTGGACAACGGCCTGGTTTTCTATTGGGCGGATCCCGGCGCCCGGCTCTACAGCGCCGATCAGCTCACGGGCCCGTGGCTGCCTGCGGTGCTCACCAATACCCCGGCGGTGATTCCTCCGGCGGAAGCCCGGAGGTTTTTCCATCTGCGCAAGTAGGCTCGGGTTCAGGAGATCAGGTCGGTGATCTCGTCCCACGTCAGCAGGTTGCTCAGCGCCTCCTCATCTCCGAGGGCACCCTTGAGCAGCTCGCGCTTGCGCTGCTGGAGGGATAGGATCTTCTCCTCCACCGTGCCCCGGGTGATCAGCTTGTAACTGGTGACCACGCGCCGCTGCCCGATGCGGTGGGCGCGGTCCGTGGCCTGATCCTCCACGGCGGGATTCCACCACGGATCAAGGTGGATGACCGTGTCCGCGCCGGTGAGGTTCAGACCCACGCCGCCGGCTTTGAGGCTGAGCAGGAAAACCGGGATGGTGGCGGTTTTCTGGAAACGTTCCACCACCTCGGCACGGTTGGTGGTGGAGCCATCCAGGTAGCAGTACTCGATCTCCTCCGCCTTCAGGTGCTCCTGAATGAGCGCCAGCAGGGTGGTGAACTGGCTGAACACCAGCACCCGGTGGCCGCCATCGATCGCCTCCTCCAGCAATTCCCCGAACAACTCCAGTTTGCCGGACATGGCCGCGACCGGTTCACCCTCCAGCTTGAGCAGCCGCAGGTCGCAGCAGATCTGCCGCAGGCGCAGCAGGGTGGTGAAGACCAGCATGCGGCTTTTGGCGAGCCCCTGCGCGCCCACTGCCTCGGTGATCTCCTTGCGGCCGGCCTCCAGCACCTGGCGGTACAGCTCCGTTTGCGCATCGTTCAAATCGCAAAAGCTCACCTGCTCGATTTTTTCGGGCAGATCGCGCACCACGTCGCGCTTCAATCGCCGCAGGAGGAAGGGGCGGATGCGGCGGGCCAGGCGGGTGCGGGTGGCGGCATCCTTCTCCCGGGTGATCGGCAGTTCGTAGCGTTCCCGGAAATCCCGGGCGTCCCCCAGATAGCCGGGGAGCAGGAAGTCGAAGATGGACCACAAATCCAGGACGGAGTTCTCCATGGGCGTGCCGGTGAGCACAAAGCGGCAGCGGGAGCGGATGGTCTTCACCGCCTGGGCATTCTGGGTGGCCCGGTTCTTGATGTGCTGGGCCTCATCCAGCACGGCCACCTCGAATTCGCATTCCCGGTACAGCTCGGCATCGCGCCGGATCAGGGCGTAGCTGGTGATGATGATGTCATGCCGGGGGATTTCAGCAAAATGAGCCGACCGACCGGGTCCGTGCAACGGGAGCACCTTCAGGCCCGGGGTGAAACGCTGGGCCTCGGCCACCCAATTGAAGACCAGCGAGGTGGGGCAGACGATGAGAAACGGACGCCGTCCCTCCGCCGCCAGGCTGCTGAGGAAAGCGAGGGCTTGCACGGTTTTGCCCAGGCCCATCTCATCGGCCAGAATGCCTCCCGACCCGTTCCGGTACAGGAAATTCATCCAGGCCACGCCGGTCTTCTGGTAGGGTCGCAACTGGGCTTCGAGTGGTCCAAGGGGGGGGCATTGCGGGGCCTGATCCCCGGTGCCGCCGAAGCGTTGCTGCCAGGCGGCGGGCGCCTGCAACTGCCAGCCTGTCTGTTCGCGCACCGTGGCGGTCAGAAAGCCGGCCTGGAGATTGGCCAGGCGGTACCGGCCATCCTGCTGGCGCGGGGCGCAATCCACCAGCACCTGCTGCAGCTCTTCCACCGCGCCGGTGTCGATCAGCGCGAATTTGCCGTTGGCCAGGCGGCGGTGGCTCTGCCCGGCCAGCAGGAGCCGCTGGATATCGGCGGCGGAAAAACGCTCGCCGGAGGAGGAGCGGTAATCCACCTGCAACTCGAACCAATTCTCCCCGGAGGGGGTGATCTGAAGGGCGGGCTCCACCCGCTCCACGCTGCGGTCCACGGTCTGGTTCAGCCGTTCCTCCAGCGTGACCTCCCATTGCTGGCACCAGCGGGGGTAATCCCGCGCGAAAAAGCCCAGCACCGCGCTCTGGTTGGACAATTGCCAGCGGCCCTGGCCATCCGGCGGGGAAAAGCCGGCCTGTCGCAGACGCTGCTGCGCGGTTTGCTCCGCCCCCGGATCCCGCGTGGAGTAACGGCGGGGATTCCCCGGGTCCGGCAGCCAGTGGGCCTCGTTCTGGCTGGTCACCCC
Source organism: uncultured Verrucomicrobiota bacterium (assembly GCA_903930345.1). GTDB lineage: Bacteria > Verrucomicrobiota > Verrucomicrobiia > Limisphaerales > CAIYYI01 > CAIYYI01. The sequence goes on from CAIYYI010000353.1 coordinate 34,079, forward strand.
GAGGGTCATGATGCGCGGGCCGTAAGCGCATTGCAGAACCGCGGTCAGTTGGGAGAGCCCGCCCGCCAGGGCCAGCAGGAAACGCGGGGGCTGCGGGGAGAGCTGAAAGTCCTCCAGCTTGAAATTCGCGGACAAGGTGCCGCTGGCCAGCAGGCTGGAAAACTCCTGGCCCAGGAAGAACGGCACTTCTGCCCGGGATAGACGCACCGGACCGGCCAGCACGCCTTGACAACGGCCCGCCAGACCGAGGGGTTTAAAATCGCCCCCGGCAAACACCCAGGGCCGGGCCCCGGATAGCACCGTGTGGCCCCCGGCACCGGCCGCCAGGGCCAGGCGGATTTCCCCGTTGGCTTCCAACGTGGCACACAGCGGCGGGGTCCACGGCTGCGCCCCGACCTCCACCGAGGCCCCCTTGCCCAACGTCACCCGTTCGTGACCGGCCAGCTTGCCCAACAGGTCGGCAAAGGCGTCGGTCTTGAGCTGGATGACACTCGGGGTTTCGCCGGCCAGCTCCTCCAGGTGGGCCAGGAGCCGCTCATCGGGGGTGCTCAGGGAATAGGGGGGGCTCTTATCCACGCTGCCCAGCGGCATGCGCCCCCGGCTGGTTTCCCCCTCGATGCAGACCATGATCACCCCGCGGCTCAGGGCCTGGGGCAGATTGGGCGGCAGGATCACGTGCAGACGGCAGGGCTGGCCGGTGGTGCCATCCTCCGCCCGGCGCAGCACCCGCAGGGAGGTTTTGCGCACCGCCGGTGCGGGCGGGGGCCTGGTGGCCAGGCCTGGGGGAGTCGGCATTGCCGGGCGGACTGTGCCGGCCTCCAACTGCTGACGGCGCAGGTGGTGCAAACCGACCCCGACCGAATGGGCGCAGATGGTGCCCCATTGGCGGGAATCCCGGCAGCCGCACATGTTCTCAATGTCGTTCGGGCTTTTGATGACCAGGCCCGCACGGTAGGAAATGGAGCCGTCCTGCACCACCCCCTTGAGGATGGGCGGGGTCCAATTGGAGCTGAGCACCTGCCGGTTATCCAACAACGCGCGCGCGCGTTTCATGGCCTCCCAGCCGGCGGCCTTGGCCAGCAAGGCCTCGTTCAGCTCCACCGCGTTCATGGCTTGCGGGCCGGGATGGACGCCGGGACAGCCGGCCCAACGGTGGGCACCTTGGCAAAGGCCTGGTTGATCAGCTCCATCGTCTTGGCATCCCGCCCCAGGCGGTCGCTGCTGCCCAGCACAATCGCAATCAGCCGGCGGCCGTTGCGGGCGGCGGTCACCGCAATGGAAAAGCCCGCCGAGGTGATATAGCCCGTCTTCAACCCATCACAGCCCTCCACCTGGCCGAGCAGGTGGTTGTGGGTGCGCATCACCACGGTTTTGGCGCCCACACCCGGACGGAACGGACGTTCACGGGTGGAGGTGTAACGGAGGGTGTCGCGGTAGCGCAACACCTCGCGGCACAGAATTGAAAAATCGCGGGCGGTGGTCACGTCGTGCGGCTGGCCGGCGGCGGGAGGCAGGCCATGGACGGAGTTGAACACGGTGTTGTTCATGCCCAGATCGCGCGCCTTCTGGTTCATCAGGGTCAGAAACCCTTCGGTGGAGCCGCCCACCTTTTCCGCCAGGGCCACGGCGGAATCGTTGGCGGATTGCACCATCAAAGCGTACAGCAGATCATCCACGGTGAAGGTTTCCTTCTCCGCCAGCCATACTTGGGATCCCCCGGTTTTGGAGGCCTTGGCGCTCACGGTCACCTGGTCTTGGAAGGACAACTGTTTCTGGTTGATTTTCTCGAGGATGACGAGCAGATCCATCAGCTTGAGCACGCTGGCCGGGTAGGCTTTGGCGTCCGCCTGGTCCTCGAACAGCACCTGGCCGGTGACGGCATCCACCACGATGGCCCCAATGTAGGGGTTGCGGGCGATCGTGTTGCGGGCGGGTTTCTCATTTTCCTCGCTGCTGGCCGGAGTGGGCCGGGCCTTGGCCTTGGTTTTGGCCTTGGGTGCGGTCGCGGCCCCCGCCGTGAGCGTCAAGGCCCCCATCAGACACAATCCCAACCCCATCCGTATGAATCCACGCATATAAAAAAGATTTGCCAACCGGTTTGCCGCCAAGTCGCGCCCGGGGTCACGTCGCCCGCTGCGGGACGGCGAATACCATCCCCGCGCACCGGGGCTCCGTCAAGTGTTTGCCCATCAGGATTTGGTCGGACGCCTCGAACCAATAAGCTTGCCAGGGAATGTGCATGACGGTTAAGAATATACCCATAGACAACGGAAAACACGATGAAAAGGCTATTGCACGTTTGGGGTCTGGTGTTGGCGGTGGGCCTGCTGGCCGGGCTGGCGAGGCTCGGCGCGCAGACTCATTCGGAGCGGGGTGCGACCGGCGTGGCGGTACTCTTGAACGGTCGGGTGGCGGGGGTTGCTGTGACGGATGGGGGAGCCGGTTATCTGGTGGCACCACCGGTGGGTTTTTCCGGGGGCGGAGGGAGCGGGGCAGGGGCGTATGCGCAGTTGACCAATGGGAGCGTGATTCAGATCGTGGTGACCAACGGCGGCACGGGTTATGCCAGTGCCCCGGCTGTAACCATTGGATTGCCGCCCAGGTCGCTGGGGATGGCCATCACGATGGCCCCGCTTTTGCGGGTGGAGGGTGAGCCGGGCACGGTGACGTTGATCCAGTGGGCCAGCACGGTGGGAAACACCAACCAGTGGAACACGATTACGAGTGTGGTGCTGGGGGCGGAGGCGTTTGTGTGGAGCGACACGGATGGAACGCAGGCCGGACGGCGTTTTTACCGTGCGGTGGACCAATCCACCATACCCGTGGTGACCACCGGCATGGCACTGGTTCCGGCGGGAGATTTCACCATGGGTGATTCCCTGGATGGCGGCAGTTCTGCTTTGCCCCTGCACACGGTGACCGTCTCGGCCTTTTACATGGACAAGTGTGAGGTGACCAAGGCGGTGTGGGACGGGGTGTATGATTGGGCCATTGCCAACGGGTACAGCTTCGAGTACGGAGCACGAGGCAAGGGTGCGAATCATCCAGCTCAGAACATGACGTGGTATGACGCGGTGAAGTGGTGCAATGCGCGATCGCAGCGGGAGGGAAAGACCCCGGCGTATTACACGGATGTGGGGATGACGGTGGTCTATAAGAGTGGCCAGGTGGCTCCGCATGTGCGGTGGGACCAGGGTTATCGGCTGCCGACGGAGGCGGAGTGGGAGAAGGCGGCGCGGGGCGGAGCCAACGGGCAGCGTTTTCCGTGGGGGGACACGATCACGCATGGCCAGGCGAATTTTTACAGCGATGCCGGGATTGCCTGCGACACCAGTGCCACCCGTGGATATCATCCCGGTTACAACGACGGCGTGTTTCCGTTCACGAGTCCGGTGGGGGCCTTTTCCGCGAATGCCCATGGGCTTTACGACCTGACGGGGAATGTGTGGGAATGGTGTTGGGACTGGTATGAGGGCTATGGAGGTGCTCCGGAAACGGATCCCCGTGGCCCGGCTTCCGGTTGGGGTCGTGTGATTCGTGGGGGCAGTTGGGGCAGCAACGCGCTCAACGGTCGGTCGGCAAATCGCAATGGGGACTATCCGTCGTACGGGAATGACGGCTTGGGGTTCCGCTCCGTTCTTCCCCCTAACCAGCCATGAACACTCCGCCACGTTGGATCGCCTGGTGCCTGGCGGGTGCCTCCTGTCTTTGGGCCGGTTGCGCCTCAACCCCGGCCCCGCCCCGATCCTGGCAATCCCTTTTTAACGGACGCGATCTCACCGGTTGGAACGTCAAGTGCCAGCCCCAGGACCAGGCCAAAACCTACTGGCAGGTGGATCAGGGGGCCATCCTCTGCGATGCGGTGGGCCGCAAGAACCATAACTACGTCTGGTTGCTCTCCGACCAGGAGTTTGGTGATTTTGAGCTGCAACTGAAGTTCCAGGTTTTCCGGGGCAACACTGGCAACAGCGGGGTGCAGTTCCGGAGCCGGTATGATGACACCGCTGCCGGAGGCTGGCTGGACGGTCCCCAGGTGGACATTCATCCCCCCGGGCCCATGACTTGGCGCACCGGGCTGATCTATGACGAAACGCGGGAGGAAAAGCGTTGGATTTTCCCCAGCCTCAAAGACTGGCGGATGGAGCCGCAGTTCGAACCCAAGCAGCACGTGTTCAAGTACGCTGATGATGGCGATGGTTGGAATGACCTGGTGCTCCTCTGCGACGGCCTGAAAATCAAAACCATCGTCAACGGGGTGATCCGCACCGACTGGGACGCCACCGGCGTACTGGATAACGCGGCGCATGTGCGCCATCAAGTGGGCCGCAAGGGCCACTTTGCCCTGCAATTGCATTCGGGAGACGAACTGCGTATCCGGTTCAAGGATATCCGCATCCGCTCATTGGAATAGGCCTGCTCAGGTCCGTGCCCCCTGGCCCGCCCACACGAGGCGGCGCACCTGACGCGGGGAATGGCCCTGCGCCTGTTTCACCAGGCGTGAAAAATGGTACGGCGTCTTGAAGCCGCATTGGTAGGCAATCTCGGAGATGGTCAGCCCACTCTCTCCCAGCAAGGCTATGCCACGCTCCACGCGCAGGCGCCACAAGTGGCGCGCCGGGGTCAGGCCGAGGCTGGCGCGAAACTTGTATATCAAGGCGTTGCGGGATACCCCGGCCGCTTCGGTAGCCTGCGCCAGGCAATCCGGCTGGCCAAAGTGGGTCTCCATGAATCGTTGGGCTCGGCGCACCGGTTCCTCCCCCTCCCACTGGGGTGCCGCCTCCCGCGCCAGACGCAGGTATTCACCAAACAGACACAACCCCAGGTTGTCGATTTCACCCTCCATCCCCGCCTCAGCGGTTCGGGGCAGGGCGGCGGCGGCGGCCAGAAGATGCCGGAAAACATCGTTTAAGACCACCTGCGGGGCGGAGTGATCCAGTTGTCTCCGCATATCCCGGGGCACAAACGAGGGCTGAATGGAGCACCAGGAGTGATGCGTCTGGTGCCGCTCCGCGAATTTAAAGTGCTCAGGATGTCCGGGGCGGAAAAGCTGCACAAACCCGGGCCTCAACTCCCGTTCCTGCGAACCCACGACGACCCGTCCGCCGCCGGAATGCATGATGACCAACTGATAATCCCGTTGCACCCGGGGCCCACAATAGCCGCCCGGCTCGTACAGGATCTCCCCCACCACCACCCAGGCGCTTCGAATGCGGCGGTTGGCCCAGCGCACCCGGCGCACGGCATCATCGTCCGGCTGTTGCATGGGGCGAAGTATGCCATGAAGCATTTGTGATGGCAGACATTTTTTTGTGACCCCAGCCATTCCCGCTCGCCGCCTTCACCGATATGCTGCTTCCATGACAACGCACTCTGGCCACGCATGAAAATCGCGTTCACTCCGGCCATTTACGAGCATGCCGCCCGTTTCGTCGGGCGCTCACCCTGGGCGGTGTCCCGCGACTCGGACCTGCTGTTTGAGGCGCATCGCCGCGCCTATCTGGAATATCAGCACCAGGTCATCGCGGTGGGGATCGATATTTACAACCTGGAGGCGGAGGCCTACGGTGCCCGGGTGGAGAAACCGGAGGACGACGCCATTCCCGCGATCCATCAACCACTGCTCGCCACGCTGGAAGCAGGGTTGGAACTGGCGGCTTTCGACCCCGCCTGCGATGGCCGGATTGCCATGGTGCTGAAGACCGGCCAGCGGCTGAAGCGGGAGTTTCCAGGGGCGGATGTGCGGATCCCGGTGGCGGGCCCCTTTTCGCTGGCCTTCAATCTGAGAGGCATCAGCAACCTGTGCGAGGATGCGATCCTGCGCCCGGTGGAAACCACCCAACTGCTGATGCATCTGGCGGAAAACCAGGCGGTGCTCTGCCGGGCCATTGCGCAGGCCGGGCTGGATATCGCCTTTTTTGAATCCGCCGCCGCCCCGCCCATCCTTTCGCCAAAACAGTTTCGCGGGGTGGAATTGCCAGCCCTTCAGCGGATGCTGAGCCTGGCGGCGGAATGCGTGGGGCACCCGGTGCCCTGCATCATGGGCGGCAACACCTACCCGATCCTGCCCGAGCTGCTTTCCACCGGGACCAACTTTCTGGTTTGCAACGTGGAAACTAACCAGCAGGCGTTTGTGGAAACGGTGTGGCGCACGCATCCACACGTCAAAATCCGCGTCAACCTCGATCCTGGCGTGGTCGCCTGCCCGGAGCCGGAACGAATTTACCGGGCCATTGACCACCTGCTGGCCATCGTGGGCGACCGCACCAACTGCGTGATGGGCACCGGTGCACTGCCTTACGAAACACCCTTTGAAAACCTGCGCCTGATCAGGCAATACCTCAGCCAATAGCCTTCCCCATGAAACACACCCCGTTGACCCGGCGAACCTTTCTGCGCCACACCGCACTGCTGGCCGCCACCTGCTCCGCACCCCTGATCGTGCCCAGCCGTGTGCTGGGTGCCAGTGGCCATCCTTCCCCCTCCAACCGCATCACCATCGGCATGATCGGGGTGGGCCGCCAGGCGGTCTATGCCAACATCCCGGGTCTGCTGAAGGAGGCCGATGCCCGCATTGTCGCGGTGTGCGACGTGGATTCATGGCGGCTGGGGCAGGCCCAAAAGCAGGTCACGGATTTTTACGCCAAACAAGGGACCGGCAGCCCCGGGGACTGCGCCAGTTACCGCGATTTCCGCGAAATCCTCGCCCGCAAGGATATTGACGCGGTCATGATCTCCACACCCGATCATTGGCACGTGCCGATGGCCATCGCGGCCATCAAGGCGGGTAAGGATGTGTGCTGCGAAAAACCGCTCACCCGCAACGTGGCTGAGGGCCGCCGGTTGAGCGACCTGGTGACCCGGGAAAAACGGGTCTTCCGCACCGATAGCGAATTCCGCTCGCTGCGAACCTTCCACCGTGCCGCCGAGTTGGTGCGCAACGGCAGGATCGGTCAACTGAAGCGCATCATCACCGGCACCCCCAAGGATCCCACCCTGGCCGCCCAACCGGAAATGCCGGTGCCAGCCGAATTGGATTATGAGCTGTGGCAGGGGCCCGCGCCCCTTGCCCCTTACACCGAGCAGCGTGTGCATCCGCGCCAGAACCCCAAGGGCCGGCCGGGCTGGATTTGCATCCGGAATTACGCGGATGGCATGATGGCCAACTGGGGCGCGCATCTCAACGATATCGCCATGTGGGCCAACAACACGGAACGCACCGGTCCGATTGGGGTGGAGGGCAAAGGCACTTTCCCACCGGCGGGCAATCTGTGGAATGTGGTCCAGGAATTCGAAGTGCATTACCAGTTTGCCAACGGGGTCACCCTTACCTGCAAATCCGATCGGCCTTATGTCCGTTTCGAGGGCACCGAGGGCCACATCCAGGTGAATTATCCCACCGAAATGGAGGTGAAGCCCGATTCCCTGCTCGATTGGAAGCCTGGTTCCAATGACTTGCACCTGACTTACAAAACTTCGGAAAAACGCGATTTTCTGGATGCCGTCAAGAGCCGGGGGCCAACCCTGTTGGACGCGGAGGTGGGCCACCGCAACACCTCGCTTTCCCACCTTGGCATCGCGGCCATTGAGGCGGGGCGCAAATTCAAATGGGATCCCATCAGGGAAATCGCTCCGGAGGATGAGGTGATCAACAAACTGCTCGCTCCCAAACCGCTGCGCGGGTCTTGGATGTGAGGACGCCGCCCGGCGGCAAGGTCACGCTCCCACCACCTGGAGGGTTCGTCCGTCCCGATGGATGGTCTCCCAGGAAAGTTGCTGCTCCCAAGGCAAGGCGGATTGCAGATCAAACAGGAGCAGCCAGCCTTCCTGGGCGGACAGGGTGTTCATGTACCTGGCCAATTGCAGTGGGCCCTCCTCCCGGGTTTTTGTGCCCCGTACCAGCTTCAGCTCAATGGGATATCGTTTCCCGGCATATTCCACAAAGACATCCACCCGGCGGGTGCCGGTGGCAAACTCCCGGCTGATCCGGGCTCCGCCGTTGACCACCCTTTGCAGAAACGCCAGCAGGATCAGGTGCGGGGCCGCTTCCTTGTATTGAAAACGCTCGCGCCAGGCCGCGCTATTGTCCCGCCAGAATTCCTGAAAACTCATCAGCAGCCCGGTCATGTCAATTGACTGGGCATTCATCCAGCGGTGGACAAGCTCCACCGGCAGCATGGATTGCAAGTCGCCGTTGAGTGTGCGGGCAAAAACCTCGCTATAGATCGGGTTGGCAATGCGGATGACCCCCTGATCAATCCGGATCAATCCAAGGTCGCGAACATATTGGAAATCATTGGCCCCCCGCTGAATGCTTTCACCCTCCCCCAGCAGCACCGGTTCGATGATCCGTTGGACCCGGCTTTCCTGCAACCGCTCCAACAGGCTGTCCACATGGGTGTCCCGCCGCAAAATGATCTGTTGGGCCGCAGCTTCCGCCATCGCATTATCCAGCGGTTTGCCAAAGTCATTCCGGCAGATTTTCACCACCATTTCTCGGGCGATGGCGTTAACCAACCACGGCTGTCCACGAGTCAATGCAAAAACCTGATCCGTAAGGTCAGCAGGAAAAATCTGTCCGGTATCGTCAGTATGCTGCTGGAACAAGGAGGCAATCTCCTCACGGCTGAAATCCTGCAAGGTGATATTTTCCACCGCAATGTTAAACGGACTGGCGGAACCCAGCGTGTGACTATCCGGTCGAAGCTGTCCTTTGTAGTCCCTGATATTCCGCATGCCCACCAGGGCCAGGGAGTGGACAAATGGGATTTCACCCCGGTTGACGTACCCATCCCGCAACTGGCGCAGAAAACTGATCAGGGTTTCCCCACCCAGGCAGTCCGCTTCATCGAAGAAGATCACCACCGGCCGCTTGGCGCCGATCGCCAGCTCGGTCAGAAAGGAGCGCACCGCCGTGTTTTCATCCGATTCGCGCAGATAATCCGGCACGGCATTACTGAGGGCTGGATGGTATTTGAGGGCCAATTGCAGGCAGTTCAAAATGGCGGACACCCCCCGGGGCGCCTCGTTGATTCCCTGCACACTCTCCAGCGAGCAGTAGAGGGCGTGACGGTCGGTGCCAGCTTTGATTCGGCGGGCCAAAGACTTCAACAACGTGGTTTTGCCGCTCTGGCGGGGGGCATGGATCACGAAGAAATCCTTGCCCTCGATCAAGTCCATCACCCCCGGACAGCGATCTTCCGGGTTGAGCATGTAATGCTCTGCCGGAAGGCAAGGCCCCGTGGTGTTAAAGCGTCGCGCCATGGAATCACCCTAATCCATGGGTCACGGCTCTGAAAGCATAAAAGCAAGGCGGTTCACCGCGCGCGCAATTTGCTCGTTTTATTCGTCGGCAAGCGGCAGGCTGACCGGCAGTACAGCACTGCCAACCATGGATCAACGGCACGAAAAAGGTTCGGGTTTCACCGGCGAACACCGGGCGACCCGGTCCGCCCGGATGATTGCCGCCATCATGCGGCAACGGCCTTTGCTGAAGGGATTGGCGGTATGTGGTGCTGGCTATTACCCCAAAGCTGAAGGGCATTTGCGCCAACGGCCGCACGGGGCTGACCACACCATTCTCATCTACTGCCTCAAAGGGGCTGGCTGGGCTGAACTGGGCGGTCACCGCCTGGCCATGCGCGCAGGTGATCTGCTGGCCATTCCGGAGGGGATGCCCCATGCCTACGGAGCCAGTGAACTCCAACCCTGGACCATCCATTGGGTGCATGCCTTGGGAGATCTGGCCAACGAGTATCTGGCGGAAGCCGGCCTCACTCAAAAAACACCGGTGATGCGCGTGGGGGAGGACTTGCAGGTGTCCCGGTTGTTCAACGAGATCATGGCCTGCCTGGAACGCGGGTTTGGGTTTGTGGAAATGTTGCGCGCCTCCCAATCACTGGCCCATCTGCTCGCGCTCCTGGTGGGGCGGCGTTATGAACAAAACCAAGAGGCGGCCACCGGCGTGGAGAAGGTGGCCCAGGCCATCGTTTTCATGAGCGAGCATCTGGACCAGACCCTCAAGGTCGGCGCGCTGGCTGCATTCTGCAATCTCTCGGCCGCACATTTCACCGTGGTGTTCAAGCAGGAAACCGGTTGTTCACCACGGGATTACCTGAATTTGCTGCGCATTCATCGCGCCTGCGAATGGTTGCAGGGGACCAGCCTGCCCATGAAGGAAATCGCCGCCCGCCTCGGCTATCAGGATCCGTTTCATTTTTCGCGTCGATTCAAGGAATTCCAGGGGGTTTCCCCCACCGAATACCGGCGGTTGCAGATGGCCCGCCACGCCTGAACCTCCCGGCATTGGTGCATGCCAATCCGTGATTTGTCCATTCTCCCCCGGCGATCAGTGGGTTTAAGGTGGCAGGCATGGTCAACACCACCACTTCTTCCGCGTTCAATCAACGCATCTTGGAATCCCCCCGGCGTCTGGCACTGCCCATTGCCGTCTATCCCGGTCTGGCGCTGACCGGAGCACGGGTCTGCGATATCACCACGGATGCCCGGGCGCAAGTGGAGGCACAGTCTGCCATCCATGAGCGTTACGACACTCCGTTTGTGCTTTCCGCCATGGATCTGAGCGCCGAAGCCGAGGCTTTTGGGTGCGAACTTTACCATTCGGAGATGGAGGTGCCCTCGGTGACTGGTCGTCTGGTCACGAACCTGGAACAAGCCCGGGCGTTGGCCATTCCCCAGCCGGGGGACCGGCGCACCAGTGTTTACCTGGAGGCGGTGCGCCAATTGCGCCAACTGCCGGGCCGCCCCATGGTGTTCGCCGGCTGCATCGGCCCTTTCTCCCTGGCGGCGCGCCTGGTGGGGGTGAGTGAAGCCATGGAACTCGCCCTGACTGATCCGGATCTGATGAGAGTGGTGCTCGAAAAGGTCACTCTGTTTTTGCAGGCCTATGCCCGCGCCTTCAAGGCAAACGGCGCCGACGGACTGATCATGGCCGAGCCCGCCGCCGGTCTGCTCTCCCCACGGATGCTCGCCACCTTTTCGTCCGCCTACATCCGTCCGCTGGCTGAAAGCGTGGGGGAGGACGGCTTTTCCCTCATCCTGCACAATTGTGCCGCGCGTCTGTTGCACCTGCCAGCCATTTTGGAAACCGGGCTGAAGACGTTCCATTTTGGTGCCCCCATGGATCTGGCTGTGGCTTTGCCGAAGGTGTCGGCGGACGTGGTTCTGTGCGGGAATCTTGATCCCACGGGTGTCTTCTGCCAGTTGAATCCGGAAGCGGTGCGGGAGCGCGTGCAGGCATTGCTGGACGCGACTGAAAACCATCGGAATTTCGTGTTGTCGTCCGGCTGCGACCTGCCGCCCAACGCTCCCCTGGCCAGTCTGGACGCCTTTTATGACGTGCTGAAATGATATGAATCGGCTGTTGCCATGCCTCGCTTTGTCCACTATTTCTTGACCCGGTCTTCCCGCCGGGCTGGGGTTGTGTCCTGCGGTTGGTTGGACGGCCGTCTTACTGACCATGCATTCATATTTGTCGCACCAGGGCAAACGGACCCAGGAGCCACCCATTTCCTGGCTCATGAAAAC
>CAIYYI010000354.1 GCA_903930345.1 uncultured Verrucomicrobiota bacterium
AAGCTCTATCCAATTGAGCTACGGACGCATTGCCGCCAGGGCCAGGCTGGCCCCTGACTGGGCCCCACTCTAGCCGTTTTCGCGGGCATGTCCAACTGCAAAAAACGGGCTTTTGCAGACACGGATGCCTGCAGCAATTCCTCCAACTTCTCCGCCAGAGCCTTCGCCAACGCCACTCCAGAAAGGTTCTTTGTGTTCATGAAATGGTCAGCGTTCATGCATGCGTGAACATGCCTTATATCGTGAACACGTGCGATCCCATTGCCCGACCCATCCAGCGATTCCAGAACGGTGGCCTCTCCTGGATCTGGCGGCCTGAATTCACCCCAGGCTGTGCTGTGGGGGATGGGATAGGTCGGTTGACGGCCGAAAATTTTGCTCGCTGATTTTCCGGCAAAGGGGAAAATGGCCACAAGATGACCATTGAAGTTTTTGCGATTTGCGATGCGGCCACGGATAGTCAGGGGAAATTGAATCTGCTCGGGGCCTTTGACAGCATCTGGGCGGCGCGGGTTCCGATTGTTCATCCCCATTGCGCCATCGCCTTGCGCATCCGGTTCTCCCGGATTGAGGAGGGGCAGCACTCGATCCGGTTCAACGTGATCGATGAGGATGGCAAGAGCATCCTGCCCAACATCGATGGCAACCTGAACATCAAGTTTGGCACGGATGACGACACCGTGGCCGCCAATCTCATCATCAACCTGCAGGGGTTCAAACTGGAGAAGCACGGGGCCTATTCCGTGGATGTGGCCATTGATGGCCGCCATGAGGGTTCGCTGCCCCTGTTCGTCAAGCCGGTGCCCACCCCCGCTGGGGCGACGCCGCCCGCCGCCGAAGTTTGATCGGCTGGGGCTTCCGGTTGGTTGAAGGAACGTTGCGGGGCTGGCCGCCAGGCGGAAAGGCCTGGCTATCTGTTTCATTTTTGCCTGAAAATATCCCGGCCCGGAGGGTGGCGTTTCCGCCCCGGCCCCGATGGTGTTGCAGGCCGTGCCATGATGATGAAATCAAAACCGGACCGCTGTTGCCAGAGGGTGCTGGATATCGGCGCAACGAGGGCGGGTTGGCGGAGGGGTTTTGCCCTGTCCGGCGTGCTGGCTGTTTTTTTGCTGTCCCTGCTGTCTTGTCCGGCGGAGTTGTTCCGCCATGCGGATGAGGCGGCGTTGCGGGCGGCCTGGGTGCCGATGAAGGGTTCCGATCCCGTGGGGTGGGTGGGGGAGGATGGAATGCGGTTTTCCTGCCGTTTTTTGAGCAATGCCGTTGAACGGGCCTCCTGGGATTGCCCGGCGGCTCTGGACATGACCGCCAGTTCCGGCGTGGAATTCGAGTTCCGCTGCCCGGATCAGGATCCTATCTCCTATTTCAGTCTCTATTTGCAAAGCGGTGGCGGCTGGTATCATGCCGCGTTTTATCCGGAGCCGGAAGCGGGCTGGCACACGGTGCGGGTGATGAAGTCCCAAATGAAGGGGGAGGGCACCCCGGCTGGCTGGAGCCAGGTGAGGAGCGTGCGTCTCTCGGCCTGGAAGGGGCGGGACCGCAACACCCAGTTTGAAATCCGCAACCTCCGCCTGATCGGGGTGCCGGGAAAGGATGCCAGCGTGGTCATTGTGCGCGGTGATCACGTGGGCAGGATCCGTCCAACCGAGGCGAAAAGCGTGGATGATTACACCTCCGGGATGGCGGAGCAGTTGGATCAGTTGGGGCTGGGTTGTCTCATCCTGAGCGATCTGGAATTGTCGATGGAGCGGATCCAGGCGGCGCGCGTGGTCATTCTGCCGCACAATCCGGTGCTGCCGGAGGGGGCCTCCCGGTTGCTGGAAACCTATATGGTGCGCGGCGGGAAACTCCTCGTGTTTTACAGTGTGCCCGCCGGGTTGCATCAGGCACTGGGGGTCACGGAGGGCCGCCATGTCCGGGAGTCGGCCCCCGGATTTTTCAGTCACATGCGGGCGCTGCCGGGGGCCTTGAACGGGGCGCCGCCCAGGGTGGGGCAGCGTTCCTGGAACATCCACGAAGTCCTTCCCGCAGGCGGGCGGGGGCGGGTGTTGGCGGAATGGTTGGATGCCCAGGGGAATCCGAATGGCTTGCCGGCCGTGGTGGGATCGGCGCGCGGGTTGGTGATGACGCATGTGCTGCTGGCGGATGATCCGGTGCGCAAGCGCCAATGGCTGCTCGCCCTGCTGGGCAGCTTGAACCCCGATCTCTGGAAAACCGCGGTGGAGCACGCTTTGGCCGGGGCCGGGAAAATCGGGCGCTGGACCAATCTGGTGGCTGCGGCCGCAGAGGTGGCTGCCCATCCCGGGCGTTCCGGCCCGGCCCGAGAGGCGCTGTCAGAGGTGGAAAAGGCCTTGGGGGAGACCCGTCTGTTGCTGGCGGCCGGGAAGCCGTCCGAGGCCCTGGCCATGGCTGCACTGGCAACCGAACGTCTGCGCCGGGCCTATTGCCTGATGCAGACATCGCGCAGCAACGAATTCCGCGCCTTCTGGTGTCATCAGGCCTATGGCGTCGATGGCTTGAGCTGGGACCAGGCCTTGGAACGGTTGGCGACCAATGGATTCACAGCCATCTTCCCGAACCAGCTCTGGGGCGGCCTGGCGTTTTACCCGAGCCGGGTCCTGCCGGTGTCCCGCGAAGTGGCCCGCCGGGGGGATGCCGTCGCGCAATGCCTGGAGGCGGCCCGCAAATACGGTCTCCAGATGCATGTCTGGAAGGTGAACTGGAATCTGGGTGGCAATGTCCCGGTCGAGTTTCGCGACCGGCTGGCCCGTGAAAACCGCCTGCAAAAGGGCCGTGACGGATCCGGGCAGCCGTGGCTTTGCCCATCCCATCCGGCCAACCAGCGGCTGGAGGTGGACTCCATGGTGGAACTGGCCCAGAGGTATGACCTGGATGGGATCCACTTTGATTACATTCGGTACCCGGATGGCAGTCACTGCTTCTGTTCCGGTTGCCGCACCCGTTTTGAGAAGCTGGTTGGTTCCCCCCTGAAGGAGTGGCCCAAAGAGGTGTTGGAACCGGGCAAGCTGCGCCATCAGTGGCTCGACTGGCGCCGATCCCACATCACCACCGTGGTGCGCCAGGTGAGCGAGCAGGCCCGCTCGGTCCGGCCCGGGATCAAGATTTCGGCGGCGGTATTTCCCAACTGGGCTGCGGATCGGGACTCGGTAGCGCAGGACTGGAAGCTCTGGTGCGAAAAGGGCTGGGTTGATTTTGTCTGCCCCATGGATTACACGGAAAGCAGGGGCCGTTTTGCCAACCTGGTTTCCCGGCAGAAGGAATGGGTTGGGCGGACGCCATTTTATCCCGGCATCGGCGTCAGCGCCTCCTCCTCCCGGTTACCCATTGAGGAGGTGATCGAACAGATTGAGGTGACCCGTCGGCAGGGAACGGGCGGCTTTATCATTTTCAATTACGGCTCCGCCGAGGCGGCGGAAATAGTCCCGCTCCTGGGCTTGGGGGAGACCCGTCGAAACGGGGCGGGCCCTGTGTCCGTGCGATGATTCCCATTACTTGGCGCAGCCAGATTGGCCACCCCGCGCCGAGAGTGGAGATCGACCGCACAGCATATTTCTCTTTCCCGACATCCCCTGCTGCGATAGGATAGGTACATCCGGACCGGTATTGCTATGGCTGGCTGGTCTCGTGTTTGAGAACGACTTGCTATCATGTTGTTGTTTAACAGGTTGTGGCTTAAGTTGGTCTCCTTGGTCGGTCGTGCGACTGGGGGATTCACGGTGGGGTTTACCCTCTGCTGTGTGTCATGCCTGAACGCCGCCGTCCCAACGTCGATCCTCGTGGTGCATTCGTATAGCCAGGAGTACTTGTGGACGCAACGGCAACACGAAACGTTCCTGCACCGTCTCAGCGAAGCCATCCCCGACCGCTTTGTCTGCCTGGCCACGCTGGGAGCCATGCGGGATGCAAATGGCTATGTGCTTCCGTTGCTGCTCGTCGTTATCCTCGGTGCCGCCCTGGTGGTGGTCCTGCGCAAGAACCGGCAGATTACCGAGAGCGAGAACAGGTTTCGCGCTTTTTTTGATGATTCGCCCGATGCCTGCCTTCTCCTCGGGGATGGCCTCATTGTGGATTGCAACCGGACCTTTCTGACCATGATTGGCGGTGGACGGCAGCAGGTCATAGGCTCCACGCCAGAGGCGTTTTCACCCGGTTTCCAGCCAGGGGGTATTCCTTCTGCCGAGGCGGCCAAGGCGCGACTGGCAGAGGCACTCGCCTTGGGGCGTACCAGTTTTGAGTGGATTCACCGGCGCTTCGATGGGACTGAGTTTTGGACCGCGATATCCCTGTCAGCCATCACGGTGAGCGGTCGACCGTTGGTGCTCGCCTCATTGCGGAACATCACGGAGCAGGTGCGCCATCTGGCCATTCATGAGGCCCGGTTGCATTTGATGGAGTTCGCCACGGCGCATTCCATGGATGAGCTGATTGAGGAGACCCTTAATCAGGCCGAAAGACTCACCGGCAGTGTCATTGGATTCTACCACTTTGTGGAAGCGGATCAGAACTCTGTCAAACTGCAGAATTGGTCCACCAGAACCAAGGCGGAATTCTGCCGGGTTCCGGGGAAGGGAATGCACTATCCCATCAGCCAGGCCGGTGTTTGGGTGGATTGTGTGCGTGAAAGAAAACCGGTCATCCACAATGATTACGCCTCGCTCCCGCACCGCAAAGGCCTTCCCGACGGACATGCCCGCGTGGAGCGCGAAATGGTTGTGCCCGTGCTGCGCGGCGACCTGATTGTGGCGCTCCTCGGGGTGGGCAACAAGCCGTCCGATTATACCCAGGAGGATGTCCGCATTGTTTCGCAACTGGCTGACCAGACCTGGGAAGCCGTTGGCCGAAAGCGGGCGGAGGAAGGGCTTCGCGCCAGCGAGAAACGACTTGAATTCGCCCTTCAGGCGGGTTACCTCGGCGCTTGGCAGTTGGATCTTCAATCCCAACTCACCTACCGCACCCTGCTCCATGACCGCATTTTCGGCTACGAGACTTTGTTGCCCAAGTGGGATAACGAAGTGTTTCTGAGCCATGTGTTGCCCGAAGACCGCCCGGAGGTGGATCGCTGTTTGCGCAAGGCGACTGAAACCCAATCCGATTTGGCTTTTGAATGCCGCATCCGCCGCGCGGATGGCCGGGTGCGGTGGATCTGGGTGGCCGGCGGGCATGAGTTCAGTGTGCCTGGCCAAGCACAGCGGATCTCGGGCATCGTGCAGGATATCACCGATCGCAAGCAGGTGGAAGGGTCGTTGCTCGAACGGGAGATGCGCTATCGCATGCTGTTCGATCACTCCCCGGCAGGCATCTTCTTGGAGGATGCCACCGGGCGGATCATTGAGGTGAACGAGGCCTACTGCTCCCTGACTGGATTCACCCGTGAGGAGTTGATGGGGCATGATATCAGGATGTTTGTGCCCGCATCCGCGGTGGACAAGGTGTCGGCTCACCTTGCCCGAATCTTGGCAGGTGAAACCCTCAATCACGAGGCTGAAAACATTGCCAGGGATGGGAGCATGCGTTTGGTGCAGTTACGCGAAACCGCCATCCTATTGCCGGGTGGAGATCCAGGTGTGTTGGTTCTGGTTGTCGATATCACCGAGCGCAAACGGAACGAGGCAGCCCTGCGCCAGCGCGACGCCGTGCTGGAAGCGGTCGGTATGGCCGCCGCCAGGCTGCTGGGTGCCAATGACTGGCGCCAGACGTTGCAGCAGGTGCTCCAGGAACTCGGCCGGAGTGCCGATGCGTCCCGCGCCTACGTCTTCGAACTCCACCAGGCCGTGGATGGTACACTGCTGGCCAGCCAACGCT
Source organism: uncultured Verrucomicrobiota bacterium (assembly GCA_903930345.1). Lineage (GTDB taxonomy): Bacteria > Verrucomicrobiota > Verrucomicrobiia > Limisphaerales > CAIYYI01 > CAIYYI01. The sequence goes on from CAIYYI010000354.1 coordinate 5,821, forward strand.
TCGAGTGGGTGGCGGAGGGTATTTCGCCGCAGTTGGATAATCCTGAGCTGCAAAGCCTGCCATTTCGCGCCGTCGGCTTTGGGCGTTGGTTGGAAGTGTTGGAAACGGGCCACGCACTCACAGGGCTCGTCCAGGAGTTTCCTCAGCCGGAACAGGACATACTGCTGGCCCAAGGCATCCGCTCCATCCTGGTTGTTCCCATCCGGGTCGCCGACCGGTTGTGGGGCTTTTTGGGCTTCGACGAGTGCCTCCATGATCACGTGTGGCCGGAACCGGCGATCCGCGCCCTCGAAACTGCCGCCCATGTGCTGGGTGCCGCCATGGAGCGCCACCGCACGGAACAGTCATTGCTCGCCAGCGAGGCGCGGTTCCGCGATGTGGTGGAAAGCATCCAGGAGGTCTTCTGGATCACCAGCGTGGATCAGGAGCAGGTGCTTTTCGTCAGTCCGGCCTATGAACGGATCTGGGGTCGAACCTGCCAGAGCCTGTATCAGAATCCTCGCTCCTGGTTTGAAGCGATTCTGCCTGCCGATCGTGCACGGGCATTCGACCTGGCCCGGGAAAAACTGCTCTCAGGGGAGTTTGATGCCCAATATCGCATCACCCGTCCGGATGGCTCCATGCGCTGGATCCATGACCGTGCCTTTCCGGTCCGGGACGAGTCAGGAAAGGTGGTGCGCATCGCGGGTGTGGCGGAAGACGTTACGGCACACCGGGCGGCGGAGGAAGACCGGGCGCGCCTGGCGACGGCCATGGAGCAGGCGGCGGAGGCCATTGTCATCACCAATCCGGCGGGCGTCATCCAGTATGTTAACCCCGCTTTTGAGCGGATCACCGGTTATACCCGGCAGGAGGTGATCGGACAAAACCCCCGTCTTCTCAAAAGTGGTGAGCAGGACACCGCGTTCTACAAGCAGTTTTGGGGCACACTTTTGCGCGGCGAGGTCTGGCACGGCCGTTTTATCAACCGTAAAAAGAACGGCCAGCTTTTTGAGGAGGAGACCAGCGTTTCCCCGGTGCGCGACTCAGTTGGGCAGATTGTCAACTACGTGGCTGTCAAGCATGACATCACCAAGCAAATCCAGCTTGAAACCCAGGTTCGCCATTCCCAGAAAGTGGACGCCATCGGCCAGTTGGCCGGCGGCGTGGCGCATGATTTCAACAACATTCTCGCCACCATGATCATGCAGGCTGACTTGCTGCTGGAAGACCAGTTGCCGGCGACTACTCGCGATGGACTGGGGTATATCCGTTCCGCCGCCGAACGCGCCGCATCCCTCACCCGGCAGTTGCTCCTGTTCAGCCGCCGCCAAGTGATGCAGGTGCGGGTTTTGGACATCAATGCGGTGGTTACCAACCTGACCAAGATGCTCCAGCGCATCATCGGTGATGACGTGCGCCTCCAGTTGCATCTGCATTTTGCCCCGTTGATGACCCGTGCCGATGCCGGCATGTTGGAACAGGTGCTGATGAATCTGGCGGTCAATGCCCGCGATGCCATGTCCGGAGGTGGCTTTATCCATATCGGAACCACCGAACTTCACGTGGACGAGGATTTTAAGCGCCTTCATCCGGATGCCGCCCTTGGTCATTACGTCGGATTCTCCGTGCGTGACAATGGCCGGGGTATCCCGCCGGAGGTGCTGCCGCGGATCTTTGAGCCGTTTTTCACCACTAAGGAAACCGGCAAGGGCACCGGTCTGGGGTTGGCGACGGTGTACGGCATCGTCAGCCAACACGCTGGTTGGCTCAACGTGGAAAGCCAGCCAGGCCAGGGCGCTCGATTCCAGGTGTTCTTTCCAGCCTGGCAGTCCAACTCTGCGGGCACCACCCCGTCGGACGAAAAAACTGACTTGTGCGGCGGAACCGAAACCATCCTTTTGGTGGAGGATGATCCATCGGTCCGCCTTCTGACACGCGCGGCTTTGGAACGGCACGGTTACCAGGTGGTGGAGGCTGCCGATGGAGTGGAAGCTCTTAAGGTATGGCCGACACATCGCGACCAGGTGGCTTTGCTCCTGACCGATCTCGTCATGCCAAGCGGTATCAGTGGACTGGTGCTTGCCGAGAAACTGCTGCAGGATAAGCCACGCCTGAAGGTCATCTACTGCAGCGGTTACAGCGCCGATATCGCGGGTCGACCATTGGATCTCCGTCCCGGGGATCATTTCATGCAGAAACCTTACAGCCCGAATCAATTGCTGGTTACCTTGCGCCATTCCCTGGATGGTTAATGGGGGGGTGGCCACCAGCCGCAACGGGGAAAATGATCATAAGCGATTCATGAATGGTGATATGCAGTTGGCATTCCTTCGTTGCCCTGCCCTCCGACGACTCTGTATTTTTGAGTTACCCCGCTTTGTTACCTTGGTGCCCTGCGATTCAATCAGTTTCCATTCCGCCGCTTGCCTGGGACGCACATTGGGCTGAAAAATATTTCCATATGCCAGGGAATGAACTTGTTGCATAGGTTCTGGATGGCCGGTTTATCGTGGCATCCCGGTTCCCAGCGGAACGCCTGGGAATTCCCCCGACCGACTTTAATCGAGCTTTATCATGAAAATATTTTGAACGTCCGCTGACAAAATGTCTCCAAGGACTTGACAAATGGCTGAGCAAAACTGTCACATAGCCGACCATTTCGGAATGAGAGTGAACCCCGATGCACGGGGTTCGGGAAATCATCCGCCAACAGGTTTGGCGGGGCTTTGGAGAACGAAAGCATGATAATAGTCCAAAATTTAGTCAAAACATTCGGTCCCAAACGAGCGGTGGACGGGGTTTCCTTCTCGGTAGAGAAGGGGCAGGTGCTGGGATTCCTCGGGCCCAACGGGGCCGGGAAATCCACCACCATGAGGATGATCACCGGATTTATTCCGCCCACGGACGGCACCGTCAAGGTGGGGGGCTTCGACATCGTGGAGAATCCGATCGAGGTGAAGCGGCAGATCGGGTATCTGCCCGAGAATGCACCCTCGTACTCAGACATGACGGTGTACGGCTTCCTGAAGTTCACGGCGGAGCTGCGCGGGTTGACCGGTGCCACCAAGCTGCAACGCATCCACCGCGCGGTGGAGATGTGCTTCCTGGAAGGGGTGCTGCACCAGAGTGTCGATACGCTGTCCAAGGGCTACCGGCATCGTACTGGTTTCGCCCAGTCCATCATCCATGATCCGCCGGTGCTGATCCTGGACGAGCCGACCGATGGCCTGGACCCGAACCAGAAGCACGAGGTGCGGTCCCTGATCCGCCGGATGGGCGAGACCAAGGCGATTGTTTTTTCCACCCACATTCTGGAGGAGGTGGAGGCGGCCTGTTCGCGGGCCATCATCATCGACCGGGGTCGCATTGTGGCCAACGGGACGCCGGCGGAGCTGAAGCGCAAATCGGAGCAGGCCGGATCGGTCCTGCTGCGGGTGCTGGGCACCGTGGGTGCCGCGGTCACCGGTCGGCTGGGCCAGCTCGGGCTGGCGCGCCGGGCGGCGGTGGTGAAGGAGGAGGGTGCGGGCGTGCTGGTGCGGGTCTATCCCAAGGCCGACGCGCGCGATGGTGAGCTGGCGCGGGCCGTGGCCGAGGCGGCCATGGCGGAACATTGGAAAGTGGAGGAATTGCATACGGAGGAAGGTCGTTTGGATGAGGTGTTCCGCAGCATCACGCTGCCGGACACCACGAAGGAGGCTAAGTAATGAATAACGTGTTAACCATCGCGCGGCGCGAGCTGAGCGCATATTTTTCGTCACCGGTGGCGTATGTTTTCATCGTCATCTTCCTGGGCATGACCGGCCTGTTCACCTTCATGGTGGGCAGATTGGTCGAGCGCGGGGAGGCATCGCTCTACTGGTTCTTCTATTGGCATCCCTGGCTGTACCTCGTGCTGGTGCCCGCCGTGGGGATGGGTGTCTGGGCGGAGGAACGCCGCCAGGGGACGCTCGAATTGCTCCTCACCATGCCGGTCTCGGCGTGGCAGGCGATTGTGGGCAAGTTCGCGGCAGCCTGGGCCTTTCTCGGGGTGGCGCTGTTCCTGACCTTCCCGGTCATGATCACCGTCAACTACCTCGGCACCCCGGACAACGGGGTGATCGTGAGCGGCTACGTGGGCAGTTTCCTGCTGGCGGGTGCTTATCTGGCGATCAGCACCATGACCAGTGCCATGACGCGCAACCAGGTGGTGAGCTTCATCATCTCCGTGGTTGTCTGCCTGTTCCTGATCCTGGCCGGCTTCCCGCCGGTGACGGATCTCCTGAAAGATGTCGTGAGCACCCCGGTGTTGGAAACCGTGGCCGCCTTCAGCGTGGTGCCCCACTTTGAAAGTTTCAAACGGGGCATTCTGGACCTGCGCGACCTGATCTTCTTCTGCTCGGTCATCGGCTTCGGATTGTTCACCACCAGCGTGGTGATCCGCAGCCTGCGTTCCGGCCACTAACCTTTTTTTCGCAAGCCATGAAAAACAAGAATTCCATTCAACCGATGCTGTTTTCCACGATCGGAGTGGCGGCGATGCTCCTGGTGTTCATCGCCCTCAACTTCATCGTTGGCACCCTGCGCTTCCGCGTGGACATGACCGCCGAGAAGGCCTACACGCTCTCCGACGGCACCCGCAAGATCATCAGCCGGATCGACACCCCCGTGAAGATCCGCTTCTACTGCTCCCAGGGCGAGGAGATGCCCGTGCCGTTCAAGAACTACGCCCAGCGCGTGGATGATCTCCTGAACGAGTACCGGCAGGCCTCCAAGGGCAAGATCACCCTGGAGAAGTTCGACCCGAAGCCGGACACGGACGCCGAGGAGGCTGCCAACGCGGACGGGGTCGAGGCCCTGAACATCTCGCCGACCGAGTCGGTGCGCATCGGCATCTCGCTGGCCTGCCTGGATCAGCGGGTGGCGCTGCCCGCGCTCTCCCCGGAGCGTGAGCGGTTCCTGGAGTACGACCTTTCCCGCGCCCTCTCCCAGGTGCTGAGCCCGGAGAAGCCGGTCATTGGCGTGATGAGCGCCCTGCAGGTGATGGGGGGCCAGATGAACCCCATGATGATGCAGATGAACCCCAACCAGCGCCCGCCCCAGCCGTGGATGTTCGTGAACGAGCTGCGCCGCGACTTCACCGTCAAAGAGGTCCAGATGGATACGGACCAGATTGAGGCGGATATCAAGGTGCTGCTGGTGCTGCACCCGAAGGCCATCTCGGAGAAGGCCCAGTTTGCCATCGATCAGTTTGTGCTGCGCGGCGGCAAGCTCATCGCCTGCCTGGATCCGGTGGCCGTCATGGACAATCCGGGCAACCCGATGATGGGCGGCATGCAGCAGCCCACCGGCTCCAGCCTGGAGAAGCTCCTCAAGGCGTGGGGTCTCGACCTGGAAAACGGCAAGGTGCTGATTGATATGCAACTGCGCAGCCCGCGCTACAATCCCAAGGTCGCGCCGCTGCTCCTTGCCCCGGCCAAGCCCAACATGAAGTCGGATGAGATCATGCTGGCCCAGTTGGACAATGTGCTGTTCCCGTTCGCGGGCGCCTTCACCGGCACCCCCGCCGAGGGGCTGAAGCTGGAAACCCTCATCAAGAGTTCGACCGATTCCCAGTTGGTGGATGGCTTCATGGCCCGGATGTCGAGCGAGGCCGTGGTGAAGGACTTCAAGCCGTCCGGCAAGGAGTACAACGTCGCCGTCCGTTTGCGTGGCAAGTTCAAGACCGCCTTCCCCGCCGGCAAGCCGGATGCCCCGAAGGCCGAGGGCGAGGAGAAGAAGGACGAGAAGCCCGCCGAGAAGAAGGATGACGCCCTGAAGGCCTCCGACAAGGAGAACACGGTGATCCTGTTCGCGGACTCCGACTTCCTGAACGACCAGTTCTGCGTGGAAGTGGCCAATTTCATGGGTCAGCAGGTGGCCATGCCGGTGAGCGGCAACCTCACCCTGCTGCAGAACATGGTGGAGTTGCTGGGCGGGGATGACAATCTGGTCAACGCCCGCAGCCGCGCCACCCAGGCCCGGCCGTTCACCCGGGTGCGTGACATCCAGGCCAAGGCCGAGTCCAAGTTCCTGGAAGAGGTCAAGAAGCTGGAGGAGGAGCGCAACGCCACCCAGCGCAAGATCCAGGAGCTGCAATCCAAGAAGGAGGCTGGTCAGCGGTTCATCCTCTCCCCGGAACAGAAGAAGGAGCTGGAGAACCTGCGCAAGTCCGAATCCCAGGCGGGCCGCAAGTTGAAGGAGGTCCGCAAGGAGCTGCGCAAGGAAGTGGACTCGCTGGAAAACCGCGTGAAGTGGATGAATATCGCCGGCATGCCGCTGCTCGTCGCCTTCTTTGGTGTCGGGCTGGCGCTGGTGAATCGTAATCGGAGGGCTGCGAAATGAACCGCAAACAACTGTTAATTCTGCTGGTGGCCGCCGCCATCATGGCCGGGGCCGGAATCAAACTCTACCAACAGCGCAAGGGCAACTGGTCGGAGACCGGTTCCGCGAGCGGCAAGCTGCTCAAGGACTTCCCGGTGAACGACGTGACGCGGATCACCTTCCGCCAAGCGTCCGGCGAGCTGAACCTGGAAAAGAAGGATGACACCTGGAAGGTGCGCGAACGCGCCGACTTCCCGGCCAACTTCGACGAGATTCGCGATTTCCTCCGCAAGATCGGCGATATGAAGGTCACCACCCCGGTGGAGGTGGGCCCCTCTAAGCTCAGTGTGCTGGAGCTGCTGCCGCCGGAGAAGGGCGCGCAATCCGGCACCCTGGTGGAATTCCGCGACAAGGCGGGCAAGGTCCTGACCAGCCTGCTGGTGGGCAAGAAAAGCATGAAGCAGGCCCCGGCCAACGCCGGCCCGATGGGCGGCGGCGGATCCTGGCCCGATGGGCGTTACTTGATGGTGGGCACGGATATCAAGTCCGTCTGCCAGATCGGCGACCCGCTCAACAACGTGGAAGCCAAGGCGGAACCGTGGGTGGCCAAGGACTTCTTCAAGGTGGAAAAGGTGAAGTCCGTCCGGGTGGATTACCCCGTGGCTTCCAACAGTTGGGCCATCGCCCGCGCGAGCGAAACCAACGATTGGAATCTGGCGGAGACGAAGCCCGGCGAAGTGTTGGATGTCAGCAAGGCCTCCAGCGCCTCTTCGGCCCTCGCCTCACCGTCCTTTGCGGATGTGGGGCTGCCCAACGCCAAACCGGAGGATACCGGGCTGAACGAGCCCACCAAGCTGGAGCTGACCACTTTTGAGGGGTTCACCTACCAGCTCAAGGTGGGCAAGAAAACCCCGGAGAACAATTACCACTTGGCCTTCCAGGTCGCCGGCCAGTTCCCCTCGGAACGGACTGCCGGCAAGGATGAGAAGGCTGAGGACAAAACCCGCCTCGACAAGGAGTTCCAGGATAACCTGAAGAAGCTCCAGGAGAAGCTGAACCAGGAAAAGAAGCTGTCCGCCTGGACCTATCAGGTGACCCAGTGGTCTCTGGATGCCCTCCTGAAGGAGCGCAAGGACCTGTTCGTCGAGAAGAAGGAAGAGCCGAAGAAGGAAGACGCGCCCAAGTAAGCGGGTTCCTGGCATTCCCTGCGCGGGCGGCTGCCTTGCTGGCGACCGCCCGCTTTCTTTTTTCGGCAGGGCGCAGAAAAGTGGGTGCGGTGGGCGATTGGTTTCTTGTTCACGGTCGGACGTGTAGGGCAGCACCCAGTCACACCAAACCGGAGGTTTGGAAGCCATTAGCCGGTGGTTGAGCGAAGCGAAACCACCGGTTCCGCACCCCAAATATCGTATCGTCGAGTTCGAGCAACAGGGACGCGACCGGGCTGCTTATGGCGAAGGTCTCATCAACACCCTTTCCCAACGTCTTGCAATCCGTGGTTTACCCAGGGTCACATCACGCGATCTGCGCCGCTTCCGGCAATTTTATCAGGTTTACCCGCAGATTTGGCAGTCGGTGACTGCCAAATCCATTGAGCCAGCCAGCCTGTTCACCCTCCTGCCCACAGGCGATTCTCTGGAAATCCCAATTTGGGAGTCAGTGACTGCCAAATCGCACATTGGGGAGACGGTGTCTCCCGAATTGATCCACCGACTCTCCTTCACGCATCTCTCCGAGCTGCTGGAGCTTTCCGACGACACCCGTCGCCGATTCTACGAGATCGAGTGCATCCGGGGCAACTGGTCCGTTCGGGAACTACGTCGCCTACTACAACAAACACGAAATGACGCCCGGCGACCAGCCGCCCGTCGGCATCCTCCTCTGCACGCGGAAAAATGCAGCCCTCGTCGAGTTCGCCCTCGGCGACCTGCCGAACAAACTCTTCGTCTCCCGCTACGCTGTGGAAATGCCCAAGAAGCGGGAAATGGAAGCCTTTCTCAAACAACTCGGAAAGGAGATCGGTCATGAAAGCTAAAGCGCCCCCTGCGGCCCCCGACTTCGCCGAAATCAGGGCCCTGGCAGCCAGCCTGCACGATCTCCATCGGCAACGCGTCGCGGCGCTCACTCCCATCGTGCAAAACCTTATCCGATCCCAATGTCGGGCGGTTCCGGAAATCGAGCACACCCTGGATCAGTTGCTTGACTGCGCCTGCATCCCGGAAGGCCTCGCTCTCTTCAAAGCCTTCTGCCGCCACTACCACACCATCAATCCCGCCGCCACCGCCAGCTACGTCCACGCCTACCGGGAGATGTGGGACAGCGTCGAAGCCGAGAAGGCCAACACATGAAGCTGAAAACGTTTTTTCAGAAGCTCGACCAGTTCGCCGGCGCGCCCGATGCGTTGGCGAAGATGCGCGAGCTGGTGCTGGACTTGGCGGCAAAGGGATGGTGGCGCTTGGCGGACACGCCGCAAGCGCACCGCGCGATGAGCCTTGCGTGGTTCAAGGACGAGGGGCTCCTCGACCCCGAGGCATTCTATCTTGCTGCGCGAAATGCTTGTTGATTGGAACCGCCCGGTGCCGAGCAGGCACGCCGGGTGGTGTGAGAGGGGAGGAGGCGCAAGCCTCCCCCCTATCTCGATTTTATACCCGCGTTGGGTGGAACCCATTTCAACAGCCGGTGACGCCGCAGGACGGTTTGTCCGGTCGAATGTTGATTTTTTCTGGGCCAGCCGTGGTTTCCATGGTATGGTTCGTGTTAGTTATGCAACCCAACAGCGCTGTTCTGTTTTCCACAGCCCGGGCTCTCGCTTTGTGCCTTTCATTGAGCTTTTGCTGGTTCGGGTTTGTGCCAGTATCCGCCCGAGCGGTTACCATTCCGGGCCTCTACAACACGGGCGTGGATGGCAGCGGCGCTCTGCTTGCTGCGGGCGCGGTGGATCCCCATTACCGGCTGATCCAAAGCCCTGATATCGGGGCTCCCGGCCCCAATGCCATCGTCATCAATGAAGGCTGGCCTATCGCTCCGGCAGCCAGCGGTCCCTGGCTGGCCAATGGGCCTTCTTCCAAGTGGATTGGGCCAATGGCTTCGCAGACTTCAGGCAACGCCGCCGGCAACTATATTTTCCGCCAGTCGTTCGACCTCAGTGGTTTCGATCCCAACACCGTGGTGGTAACCGCGCGCTGGAGTTCGGATAATGGCATCACCGAAGTGCGCCTCAACGGCGTGGCCACCGGGCTTTCCTATGATGGCAGCTTTGCGACTTTTTCAGCGTATTTCACCATCACCAATGGTTTTGAAAACGGCACCAATACTCTTGATTTTGTGGTCAATAATGCCGGCACCAGCGTGTCGCCCACCGGGCTGCGAGTGGAAGTCAGTGGCACCGCCGAGCTGACTCCGCCCAATACCCCTCCGGCAATTCTGAACCAACCGCAATCGCTGCGGGTTTTTCCAGGGGATGCCGCAGCTTTTTCGGTGAATATCCGGGGCACTGCCCCCCTGGTTTACCAGTGGCGATGGAACGGCCAGAACATTCCGGGCGCCATCGCCCGTCTGTACCTGATT
>CAIYYI010000355.1 GCA_903930345.1 uncultured Verrucomicrobiota bacterium
CGTAACTGCTCAGGTCGATTTGGCGGCCTGAGGCAGAAACGGACGGCCGTCGAGGGCGCGGCCGAGGTATTCGAGGACCGGCAAGCCGTTTTTGCGCAGCGTTGAGATGTAGCTTCGGATGCGGGCGTGGCGGCGGGCGCCTTCGAGAGTGCGAAAGCAACCGGAGATCTTTAGGCGGACTTTCATCATGCGGAAGGCCCGCTCGGCTTCATTGTTGGTGAAGGGCAGTTCGAGCGCCCACAGGAAAGCGAGGATGGCCTCTTCGTAGCCTTCCAAGCGGTCCAACAGGTTCTGCGCTTTGGATTGTTTGCAGCGTTTCATGGTCCGCTGTTGGGGCGAGAGGGGATTGGCTCGGCGGCCAGCCCGCAGGATGTCCCGGTATTTCTGTTGCCAGCGGCGATACTGCCTTTCGGTCGGGGGCGCATCCCTGGCTTTGAGATCCCGAACCGACTGGAGCATTTCGCGGAAGAGGAGGTGCAAGTCGTTGGCCCAGGCTTGCTGATGTTGCTCGTAAAGAAAGACCAACTCGCGCTGGAGGTGGCTCTTGCAGAAGGTGTGCAGGCATTGCTCGAAGTTCAAATAGCTGGAGAGAAAGTCGGTCATGAGCCAGCCGGTGAACTTGGGGAGGATGCCGATGGCCGCCATGGCCTCTTGGCCGCGGCGGAGATGGATGGCGAAGAAGGTCAGCAGCGGCGTGCACACCACATGCAACCAATGGGTGACCTTGTTAATCGGCACGCTGGTCTCGTCGGCGTGCAGGACGGGCTCTTGGGGCAGGATCTCCCGCAGGCGAGCTTCAAAGGGTTCCAGCGCGACGTGTTGCTCCTGCCGGGCGGCTTGCAAGGTCGCTTCGCTGACCGGGTAGCCGAACATTTCCCTGCACATTTCACCGATCCGCCGGCTGGCGCCTTCCTGGGCGTCGTAGAGGTAGGCCAGCAGCGCGCGGAAGTTCTTCCCATATTGGACGGGAGCGGTGACCCCGGGGGGAAACGGCGCCCTCGCCTGGTGGTGGCAACCGGGGCACTCCTTGATCTCCGCCCGATGTTCCGTGCATTCGAGCTGGAGCGAGGGCAAATCGAAGACCTGACGGCTTTGATAGCCGAGGGCAGGCTGCCGGGAAAGATCACGGCCGCACGCACATTCCAGGCACGGGTGGATCGCCACGTGCTTCGGCTGGTCGCTGGGTTGGAGGGTGCGCCCGGGATGACCGGGTTGGCCGCCGGGCTGGCGGCCAGACTTCTGGCGCAGACTCTGGGGCTTGGGTTGCCCGGCGCGGTCGCTGGAAGGCGGGCGCGAACTGTTGCGGCTGTTCTGCGCGGCCGCATCCCGCAACTGGCGCAATTCGGCCTGGATCTGGAGGGTGTAGTCCAGCAGCCCGTCGGGATCGGTCTGCTGCCAGCGCCGCAACTCCTCCCGGCTCTTATCGGCAGAGGGCGGGGCGGGCATCGGCCGTTAATGGGTAGAGGTAAACGTCTTTGACCGGCGCATGCACCGCATGGTCCCGGTAACGGGCGCTTTGCCGGGTGCGCCCGGTGGTCTGCCCCACGCCGATCCAGTTGGCGGCCTGATAGCAGGTCCCACGGAAGCGGTCGGGCCAGACGAAGGTCTCGAGCAGATGGACTGGATGCCCGTAGCGTTGTTGCCAGTCCTGGGCGATCCGCCGGGTAATTGGGGACAGGATGTGGGTGGCCAGATGCGGCACCACCACGGAAGGCAAAATCAAGAAGCGGGCGTTGTTGGCCACCAACGCCAAGCGTTGCGCCCGTTGCTCGGACGTCCAACCGATCCACCGATCGCGCGCCGCGCATTGCCAGGCTGCCGCACCAAAGAGCACGCAGGCCAGATCGACGCCGTGGCGACTGTGGATCAAATAGCCCAGATTCTCGCCCACGGGGCCGCGATGGCCCAGGTAGTGATATTGGCGGAGATAGCGCTCGAACCGGACGCAGTCCGGCTCTCCAGGACGGACGACTTGAATGCGCAGCGGTCGCAACGCTGCCAGGCTGGTGACCACCGCTGGGACCGGCACTGCATCAAAGAGGTCCGGCTCTGGTTGAACGCGACGCGTGGCGGCCACTTGCCGACGCGCCGGCAGGACAATCAAACCCCGCTCCTGAAGCTTGAGCAACAAGGTCCGTGCCGCCATGTCCTTGAGTTGGCCGGACGCGGCACGCCATTGCCATCGCTGGGCCAGTGCCTCGGACAATCGGCGCCGACTCCACTCGGGGTTGGTCTCAATGAATCCACGAATCTCGGTCAACTCCGCACCGCCGATCCGCCGGCCCTGGATGATCTCGGGTTCCGTCACACCCAAAGGGTGACAGAGGCAACGCCTGGAGTCCCGCGCAAAGTGAACCAATCTTCACCCCCTCCTCCTCGACGGCCCTCCCGCTGCCATTTCGACCTGAGTAGTTACTCGTGCTTGTGATCCATCCGCAGCGGGGCTGCCGGATTTTCCTGACCACCGACCTGACCCTTGGCGCGCTGGACATCATCCGCCTCTATGGCGTGCGTTTCAAAATCGAGGTGGCCTTCAAACAAGCCGTCC
>CAIYYI010000356.1 GCA_903930345.1 uncultured Verrucomicrobiota bacterium
CATTCAAAATGTGGCTGTTGCAGCATGGCAGGGCGGCGGCTTGGCTTGGGGCATTGCGGCATTCTTTGCGTTGCCGCTTCTGTTTGCGCTCCTGTTCGGACGTGTCTTTTGCGCCGCAGTCTGTCCGTTGGGTGTCTTGCAGGATCTCTTTATTGTTCGCCCGCAACGCATTCCGCGCGCAGTAAACGCGGTGTTACGCCTGATTCCGTTGGTTGTTTTGTTGTTGGGCCTTGTGTATACGTTGAACGGCGCGGGTTATCTGATTTGCCGCATGGATCCGTTTGTCGGACTCTTTCGCAGAAGCGCCCCCTTGCCATTGTTGCTGGCGGGGATGGCGGTCCTTCTGTTGGGCCTGGTGGTTGCGCGGCCGTATTGCCGTTATTTTTGTCCCTATAGCGTGTTGCTGGAAGGGTGTTCACGTCTGGCCTGGAAGCCCGTCCATATTACAACGGAGACATGCATTAACTGCCGGCTGTGCGTGGGTGTTTGTCCGGTAGACGCGGTAGCGATTCCGCGTGAGGCCCCCGCGGACGCGATGCGTACAGTCTTGTTCCGGCGGTTTCTAAAACTGATGGTTATCGTGCCGCTGTTGGTTGTCGGCTTCTCGTCCGCAGGCTGGATGAAAGTCGGTCCTTTGTTGGCCGCTGCGCATCCGGTTGTGAAAACACGCGATGCGATGCAGGTCAGCACACCCACCACAGAGGCGCTGTATCCGGCAATCGAAGCCGCTAAGAAACAGGGGAAAACGCGCGAAGAGCTTGAAGCGCAGGCTGAGAAAATAACAAATAAATTCCAGACGGGCAGTGCCGTTGCCGGGGGCCTCTTTGGGTTGATCATCGCGCTGCGCATGCTGGGCATTTCGCAACTCCGGCGGCGTGTTGAGCACGAGGCCGACCGCTACAACTGCATCGCCTGCGGCCGCTGTTACCCGGTCTGTCCTGTGAAAGGGAAATAAACGCCTGAGTGGATTCGAATTTACTTGAGCGTTGAGCGTTAAAAGTTGGACATATAAAAACGGATAGGACGAAGAAATGACTGTAAAAGGAATCGCTGGATTTTTTCTACTGATGGTGACGACGCTCGTCATTGCTCGGCCCACGGATATTCAGATCAAGGCTAACATTCCAACCGACAACCCCTGCCCAGGGAATCTTGTCGTGGCTCTGGATCTTTTCGGAAAAGATCTCCGTGAAATTAAAGGGATGCGCTGCATATTGGATAAGGCGGTTGATGATACAGGGAAGAACTTGCTCCTGAAAGAGCAGGATTTCACCAAGACTAACCAGACGTGGACACCCGTCATCTGTGACCCCACAACTCCGCCAGGTATGCAGCTCATCTTGGACCTTCCTGCTCAACAAGCTTCCATGGTTAAGGAACTCACAGGCCGTCTGGAAATCCTCACGCCTGTGCATGATCCGATGTGCGTCGTGACGTTCACACGCATCGCTGCACAACTAAACGTCGAACTGGCCAATCCAAATTTAACTGCTGCGCAAATCAAGATGATTGTGTCCACAAAAAACAGTGGCAAGCCCAGCGTCATTGTCCGCGTCAGCGACCCCTTGGCCAAACTTTTCTATTTCGAGATTGTCGATGCCAGCGGCAAAGAGTGGGACGCCGTGGCCTCCACACTAACGATGGGAAGCACAACCACACACACCTACCCGGGAGCGCTTCCAGAAAATGCAAGCCTTCGCATCTGCGTGCCGACACCGAAAGCCATTATGACCGTGCCCTTGACCTTGAAGTCTATTGCATTGCCCAAAAAAAGCAAATAGACAGAAAGGTAAGCCCGCCGCCAGCGGAGCTGGAATAAACGAGGGAGTAACTTGGAAAGGAATAATGGAATGCTGGAATCTTGGAATATTGGAAGAAGACTCTCTTGGGAGGGACGAGCGTCTGC
>CAIYYI010000357.1 GCA_903930345.1 uncultured Verrucomicrobiota bacterium
GCCACCTCCGAACCGCTGAGGGCGCGATCATAAACCCGCACTTCGCCGATCAATCCCCGGAACATCCCGCTGCCCACCCTAGCCCGGCCGAGGTAGAGCGGCCCCGCGCCGTACTCCATTTCGGGGAAGGTCTTCCCCTGCCCGTCCGGCTGCCCGTTGACATACAGGGTCACCGTCGAATCGCCGTAAGTAGCCGCCACCATCACCCAATGGTCACGGCTGATTTCGGTGGCACCCTCATAAACACCCTTGTTGCCATTGGCCTGCCACGCCGCGAAGGCCAGCACGCCCCGGTCGGAAAAGTACAAGCCGGGCATGGGCGTGGCAAAGGTGGGATTCGAATGCGGCTTGCCAATGATGGCCCGTTTGTTGACGACGGAAGGCTTCACCCAGGCCAGGAACGTCAGAGCCTTTCGGCTGGTTGTCGGGTTCCGCTCAGCGATTTCCACCTCGGTGGTGATGCCGTTACAACGGAGGGCCTGTGGAGTGCTTTCCAGGAGCCCCCCAATGATACGTCCATGATTGCCCTGGCCCGAAAGGTCGCTGGCAATCCGTCCGTCACCCTGATTAAACCGCCAATGGCCGGTCAACCCATCCTTCACCTCCGCCGCCCCAGCCAGGCCGGCCACCATTAGAAAAATGCCGAGCCAGAGGGATTGATAGCTCAATAAATTGGATTCCGGTCGCAGGAATCGGCCCTGCCTCAGGGATGTTTGAATCGTCATGCGCCAAGGGATCATGCGGGGATTCTAGACGGCGGCACCGCGCATGTCGAGGGGCACCGAAGGTGGTTTTCTTTGCGCAATCTCATTGCCATGCCGGGGGATGGTCGGCCATTTTAAAGGAATGAAACCCCGTCTCGTGCATGGTTGTTTGATGCTGGCGGCCGCCCTGGCGCTGACTTGGCCGGCCGCTGCTGCGGTGGGTTACCCCGCTGCGGTTTTCCGCGCTCCCCGACCCGCTCAGGATCCTGGCCTGGCACAAGACCTCGCCCGCCAGTTGGCGCCTGCCGGGTACGCCCCGGAGCTCATCGGTCTGGAAACCCTGACCAATGCCGCGCAGCTCACCCCGGCACGGTTCCGCCTGTTGGTGCTGCCCAATGTGCGGCGTTTGCCCTTGGCCGCCACGGACGCCATCGGGTCGTATCTGAAAGCGGGCGGCAACCTCCTGGCGCTGGGTGCACCGGCCTGGAGCCCCGGCCATTTCCAGGTCCGGGACCAATGGCTCAGCCGGGAGGAATATGAGGCGACGCTCAGCCAGCAAAAGCCGGCCCGGATCCTGGAGGATTTCGAGCAGGGTGACCTCACCCAGTGGCGTCATGGGGGCAATGAGCCCACCAGCCAAAGCCGCTGGGAAGTCGCCCCCGCACCCGAGGGCAAAGCGCTGCATGTGATGGTGAACCCGTACACGGGCTGGGACAACCTCAGCCGACCTTGGAACCAGGCCTTTCCCACCGGTCATGCCCTAACCTGTTTCCGGGCCAAAGGCGCTCCGCAGACCCGGCAGTTGTCGCTGGAATGGACGGAGGAGGACGGCTCGCGCTGGATCGCCACCGTCAACCTCACCACGAACTGGGCCCGTTATGCCCTGCCGCCGGAAGCCTTCAAAGCCTGGCTGCCACCCGCCCCCCGCAGCCAGCCGGGCGACCGATTCAACCCGCGCCGGGCGGCCCGCTTCATGGTGGGAGTGGCCGTGAGCCACACCGCCCTCTCAGGCCGCCAGCAGGAGTACTGGCTGGATGACCTGGGCACGGCACCCAATCCCTTTGGCGATGCCCTGCCTCCCAGCACCATTAACCCACCCCACCTGGAGGGGCTTTCCCCAGGTTACCTCTTTTTCCCCCTGTCAACCCCGGTGCGGCTGAGCACTCCGACCGGAGGCGGCCTGGTCAGCCCGGCCCGGTTGGAGGAGCGCTTCCCCGCCGGGCTCTTCGCGTTGCACCCGCGCCCACAAGGGGCCGGATACGGACAGGAGCGCCCCTGGCGATGGCAGCCCCTGCTGGAAGCGCGCGCCGAGGATGGGGATTACCGGGGGGCGGTTGGCGTCCTGATGCCCCACTTCAGCCGATCTGGCGCGGGCAGCATCCGAGCCGTCTTCACCCCGGAGGATCCGGCTTTTTACCGGCAGCCAAAAATCCGCGCACTGCTGGCTGAGACCCTGGCGGCGATCCACCGGGGGCTGTTTCTCAAGGAGGGCGGCAGTGAATTCTTCACCGTCTTTGCGGATCAGACCTTCCGCCTGGGTGCCGGGGTGGCAAACCTGGCTCCCGAATCCCGGGCCGCCAACCTCCTCCTGACCGTCCACGAAACCGCTTCCGGCCGGATGGCCCACGAGGTCCGGTGGCAAACGTATCTGACGGCAGGGACCTCTGCCACGTTTGAGCAGACATGGCGGCCCGCCACCTGGCCCCCGGGTGGCTTTACGGTTGTGGTTGAACTCCGGGAGGCTGGCCGGTTGGTGGATCGCCTGACCCACGATCTGCACGTATGGACGCCCCCGGCCCAGCCCGTGTACATGGCCATCACGAACGGGGGCTTTCAGCTCGGCGGCCAGCCGTGGAGGGCCAATGGCGTCAACTACATGCCGGGCACCGGCATTGCCCAACCCCTCAACGATTACTTTGAGCACTGGATTGGCCGGGGCGGCTACGATCCCGGAGTGATCCAGCGCGAGCTGACGCGCCTCAAGGGGATGAACCTCAACGCGGTGAGCGTGTTTGTTTACCATCGTTCGCTCACGGCAGGACACCTGCTGGATTTCCTGCGCCGCTGCGAGGTGCTCGGCCTCAAGGTCAACCTCTCCCTGCGTCCCGGCACGCCCATGGAGTTCCGGTGGGAGGAAATGCGGGCGCTGATCGGGCACTATCGCCTGGCGCAAAACGACACCGTGATCGCCTACGACCTGGCCTGGGAGCCCAGCCATTACGATCACAGCTTCCAAGTGCGGAATTACCAGAAACCGTGGGATCAGTGGGTTCGCCAACAGTACGGATCACCCGAGAAAGCGCGTACCGCCTGGCAATTCGACCCGCCACTGAAAGAGGGCGCCTTGGAGGTTCCCGCCGCAGAGCACCTGGTCAAGGATGGGCCCTGGCGCCGGATGGCGATTGATTACCGCCGCTTCTTGGACGAGCTGCTGGAGACGAATTATGCCGCCGCGCGCCGCCTGGTCCGGGGTATTGATCCCCAGCATCCGGTCAGTTTCCGCATGCAGTTCGCCGGCGACCCCACCCACACCTCGGCGGGGCTCCTGCCCTATGATTTCTACGGCCTGCGCCATGCGGTGGACATCTGGGAGCCTGAGGCCTACGGACGCATCGGGGACTGGGAAAACGTCAAGCCGGGCCGCTTCACGGCTGATTACGCCCGGCTGTGCGACCCCAGCAAGCCAGTCCTCTGGGCCGAGATGGGCAACCATGTGTGGGATATGCACACCCAGGCTCCGTCCCCGGATAAGCTGGCGTTCACGGCCCAGTACTATCGGGATTTTTACCGAATGCTCACCGGGTCGGGCGCGGATGGCATCATGTTCTGGTGGTACGCCGGAGGATTCCGCCTCTATGAGAACAGCGATTATGGGATCATCAATCCCGACGGCACCGACCGGGAAATCTCGCGCGTCATCCGCACTGAGGGGGCGCGGTTTCTGCAGGCCCCCAAACCGCCGGTGCCGGACTGCTGGATCACGGTGGACCGAGACCGGGACGCCCGGGGCCTCAACGGCATCTACGAGGCCGTCAAAACCGAATATTGGCAGGCCATCGCCGAGGGAAAAAATCCCGGCCTGCGCTGGGCAAAGGAACCGGGAAAATAAGGAGTTGCCGCTTTGGCCGTTCGGCTGGTGGGGCACTACCGCTACTGCGAATATGCGGTCAGGCCCCGCTGGGTCGGGACGTAGAGCACGCCATCGGCGGCGATGGGGGTGGCCGGGGCTGATTTCAGGCGGGTCCGGGAGAGGACTTTCTTTTCCCGGCTTGCCTGAAGCACCCAGAGATCCCCGCCCTCCGTGCCGGCATACACTTTTCCATCCGCCACGAATGCGGAGGCGCACCAGGCTTTGCTGCCCAGTTCCTGCACCCACAGGCGTTCGCCGCTGCGGCTATCGAAGCAGTGGAGGTTGCCCGTGGTGTCCGGGAGATAAAGCAGGCCCTCGGCGATCGCCGGGGTGGCCAGACTTCGGTCAACCAGCTCGGAAGCCCAAACTTGCTTGCCGGTGACCGCATCCACGCAGGAGAGGCAGCCCTGCCCGTTGCCATGCAGGGGGCTTTGGCCGATGACAACGTAGAGCCGCCCCTCGCAATACGCCGGGGTTCCGATGATTTCACTGGGGCCATCCGGACGGTTGAGGTTGTGCTTTGAGTACGGAACAGGCTGGCCATCGCGCACCCGGTAATGGGGGGGATTGCAATCGTGGGCCCAGAGCTGTTTCAGGGTTTGCACCGGACCGGTGGTCGAACTGGGCAGCTCAAAGGCATAAAGCCAGCCATCCCCTGCCCCGAAGTATATCCGGGGCTGCCCATCGACCACGGCCGCCAAGGGAGAACCCCAATTGCAGTGCAGCATTCTTTCGCCGATCCCCGCCGCATCGCGGGCCACCAGCCGGCCGGTTTTCTTATCGAGCGCGATAAGGGTCGGGGCCTGGGGCCTGGGATTCCTGTTGTGTCGGTCGTCAATGCCGTTGGAGGTGCAGGCGAAGAGCAGATCCCCCACGATCAGCAACGTGCTGCCGCACACGTCGTGCGGCACCACATCCAGCTCTTTGATGAGCTCATATTTCCACAGGATATCCCCATCGGTCGCGGCGAGGGTGCCGCCCGGGTTGTTCGTCAGCCCCATGTAGGCCGGTTCATCCAGAAATGGGCCGTCGTTGCCGTTGGCCTGGCCATTCCGGTCCAGACAAAGAATTTCGCCCCGTCCACTGATGACATAGACGCGCTCCCCGTCCACCACCGGCCCGGAACAGATGCCGCATTTCCATTGGTCAAAGTGGTAAGGGGGGATCACTCCGCCAAAGAAGCGGGGGGTGGGCATCTGCCAGATCAGGTTTCCGGTCGCCTGGTCAACACAGGCCACCACTCCGCCCTGGGTCGCCTTGAACCCCGCTCGCGCCATTCCGGCATCGTTGATGCCCAGGTAAATCCGGCCCCGGTCCAGAGTGGGAATGGAATACTGGTGAGTGCCAAGTTTGATATCCCAGAGCGTTTTTGCCGTTCCCAGGTCGGCGGGCAGCTTTCGGGCACTGGAAACCATGTTGGGAACCGGGGCACCACCCCAGCGTATGGGAAGATCACCTGCGGTCGCCCCGCCCGGTTCGAGCACCAGGAGACCAAGGAGGGCGGAGGCGATGGCGGATTTTAGGCGCATGTTTTGTGTCACTGAGAATCTGCTCATTGTCCAGACAAGGCAACCGCGAAAATGTGTCTGACAGCGGTCGAATCCTTTAGGGGTCGGCATATTCAACTCTCAGCTTGCGCGGCATGGATGCTACACTCGTGCCAATAACCTCATACGTCAGGACCCCTAAGAGCCTGTCGCCTGTCGCTTTTCGCTGGGTTTGGCACTTTCTGGCACTTTCTGGCACTTTCTGGCACCTTTTGGCACTTTTTGGCACCCTGTTTCGCGGCGGCGCACGGAAAACGGGGGGAAATGGTAGGAGATCGGAGATGGAAGATGGGAGCACCTGAACTCGGAACGCGGAAGTGGGGACGGGAAAAGCAGAACGCGGAACCGACGGCTCGGAGGAATCCCCACCGGGTTTGGGTTTTCGGCTGTTTGTTTTGCCGGGTGGCGGGTTGGATGATCGGATGGCCCAGGAAATGAGACGCGGACGAATGCAAGTGTCGGCAGGACATTCGATGACAAGGGGATGGCCCCATCGGAACGCGGAAGTCGGAAGTCCGGGCTGCTCGGGGCGAGATTGCCCGGAGAATCACCGGCTGAAATTGATGCTGTATTCATAACGCGATATACAGTCGCAAATATCCCGCAGCCTGGCAAGCCGGATAGGTGTGTTTTTGTTGTATGATACAATACACGAAGGCGGAGCTGTGATGACCACGAATTA
>CAIYYI010000358.1 GCA_903930345.1 uncultured Verrucomicrobiota bacterium
GATGAGGATGCCGAACTGACGGGAGTGTGGACGCGCTCAACGAACTTCACGCCCTGCATAGGAAGCGGCTATGCCGTCAATGGAAACAGGAATGTCCGCGGGGACGGCAAAGCCTCGGCCACCTTCCGCCTCAAGGTGCCCAAGGCTGGAAAATACACGTTGCTGATGGCCTATTCCGCCCATGAAACCCGTGCCAAAAACGTGCCCGTGACCATTGTCAGCGGTTCCCGTGAAACGAAGCTCACCATCGATCAAACCCGGCCCCTGACGGAGAGGCAGCTCTTTCAGCCGGTCGGCACGGTGGAACTGGAGGCGGAAGTAGAAACCACCATCCAAATCAAAAACGCAGACACCATCGGCTTCGTCATTCTCGACGCCCTTCAGTTGGTTCCAGTTAAATAGCACAGACCATGAACTTAACCCTCCAACACATGCTTCATATTGCTCCTTTTCATCCCCTGCGCATCTCTGGAAGATTCGCCCGCCTCACCTTCCTCCTTCTGGCATTTGCTGCCCCCGCGATGGCAGCCAGCCTCAGTCTTACTATCGATCCATCAACCGGCGAACCGGGAAAGTTTGCCGCCGAGGAAATCCGCCGTGAGGCCACCGCAAAAGGCATGACTTTGGGCGATGCCGCGAATGCAACCCGCATTTCCATCGCCGTTGAGAAAGATGGCAAAGCCGCCGCCCAGAGCTACAGCATCCGCGTGCAAAACGGGGATGGCCGCCGCGTCATCAAGGTGCGCGGAGTTGATGCAACCGGTGCAATGTATGGGGGGCTGGATATTGCCGAGGCGATTCGTACTGGCACGCTCGATTCCCTGAAAGACTCGGACCAGAAACCCCACATCGCGCGGCGCGGCATCAAGTTCAATATCCCGCTCGATCTGCGCACGCCTAGCTACACCGACTGCTCCGACGCCGGGCAGGCAAACATTCCCGAGATGTGGGAGCGCGAGTTCTGGACGAAGTTCCTCGACGCGATGGCGCGCCACCGCTACAACGTGCTCTCGCTCTGGAGCCTGCATCCATTCCCCTCGCTGGTCAAGGTGCCGGAGTTTCCCGAGGTCGCACTGAATGACGTCTGGCGCACCCGCGCCAGCCTTGATGATACCTTCAGCTTTGCGGGCACCGACATGGTCCGTCCGGAAATGCTCGCCGACCACGAGGTGGTGAAGCGCATGACCATTGATGAGAAGATCGAGTTCTGGCGCTGGGTTATGCAGCACGCTGCCGAGCGCGGCATTCAGGTCTATTTCTTCACCTGGAACGTCTTCACCTTCGGTGCCGATGGCAAGCACGGCATCAGCAATGATCTGGATAACGAGATCACGAAAAAGTATTTCCGCGCCAGTGTGCGTGAGATGGTGAAGACCTACCCGCTGCTTGCTGGCATAGGCATTACCGCAGGCGAGGGCATGCCGGAGAAAATGGATTCCAAAGCCAAGGAAGCCTGGCTGTGGGACACCTACGGCGAAGGCGTGCGTGATGCGTTGAAGGATGATCCAAAGCGCGAGTTCGGCATGATCCATCGCTTCCACTGGACTGCGCAAAGCGACATCCTGAACGCCTTCAAAGACTACCCGGGAACCTTCGATTTCAGCTTCAAATACTCGGTGGCGCACATGTATTCGATCACGAAGCCGCCCTTCATTCAGCCGCTGCTGGAGAACCTTGCACCCGGCAGGAAGACCTGGCTCACCGTGCGCAATGACGACATCTACACCTTCCGCTTTGGCGATCCTGCCTACGCCCGCGAATACATCCTGAACATGCCCCCGGCGGACAAAATGGCCGGCTTCTACATGGGACCGGACGGCTACGTTTGGGGCCGCGACTTCCTCGAGCGCAATCCCGATCCCGGCAAGCGCCCCCTGGTGATGGATAAGCAATGGTATTCGTTCATGCTCTGGGGCCGGCTGGCCTACGATCCCTCGCTGCCGGACTCCCGCTTCGAGCGGCTGCTGGCCGCCCGCCATCCCGGGGCTTCATCACCGCATCTCTTCCGTGCTCTGCAAGGTGCGTCGCAGGTCATGCCGCTGACCACGCGCTTCTTTTGGGGGGACATTGACCTCAAGTGGTATCCCGAGGCCTGCTTGAGCCATCGGAAGAGCAAGGGCTTCTACACCGTGCGCCATTTCATGGAAGGTGTCACCATGCCGGGGGCGGAGGTCCTTTGCATCCGCGACTGGCGCGCGCGCCTCACCGCCCGCCAGCCGATGACGGAGACCACGCCGCTCGAAATCGCCGCAGCCCTCGACGGCTCGGCATCGGAAACGTTCGCCTCGGTCAACACGCTTCGCGAGGCCGCGAAGAAGGACTCCGAACTCCGGAAAAACGTCACCGACTGCGAAGCGCTGGCGTGGCTGGGCCGCTACTATGCGTCCAAGATTCGCGGAGCGTGTGCGCTGGCTCTGTTTGACGTGAACGGCGACAAGTTCGAACACGAGGCGGCTTTGCGCCACCTCGGCGATGCCCTGGCCCATTGGAAGCAGTATGCTACCATTCGCGACGCCCATTATGTCCCGGCCCTCTACAACCGCGTGGGCGATATAAATGTGACCGCATTGACGGAAAAGGTAGCCACCGATCTCGACATCGCCCGCAACTGGAAGCCGGGCACCCTCAAAGACGACGGCAAACGCGCCGGCTCCGAGAAAGGATTCCGAAAATGAAACTGCAGATGAAAAGCAGGCTCGCCTTAATCGGATTTTTTTGGGCGGCTATCCCAACCATGAAATCCTCACTCAAGCTCCTCGCCGCCCTGTTGCTGGCGCCGCTGGCCACCGTCTGCGGTGGGGCGGAGTCTCCCCGGTCGGCCACACAACTAAGCCTCAGCCTGCCTGCCAAGGCAGACCTCCCCGACGTCGGGAAATATCAAGGCAAACGTTACAATGTTCTGTTCATCGCCGTCGATGATCTGAACGACTGGGTCGGCTGCCTCGGCGGAAACCCGCAGGCGATCACGCCCAACCTTGACCGGCTGGCAAAACAGCAGGCGATGGTGATGAACAAGGCCTATTGCCCATCCACGGTCTGCTGCCCGTCCCGCTCGGCGCTGCTGACTGGCAAGCGGCCCTCTTCGACCGGTGTTTACGGCAACACTCAGAATCTGAAGAACGCGCCGAAAGCCAGGGATGTCGTCACTCTGCCGGAATATTTTGGCAAACACGGCTATCACACGCTGTCAGCCGGTAAGATTTTCCACAAGCACACGACGGAGGCCGGCTTCGATGAAGGCCAGTGGGCATTTCACGAGTTCGCCAATCCGAGCGGCGGCAACAAAGGCATGCTTTGGGAGGAATCACCCTCTTCAGCACTGGGCCAGAAAGTCGGCGCCAACGAATTGGAGTGGGGGGCCTGCAAAGCTCCGGTTCAGGAGACCAAAGACTATGTTGCCTGCAAATGGGCGGCCGATCAGCTCCA
>CAIYYI010000359.1 GCA_903930345.1 uncultured Verrucomicrobiota bacterium
CCAGATGACCCCGGATGCCCGCCTGCCCAAGCGCGGGCTGGAGTTGTTCGACTGGTCGCGGCCCACCTGGGGATTGGTGGCGGAGCACTACCCGAGCCGCACCCCGCAGCTCTCCCCCACCTTCAGCCTCATCTGGGTCTCCATGGTGCGGGACTTCGCCTTCTGGCGCGATGATGCCGCGTTCGTGCGCGCCCGCCTGTCCGGAGTGCGCGGTGTGCTGGAGGAATTCCGCGCCCTGCGCGGCCCGAGCGGGCTGCTCGAACAACTGCCGGGCTGGCCGTTTGTGGACTGGGTGCCGACCTGGAAAACCGGCAACGCGCCGGAGGGCATCCGGGGCATCTCCTCGATCAACAACCTGTTCTTCATCCAGGCGCTGCGCCACGCGGCGGAGGTGGAGGAGGCCATGGGCGATGCCGCCATGGCCGCACGCAACCGGCAACTGGCACGGGAGCTTTCGGCCGAGGTGGTCAAACGCTTCTGGGTGGTCGAGCGGGGCCTGCTGGCGGACGATGAGAAACGCCAGAACTTCAGCGAACACGCCCAGTGTCTGGCCCTGCTGAACGGGGTGCTGAGCCCGGCGCAGGCCCAGTCCTGCTTCAAGGCCCTGATCACCGACCCCAAGCTGAGCCGTGCCACCGTCTATTTCTCCTTCTACCTGTTCGAGGCCTTCCAGCAGCAGGGCCGGGGCGACCTGATCGTCGCCCGCCTGGAATTCTGGAAGAACCTGGTGCGAACCGGTTTCAAAACCCCGGTGGAGGCCCCGGAACCCTCCCGCTCGGATTGCCACGCCTGGGGCAGCCACCCGCTGTTCCATGGGCGGGCCTCGCTGTTCGGCATCCGCCCGGTCAAACCCGGGTTTGCAGCGGTCGAAATCACCCCCTCGCCGGGCAGCCTGCGGAGCCTGGAGGTGCGGGTGCCGCATCCGCGTGGTTGGATTGAGGGGCGGCTGGATTTCGGCGCCACCGGCCGGGAATGCACCGGCCAGATCACCCTGCCGTCCGGCGTGCCCGGCACGCTCAAGTGGAGGGGCAAGTCCATCCCGTTGTCGGCCGGGCAGACCACGCGGATCCGTTAGCGGATGTTTGAAATGTTTGAAATTGCGCCCGGCTGAAAAATGGGAATAATGCGACGCCATGCGCAGTCCTTTGCTTCTCATTGTGTCGTTGCTGGCCAACCTGATCCTGGGCGCGGCGCTCATGATGACCTCGCGCGGGTCGTCCCGCCCGTCCGCCCCCAGCGCTCCGGCGTCCGCCCCGGTCGGCCTCTCCCTGATCAAAACCCAGCAGGTGTACAAGCCCGTGAAAGTGGTGCGGACGAACGTGCTGATGGAAAGCTTCTCCTGGTCCCAGGTGGAGTCCGGCGACTACCGCACCTACATCGCCAACCTGCGCACCATCGGTTGCCCGGAGCCAACCATCCGCGACATCATCTCGGCCGATGTGGGCAACCTTTACGCCCGGCGGCGGGCCGAGGAATTGCCCGCCAATCCCGACCAATGGTCGGCGGCGGACACCCAGAAGAACGACCAGTGGGAGCGGGAACGCCGCAACCTCCTCACCCAATTGCTGGGGTCCGGCTGGCAACCGGCGGAGTCGCTGGAGAAGAAACGCACCACCGCGCGCGCCACCCCGGTCGCCACTCTGCCTCCCCCCCTACCGGTCGCCAGCACCAAAAAAGCCGACCAGGCAGGCCAGGTCTCGGCGGCCTCGCTGGAGGAAATCCAGAAAGCCGTCAAGGCCGAGGAAGCCCGGATTGAGGCGGACACCAACCTGACCCCCGAACAAAAAGCCGCCCAACTGGACGAAGCCCGCCAGGCCCAGCGCGCCGCCCTGCGCCAATTGCTGGGCGAGGAGGCCTACAAGCGCCTGGAAGAAGCCACGCCTAAATGAAAGTCACCGGCAGCAGCACCGCCCGCGCCAGCCGGGCCAGATAGTCATCGCGCCGGATTTCCACCCCGCCCAACTGTGTGGTGATGGGGGTCAGCATCTGGATGTCCAGCAGTTGAAAACCGCGCTGCCGCAACCGCTCCACCAGGGCGCAAACGGCGATTTTGGAAGCGTTGCTCACCCGGTGGAACATGGATTCAGCCGCGAACAACCCACCCACCGCCACCCCATAGAGCCCCCCCACCAAGACATTGTCCTGCCAGACTTCAATGCTATGCGCCCAACCCGCCTGGTGGAGGGCGGTGTAGGCTGTGATGAACTCGGGGGTGATCCAGGTTTCCGTGTCATGGGCCGTGGCGCACCCCCTGATGATTTCTGGAAAAGCCTGATTGCACGTCAGCCGGAACAGTTCCCTCCGCCATACCCGCGCCAGGCTGCGGGAGATGTGCAGGCCCTCCACCTCCAGAATCGCCCGGGGATCCGGGGACCACCAGGTGATCGGACGGACCGACCAGGGAAACAGGCCCATGCGGTAGGCAAGCACCAGTCGCTCCACGGAAAGATCACCGCCCACAGCCACTGGCTGATCGCCAGGGCCGCGATGCGGATCCGGAAACCACACCCCGGCGACCTTGGCCGGAGGCAGGATGACGGGCCGCATTATCATTCCATCAGTTCGAGAAAGAAACTGACGAACGCCCCGCTGACCTCCATCGCCCAGAGCAGCGCGCCGCGCCGGGAGTCATCCCGCAAGGCGATGGCGTCAAGATCCGCCGGGCAGCCCAGTTGGTGCCAGGCCCCCACCCGCACCTCGTTGAACACCTCGATCAGCAGGTCGATATCCGGCTCCGTCAACGACCAGCCCCAACCATGCAGGTCCTCGCGCGGTCGGAGCTTTTCCTTCAGGAGATGCTGAACGGCCTGGCGGGCGGCCGCCTTGTGCTCCACCAGCAGCTCATCAAGCATCTGGGCACCCTCCGGGTCGGGACAGACCACCTCCGTGCCCGGGGGGTGGTACCCCGTGGGGAGAAGCGGGTAATGCCCCAGCAACGCCACCACCAGCTCCCGCTCCCGGCGCGCGAGGCGGAATTCGAACTGTCCGTTCTGGCGGGAGAGCAGTTTCATTCCTCGCGATGCAGGGTGGCGTGCAGGCTGTGCTTTTGCAGGGCATGCACGTGGTGTTCAGCCCGTTCCAGGGATTCCCTCACCAGGACGCTCCGGCCCTGTTCATGCACCTCCCGCATATGAAACTGCGCCTTGGCCCGCGGCCAGCCGAAGACCTTCTGGAACACACGGGTGACGTAGTCCATGTAGTTCACGGGATCATCCCAGCAAATGACTAAGTACCCAGCATCAAGTTGCGAGCGGGCATCAGACTGCTGATCCGCCTCAACCCCGGGATCAAGGGTGGGTGTCAGAGTTTCGCTCATGGATGTCAAAATAAATTGCCCGGCATGGCTATGGATGGGGCCGGATCAAGCGCCGGCACAGCCGGTCCGGCACCATCGACTGGCCGCCGCGAGGGTCACCGCCACCACCCCCACCCAGCGGATTGGTCCATCGGCAAACGCCGCCACATTCAGCATCAGGGCCAAGCTCAGGAGGCCGCGAATACCGCCCTGCACCAGAGTGACCCGCCCCCACCAGGAGGCCGGCTTAACCCAGGACCAAAGGGCATCCAGCAGCCAGAGAATGACCGAGGCATAGGTCAGATGGACCAGCCATGGGAGGCTGATGCCCAGATTCTCCTGCGTACGCAGCACCACTTCCTCCACAAAGGTGTCATGGCTCCACCCGTAAACAATCGCAAAGGCCAGGAGGGCATGGCAGAGGTTCGCCAGCGCCGCCCCGGTCCAGAAAGCCCGGGGCACCCAGCCGCGCCAGCCCGTTGGCGGCGCCTCCATCCGCACCGTCGGTGAAGCCCACCACCGCAGCACGAACAGCAGCACCACCAGCCACCCCAAACACCGCACGATCAATCCGCCAGGATTCATATCCGCAACCTTGCCAGCATTGGCAACGCCGGGCCACGTTTTATTTGTCTGCATTTTCTGATTCCAACCCGGCGGAAAAACCGTTACTGTGCCAGGACAGATCAAACTCCAACAAGCCTCAATCAAAGGTGCAAACATGAAAACACGCATTGGCATTCTGACGGGCGGCGGTGACTGTCCCGGGTTGAACGCGGTGATCCGGGCGGCCGGCAAATCAGCCGCCAAACGCGGCTGGGAAATCCTGGGCTTCCGCAACGGGTTCGAGGGCTTGCTGGACAAGGACTTTGTCACGCTGGACTACCACAACATGGATGGCCTGCTGTTCCGCGGTGGCACCATTCTCGGCACCAGCAACAAAGGCCGCTTCGCCGCCAAGGTGGGTCATGGGGAGGTGCAAAGAATCCCCGCTGAAATCATCTCGGCCACCCTGGCCAACCTCCAGGAACTGGGCGTCAAGGGCCTGATTGTCATCGGCGGGGATGGCACCCTGACCATCGCCCAGCAACTGTTTGAAGCCGGGCTTCCGGTGGTGGGGGTGCCCAAGACCATTGATAACGATCTGGAGGCCACGGTCATCACCTTCGGTTTTGACTCGGCGGTGGCCTGTGCCACGGACGCCCTGGACCGCCTGCACACCACGGCGGAAAGCCATAACCGCGTGATGGTGCTGGAAGTCATGGGCCGTTATGCCGGCTGGATTGCCATGCACGCGGGCATTGCCGGCGGCGGGGATGTCATCCTGATCCCGGAAATCCCGTACAACTACGAAAGCGTGTGCGCCAAAATCCAGGAGCGGGAGCATCAGGGAAAACATTTCACCCTGGTGGTCGTGGCGGAAGGCGCGCGGGAAAAAGGCGGCGGCTATGTCACCTCCGGCGAGGGCGGCAAAAATCGCGAGGCCCGGCTGGGCGGCGTGGGTACGGTCGTGGCGGATGAGATCGTCAAACGGACCGGCAAGGAGACCCGCGTGTGCGTGCTGGGCCACCTGCAACGCGGCGGCGGGCCCACCACCTTTGACCGGCTGATCTGCACCCGCTTTGGCGTCATGGCGGTGCGTTTGCTGGCGGAGGGAAAATATGGGTATATGGTCGCTTTGCAACCTCCCAACACCGTCGCCGTCAAAATCACCGAAGCCATCGGGCGGTTGCGCACCGTCCCGCTGGACGGCGATATCGTCAATACCGCACGGGATTTGGGCATCTCGCTGGGGGATTGAGCCCCCCCCACGCACGGAGTTCACGTTTGTAGTCCAGGCTTTAGCCTGTCAGTGCGGGATTCGGGGAGGGAAAGCCACCCCTACAACCAACCGCATGAAGGTGAGTCGGTCGCCTTTGACCACCCGGCCCGTTTGGCGGAGTGGGCGGATGGTTCCATGGCGGGCTGAAGCCCGTGCTACAAACCGGGAAGAACGTCGGCGCTTCAGGTTGAGCGCGTCAGCCACGCCCGGCGTTCCGGCTCGGGGAAGCGTTCGATGGCGTACCGCAGCATGGTGCGGGGCATGGCCCGGGAATGTTGCTCCAAAAATCCGGCCAGCACCGCCTGGTCACGCTTGCCCACCTCCCGCAACATCCACCCGCAGGCCTTGTGCATCAGGTCATGACCGTCGTTCAGCAGCCGACGGCTTAGCTCCAGGGTGTCGTTGAATTGCCCGGCCCGGATGAATGCATAGGTGCAAACCACGGCGATACGCCTCTCCCAGAGCATCGGCGAGACCACCAATTCCAGCAGCGGTTCCCGGGACCGCTCCAGCAGCCAGGCCCCGATTATGTGGTAGGCCGAAAGATCCACCAGGTCCCAGTTGTTGATCCAGCGGGTGGAAGCCAGGTAGAAATTATAAACGGCCTGCCGCTCCGGCTCGGTCCCCCGCTGGAATCGCCGCACCAGGATGAGCAGCGCCAGCAGACGCTCCTCATGGTAACGGGAATGGAGAAGACTTGTGAGGTCCACCCATGGCAAAAGGTCGCACTGTTTCGCCAGGGCGCGCGCGGTCGGCACGCGGCCCCCCAGAAACAGATCCCCTTCCCCGTACTGCCCCGGGCCGGTCTTGAAAAATCGTTGGAGAAATTCGGCATCGCCAGGCTTGGCGCTGGCGCGCAGCTTGCTCCGCACTTCGGTTAGGTTCATAATGTCAATGAGCTTCAGGGTTGGGCCACGGGATCCACCGCGAAACGTTCCACGAATTGCTCCGGTGTCAAACCCGCTTCGTTGACCAGTTTGACCTGCGTCCAGGGCTGGCCGGGCACGCCGCGCGCTGTGGCGAGCCATTGGGCGGCGAACTCTTTCCGCGAGGCCGGCAGGGGCCACGCGGCGCCCTGTGCCGCACACTCCTTTTGGAGCGGCACCCAGCGGCTCAGCCAGGCGTACCCCGGCGCAAGATGCCCCACGCGCACCCGCTGCAGGAGTTCCGCATCCCCCGCCACCGCCGCCTCCGCCCGCCGCCACAGTTGCTCCGCCGCCGCCAGATGCTGAAACCGCAGGAAGGGGGCGTCATTGCCGGTAAAACACCCGAGGTAAAAACCGGTGGCGGCCTTGTGCATCAGCCGCAGATATTCGCCGATCGGCCGGGCCGCCGCGCCGTAATAGCCCTCCAGGAATTCCCGGATCAGCGCCTGGTCATCCTGGTGGGGATTCCACAGCAACTGCGCCAGCACCCACGCCCGCAGTTCTGCCATCTCCGCGCCGTGCGATTGGTAGGCCCCCTGCTCGAACACCCCGCGCACATGGTGCCGGTGGAAAAAGCGCAGGTTCGGCCCCAGCACAAACCAGTTCGGATGCGGCTGCAGGTAGTGCGAGAAGTCGGTGGTGTAATCCCAGAGGTAGAGCCGGTCGCACACCTTCGACCATCCCTTGATGTCGGCGGCGAATCTGGCGTTGGAGGGATGGTCCAGCGGCTCCCGGAAATTGCACTCGATCGAGCAGAGACGCACGATCACATTCGGGCGCGGGCGGACGGTTTTGACCGGCTGCCGTGTGTACTGATAGGCGAGTGTGTCAATCGCCACGTGCGGAAAGTCAGGTGCGATGCGATCCGCAATCTCATTCACGAAATCAAGCAGTGACCCGGCCGGACCGCCCTGGGCGTCATCCAGGCGTTTGCACTCGGGGCATTCACAGCCCCCGCGCCAATCGTTTTGCGAGACGGACAGAATGCGGGCCTCGGGCGATTCCAGCAGCCAGGTTTGAACCCGGATGAGCATGAATTCCCGCAGCTTCCGGTTGGAGAGGCACAATTGCGCCTGGTCATTGGTCCGCCGCCCCTTCACCTGGCTGAACCATTCCGGGTGCGCCTCAAAATGCTCGGCGGGTGGCACCAGCGGATAGAAGGTGTGGACAAACCCCCGGTACCGGATGCTGTCGCCCAGCTCGGGCGGAATCCCGGCGCTCTGGCTGTTGGAAAAATTGCGCACCGCCCATTCGCGCTGGAACGCCGTGTACCAGTAGGGATCACGCGCTTCAAACGCCGGCTTCTCGCGTCGCTTGAGGCTCGGCACCTTGAGGGTGGTCTGAGCGGGAATGCGGCTGGCCCACGGCGTCCACCAGCGCACCCGTCCGTAGTCCTGCAAAAAGCGGCTCACGGCATAGAGCGTGCCCCGCGGACGTCCACCCGCCAGCAGCAGCCGGTCCCCGCGCGTCCGCATCACCAGCTCCTCCCCGTCCAGCGACGCAAAATCCACCTGGCCAAACAACGACCGCGCCAACGCCCCCTGCCCCACCAAGATCGCCTGGCCGGGCACCTGGCCCTGCCCCTGCTCCCGGATGGGAAAGACCGCCCCGGTGATTTTCTCCAGGTGCAGCGCCAGGTCGCGCGCGGCGGCTTTCTCTGCCGCCTCCGCCTGCGAATCGATGAGGATGACATACGCCGTGCGTCCATGGTCCGCCAGGGTGAGCGCAGCCCGCACCGGGATGGGGGACATCAGCAGGGCCAAAACCCAGCCAAACAGAGTGAAACGACAGTTTTTCACAGTGATAAAAATGGTAAGAACTCAACGAACATAAAGACTGGCTGGCATGGCGTGAGGCATTGAACTTGGCTGACGTTCCGACTCCGTGGACGGAACCACCCGCCATTGGGGTTGCAATTGGAGCCGGGCGCAACGGCTGGCTACCATCCGCTGAATGCCAGGCAGCATGGCTATTTGTTGCCGAGAATCTTGGCCTTCTGAGCCTGATACTCCGCTTCGGTGACGGCCCCGGTTTCTTTGGCGTGCTGCAAGTCAATCAACTGCTGCCCGATGGTGGCAGATTGGGCCTTGCTCGTCGTGCCGCCTCCAAGCTGGAGATTCAAACATCCAGTAAGCAGCGTCAGGACCGAAATGGCCATCACTGCCGGAATGAGTAGTTTTTTCATATGGTTTTGTTTTTGTGTGTGTTCTGGTGTGGTAAGCCAGCCGACTCTGGAGCTGAATTGGGGGGTTGCACAACACGGCTGGTTCCCTTCTGCTGAATGCCCTGGTTGGACGTTCTCGTCATGACTCCCTCCATACTTGTCGAAACTCTAACCATACTAACCCGGCTGCAACCCCCATCCCTAGCAACCCGACAATCACCCACCAGAAAATCTCAGTCTCTCTTTCCATCGTTTTTATCGAAGCAATAACGAAGGCAAAGAACCCCAAGCCACCCGTGAGCAGAGCACCAAAGATACCAAGTGCCACAAGCTTCAGTCTCCTCCGAGAGTTTGTCGACAGGCGGCTGATGCCCAGGGCTATCAACCCACCTGCTAGACTGAGAAGGATAACGTGAAGCAGCCTCTTTGGGTCTGAGGCAAAGTAATGAATACCCTTGTTCTGAACAACGAACTCGTAAATATCTTGAATCATCAAACCCGCAATCAACACAAGACCTAGAATGAGCGGAATACGACGCATAATGTTCGATTACGCCCAACTATCAGGCACGCCGGGGCAATGGTGTTCAATTGTCAATCGAGCCACGATCCCGGCGTTGCCTGTAGCCGGATACTCGCCTAAACGCGCCGTCGCCCACTGGCGAAACTGCGTGCCGCGATGGCTGCGGACACGGAAACCGACCGCCAATATCGCCTCCAGCCGGTAGTGCCGGAGCTTCCGGGAGACCTCTCTCCCGCCCTCATATCGAACTTGTAAGTAATCCTTACAAGTTGCCGCCTCGACCAGCTCGCCCTCGGCAAAAATGCCCTTCAAGTGGAGGGTCACATTCTGCGGCGTTGTCGCGAATAGCTCAGCAATCAGCGCCTGCGTCAGCCACAGCGTCTCGTTTTCAAACCGACACTGGATGAGGGTGCGGCCATCCTCCGTCTGGTAGAGAATGAATTCAGAATTGGGCAAGGGTTCGTCGCTCATGGGTTCAGCCTCCTCACAAATCGAGTTCTTAAGCAACGCTTAATAGCTGCACGCCTGTCTGGGTGGTCCGCACAGGCAGACGCCGCCACGGGAATGGCCGGTCCCGCGCCTGCGGGACGCCGGATGGCCTCGCGCTTCTCCTCTCCCCGTGGGAGAGGTCGGGTGAGGGTTTGAGCGAAGCGAGATTGCACCACGTAGCCGCCTTCCTCCTTCTCCCGCTGGGAGAAGGCCGGGATGAGGGCTGCCATCGGCATTGCGAGGGCGGCGTCTTCGACGATGGATTCGTTCAAGCTCATACTGTCTCCCTCTCCATTTGGGAGAGGGTTGGGGTGAGGGTGCGTAGCTTGCTCATGACTTGTTCCCTTTCTCCGGCAGCTCCTTGATGATCCGGTCAAAGTCCGACTCGAACAGCCGATCCTGCA
>CAIYYI010000360.1 GCA_903930345.1 uncultured Verrucomicrobiota bacterium
CTGCTGGCCTACCTGGAGCAGGAATGCGTGGCCCGGCATTACGATCTCAAGCAAATCTTCCGTCTCATTCTCAATAGTCGCACCTACCAATCCTCCACGGTGCTGCCCTCACCCGATCCGGTGGCGGAAGCCAATTTTGCCTGCTACTCTCTGCGGCGTCTGGAGGCGGAGGTGCTGATTGATGCCCTGTGCCAGATCACCGGCAGCACGGAAAAGTACACCAGCTCCATCCCGGAACCGTTCACCTTCATTCCGGAGGATCAACGTTCCATCGCCCTGCCCGATGGCAGCATCACCAGCTCGTTCCTGGAACAGTTCGGGAAGTCCTCCCGCGATACCGGGTTGGAGGGGGAGCGCAACAGCCGCATCACTGCCTCCCAGCGGTTGCACCTGCTGAATTCCACCCATATCCAGCGCAAGATCGAGCAGAGCCGCATGCTGCAGCACCTGACCGCCCAGACCAACCGGCGCGAGCTGGCCAACGGGCTTTATCTGGGCATTTTGTCCCGCTATCCCTCCGAAGCCGAGTTGCAGGTGGTGACCTCCTACGCGCAGGGAGGCACGGGCAAGAACCGCGAGTTGGTGGCGGATCTGGCCTGGGCGTTGATCAACAGCGCGGAGTTTTTACATCGACATTAAACTAGGTGAAGAGTGGGCCGTGCAAGGCCCGCTCTCCAGCCACAGCAGTTCATGGATTATGAGCAAACAAGATCCCTTGATGGGGCTGAAGTTGACACGGCGGGAAGCGGCCCGGCTCGGATTGCTGGGGGCGACCGGCTTTTTCCTGGCGGACGGGCTTGATTTGTCGGCGGCGCGTTTGCCGAAAAAAGTTCAGGCGGCCGCTGCCCGGTCCAAGGCCAAATCAGTGATCCAGATCTGGATGTGGGGAGGCCCCTGCCATTTGGACACCTTCGATCCCAAGCCGGAGGCCGGCAATGACTATTGCGGACCCCTGAACAGCCCGATTGAAACGAATGTTTCGGGCATTCGCATCAATGAGCTGCTTCCGAACCTCGCCAAACAGGCTGACAAGTATTCCCTGTTGCGCGGGATGTCCCATGGGGTCAACGGCCATGAGACGGCCGCCTACATGGTGCAGACCGGTCACCCTTCGGGGGATGGCATCGTCTATCCCTCCATGGGCGCGGTGGTTTCGTTGTTCAAGGGCTATGAGGGCGGCTATAAGGGGCTGCTGCCACCCTATGTGGTGCTCACCGAGTTGCAGGGCCGTTTTTCGGAGGCCGGTTTCCTGGGCTCCCGCTTCAAGCCCTTTGCCACCGGTGGCGATCCCGGGCTGGCGCGCTTCGAGGTGGAAGGGGTGGTTGCCCCGGGCATCACTGAGCAACGCCAGCAGGCCCGGCGCCAGTTGCTGCACCAGCTCAATTCGCTGGATCAATCCATGAAAGGCGACCCGCGCCTGGCGGCCTTGGGCCAGTGCGAAACCGAGGCCTATGAGATGATCCTGGGGGATGCGGGCAAGGTGTTTGACTTGAGCCAGGAAAAGGATGAGCTGCGGGAGCGCTACGGGCGCAACACCTTCGGCCAGTCGTGCCTGATGGCCCGCCGGTTGGTCGAGCGCGGCGTGCCCTACATCACCATCAACTACAAAGGCTGGGACACCCACAAACAGCATTTCCAGATCATGCGCCGGAAACTGCCGGAGCTGGACAAGGGGGTGGCCAGCCTGCTCGGAGATTTGCAGCAGCGGGGGATGCTCGACAGCACCATCGTCTGGTGCGGCGGCGAATTCGGGCGCACGCCCCGCGTGCTTTGGGAGCCGCCGTGGAACGGCGGTCGGGGGCATTATGGCAAGGTGTTTTCCGCCCTGGTCGCCGGCGGCGGTTTCAAAGGTGGGGCTGTGGTCGGCTCCTCGGACAAGCGCGGGGAAGAGGTGGCCAGCCGCATCATTCACCCGGCGGATCTCATCGCCAGCATGTATGAATTGCTGGCGATTGATCCCAACGCCACACTGCCCCATCCACAGGGTCTGACGGTCAAAGTCATGCAGCCGGTGGAAAAAGGGGCCAATCTGGGCGGGCGTTTGAAGGAAATCATGTGACATGAGCAATTATTCTTTGCGTGCGGCGGCCGCAGTATGGGTGGGCATGGTATTTCTGGCGACAGCCCAAAACCTCCCTCGTATCGGCTATGTTTTTCCCGCCGGGGGCAAACCGGGCAGCACTTTTCAGGTCCGCCTGGGAGGCCAGTTTCTGGAGGGTGCCACCAATCTGGTGGTTTCTGGCTCGGGGGCGCAGACGGTGGTGCTGGACTATGCCAAACCCCTCTCGCCAAAGGAATTCAGCCTGCAAAAGGACAAGTTCAAGGAGTTGCAGGACAAACGCACCGCCGCCTTTCCCAAGACTTTTCAGCGTCGGCAGACCGGCCTGACCAACAGCCTCTGGACCGCCGCCGATGAGCGACTGCTGGCGGAGGTGAAAAAGAAACTGTCCAATCCCCCCGATCGGAAGGCCAACCCGGCCTTGGTGGAGGTGGTGACCGCCACCATCACCCTGGATCCCACCGCAGATCCCGGGGACCGGGAAATCCGGGTCAGTGGCGCCTATGGGCTGTCCAACCCGCTGCTTTTCAAGGTGGGCCAGTTTCCGGAGGTGACGGAAAAGGAGTCCAAGTTTAGCAAGGCGGCCACGGAGACGGCGGTCACCCTGCCGGCGACTATCAACGGCCAGATTATGCCCGGGGATGTGGACCGCTACCGGTTTCACGCCCGCCTGGGCCAGCGGATTGTGGTGACTGTGGCCGCGCGCGAGCTCATTCCTTATCTGCCGGATGCCGTGCCCGGCTGGTTCCAGGCCACCCTGGCCTTGCGGGATGCCCGGGGGCAGGAGGTCAGTTATGCGGATGATTTCCGCTTCAATCCGGATCCGGTCCTGGCGTATGAGATCCCGCGTGATGGGGATTACTCCATCGAGGTGAAGGATGCCATTTATCGCGGCCGCGAGGATTTTGTCTATCGCATCACCGTTGGGGAACTCCCCTTCATCACCAGCATTTTCCCCCTGGGCGGCCCGGCGGATGCGCCGAGCGTGGTGGAGCTGAAAGGCTGGAACCTGCCCGTGAATCAACTGACCGTCCCGGCCCGCGCACCGGGTCGCACGGTGCTCACCGTGAAAAAGGGCGATTTGGTCTCCAACCGCATGACGTTTGCGGGGGATTTGCTGCCCGAGGTGGCTGAACAGGAGCCCAACCAAACCCCGGGTGCCGCCGTGACGTTGCCGGTGATCATCAACGGTAGGATTGGGCAACCGGGCGACCGGGATGTTTTTCGCGTGGAGGGCAGGGCTGGGCAGCGTTTAGTGGCGGACGTCATGGCCCGGCGGCTTAACTCCCCGCTCGACTCCGTGTTGCGCATCACCGATGCCACGGGCCGGATATTGGTCATGAATGACGATCATGAGGACAAAGGCTCCGGGCTGAGCACCCACCATGCGGATTCCTATCTGGCCTTTGACTTCCCCTCCAACGGCACCTATTTCGTGCATCTGGCGGATGCCCAGAGCCAGGGTGGTCCGGAATATGGCTACCGCTTGCGCCTGAGCGAACCGCAGCCGGATTTTGAGCTGCGGGTTGCGCCCTCCACCCTGAACGTGCGCTCCGGGGCCGCCGCCCCCCTGACCCTCTACGTCCAGCGCAAGGATGGGTTCACCAACGCCATCGACATCAGCCTGAGCAACGCCCCGGCTGGTTTCGCCCTGGGCGGGGCCACGATCCCGGCCGGACAGGATGGCGTGCGCCTGACCCTTTCCACCCCGGTGATGCTGGGCCGGGCGCCGGTGAATGTGAGCCTTCAGGGTCGGGCGCTGATCCAGGGCCGGGCGGTGGTGCGCGGTGTTTTGCCCGCTGAGGACATGATGCAGGCGTTTATTTACCGCCACCTGGTGCCGGC
Organism: uncultured Verrucomicrobiota bacterium; assembly: GCA_903930345.1. Lineage (GTDB taxonomy): Bacteria > Verrucomicrobiota > Verrucomicrobiia > Limisphaerales > CAIYYI01 > CAIYYI01. Next base: position 3,905 of record CAIYYI010000360.1, read on the forward strand.
GCAAAACCTGGCCGTGGCGGGGTTGGGTCGCACCCTGGGCAAGGGGGGGGGTGCCCGGTTGCTGACCAAGGGCACGTTGTCGATCCCGGTGGGCGGCACCGCCAGCGTGGAGATCGACGCTCCGGCGCTGCGGTTTTCGGACAAGATCCACCTGGAACTTAGCGATCCGCCGGAGGGTATCACCATAAAAAATGTCACCTCCAGCCGCTTTGGCAGCCAGATTATCCTGCAAGCCGATCCCGATAAAACCAAGGCGGGACTCCGGGGCAATCTGATTGTGAATGCTTTCACCAGCAAAGAGGGTGGGGCCGGGACCGGCGGCAAAAAACGCCCGCCCACGGCCACGCTGCCGGCCATTCCGTTTGAAACGGTCAAACGCTGAGCGGGAAGGGATGGCCGAACCCACCGGGGAATGTGAAGGGGAGCTCGCTGCCAACAACAGATGTATCCCGCGAGGAAGGCAGGCGGGAAACAGTCGTTATCAAGAACCCCTTTACATCCGCAATCCTCAGTTGTGTGAGCCGTCCCCGGTCGTTGTAGGCCGGTGTCCACACGCGGCATCTCCTCCGCCGTCTTGGCGAAGGTGGATGTTCATGATTGGATATTCAACTCATCCCTCCTTCTTCCTCTCTCCTCCCTCAGGTGCATACGAAATCGCCTTGGAATATATTTTAAAAGCAGGTACACTGAAAGTATGAAATCAGGACGTACAGAAAAAACGCTCAAGGCTGAGAAGATTGACCTGCTTCCAGGGGAATCATTCCGGCTGTTGCAATGGCGGGACAACATGCACGAAGTTGAACTGGTC
>CAIYYI010000361.1 GCA_903930345.1 uncultured Verrucomicrobiota bacterium
AAGGAGATCCAGGCGCTGGTGGCGGAGGCCGCCGGGGAGGATGAGCGGGCCGGTAAGATCCCGGGCCAGGGCTCCATTTTTGTGGGAACCAAAGGGGTGATGCTGCTGCCGCACATCGCCAAGCCGCAGTTGTTCCCACGCGCCCAGTTCAAGGATTTCGTGATGCCGAAGCTGGAGCAGAGCAACCACTACACCCAGTTCCTGGAGGCCGTGCGCGGCAAGGGTCCGGCCCCGATGGCCAATTTTGATTACTCCGGCCCGCTGACGGAGGCGGTGCTGCTGGGCGGGGTGGCCACCCGGTTCCCCCAGCAGACGCTGGACTGGAACGCGGCCGGGGTGAAATTTGGCAACTCCAAGGAGGCCTCAGCCCTGCTGCGACGCGCCTACCGCAAGGGCTGGAGCGTCAAGGGACTGGGTTGATCGGCCATGGCGTAAAGCAACGACGGCACCCACCACCTTGTTGCTATCGCGCAGGGGATAGACGTTGAATTGCACGGCGTGGGTTTGTCCGGTGCGGGTTTTGAGCAGCCCAGGCCGTTGCACCAGATCGCGGCCTTCCCGGAACACCTCGTTCCAGGGATCTCCCCGTTGTACCCCGCTGGCGGCAGGATCCGTCACCCAATCCAGCAGACGGTTGACCGGCCCCCCGATCAGTTCATTCTCCTCAAAACCAGAGAGGTGAGTGACAGCGGGGTTCATGCGGATAAGGTTGCGATTGCGGGTGATGACCACAATGGGATCACCGATGGAGGTGATGATCAACTGGCTGTAGCGCAACTGGTGCTCAATCGCCTCGTTGGCCCACTGGCGCTCCAGATTCTCATCCTGCAGGTGCTCGTTGGCGGTGGCCAGTTCGGCGGTGCGCTCGCGCACCTTCTGCTCAAGCAACTCGTTGGATTGCGTCAGCAGGGCGGCAGCCTGACGGCGCGCGGCCAGGTCATCCCGCATGAGCCAGTAGATGAAAGCGAGCAACAGGAAGACCAGACCGATGCCTACCTGAATGCTCCACTTGGTGGTTTGCGCCTGCTGAAAAGCCTCACGGTCGCGCACCTGCAGGAGGGTTTTCTCCTCCTCCTTCAGCTTGGTCAGCACACGCTGGATCTGCCGCAGCACCTCGCCACCCACATCGGCCATGAGTCGCTGTTTGATGGCATCAAGCCCCTGCTCGGCGCGGAGTTTCACCAACTCACGGGCCAGGTCAATGCGCTGGCGCAGGAGGGGTTCAAGGGCGGTGAACGACTCCGCCTCGCGCGGTTCGGAGCGGGTGAGCGCCTTGGCCACCTCCAGATGTTCGACCATCTCGGAATAGGCCTCGCGGTAGGGGGCCTGGTCGCGCTCGTCCTGGGTCAGCAAATAGTTGCGCAGCGCGGCATCGCCCGCGTGCAGGGAGGACCGGATGGCGTCCGCCTCGAAAATGACGTCGTGCGTGTGGTTGACCCAGTCGCTGGCGGCCATGGATTGGCGCACATTGCGCACGGCCAGGATCGCCACGGCGATGGCGACCAGGGTGATCAACCCGAAGACGCCTTTTATCCAAAGCTCGATTTTGTCCTTCATGTAGCCTTTCAAAAATCAATGACCATCACCCGGTTGGTGTTGGGCCGGTTCAATTTGGGTTGCGAGGAAGTCACTGACACCGAATTGGTGGGCATCTCCGCCTGTTTCAATTCCAGTGGTCTATCCTCAGGGTCGGTCTTGGCCAGGGTGGAGACATGGTATTTCAGACCGTTCTGGAAGCGGAATTCCGAGGCGGAATTCCAGTTGGCGGAAAAGGAGCGGGACACCTTGTCGGCAATCTGGCGCAATGTGGGGGAACTTTTTTCCGTTTTGATCAGGTAGCTGCGGTTGTTGTAATCCAGGTAGATTTTATCCTCGATCACATAACAGACCACGTGTGTCAGCAACCCCGGCATGCGCACGGAAATCAGCCGGGTGTTGAAGCCTTTCTCCTTGAGCACCAGGTCCGCCAGCGTGGCGTAATCATCGCAATCCCCCGCCTGGCGTCCCAGGAAATGGCTGGGAGGCTGCACCTCCTCATGATACTCATAGGTAAACTCCGAAAAATGGCCGGCAAAGCGGCGGGGCGTGATCTTGCCGTCCTTGCGCAAATCCTCCAGCGTGACCGCCGGAACCATCAGGACAAACCCCAGCAGCCCGCCCAAGGCTAGGCAGAGGCCCGGGCAAAAAAACGCCTGCCGTAGAAACGCAACGACGGCCTTCAGCAAACCCAAGCCATTTGACGCAGGCACCATGACGCAAGACCTGTCCGCAGGGACAGGCTTTGATTAACCTTAGTTTTTCCACCCCCCCAGCGCAAGCAAGCTTTGGCGCGGGTCAAACGGGCAGTGACCACTTGGTTACACATTGCGCAGCCCCCGGGTCGCAGGGTAATTTGGGCGCGGTGACTGATTGGCAGCCCATTTTGAACGAGTTGCACGCCGCCCTGCTCCGCTGGGCGTCGCTGTGGGGTTTGCCCCGCCTGACGCAACAGGCCACGCTCGAATTCAGCCCCCGGATGACCACCACCCTGGGACGCTGCAACTGCCGCACCGGCCGGATCAAGATCAACCCGCTGCTGCTGCTGCCGGAAAACCGGGAGCTGCTGTTTGAAACGGTGTGCCACGAACTGGCCCACCTGGCCGCCACGGCGCATTACGGGCGGAGCATCCAGCCCCACGGCACGGAATGGAAAGGCCTGATGCAGCGGGCCGGGTATCCGGGCCACGCAACGGTCCGCGCCCACCGCATCCACGGCCTGCCCGCCCGCAAAACCCGCACCGCCCGGTACGAGGTGCACTGCCCCGCCTGCCAGATGACCTGGCGCAAGCACCGGCGGGACCTGCGCTGGCGCTGCCGCCGCTGCCTGGAGGCAGGCCGGGAAGGGCGGCTGGTATTCCAATCGCTGGCCCCAGCCTGAACCTCTGCACGGGGGATCCGGCTTTGGGCTGGGGTAACCCTTTGGCCGTACGAGGCATTCTCACGACAGGCTGAAGCCTGCACAACCAACCAGAGACAACCCGAACAAAGGAAACATCCGCGCTTGGCCAAAGGCCCCGGACCGGGTTAGCCTGAAGCCATGAAGCCATCCGCAAAGTCCCATCCCCTGCTCTCCCTGGCAGCGACCGTTCTCGCCGCCGGGCTGCTGCCCGGCCCGAGGGCGGGCGCGGCGGACCAGCCGCAGTGGGGCGAGGCCGGATCGCGCAACATGGTCTCCCGGGAAATCGGCCTGCCGGAGCAGGTGGAGGTGGCCAGCGGGCGAGGGGTGAAGTGGGTGGCAGCGCTGGGCACGGAATGCTACGC
>CAIYYI010000362.1 GCA_903930345.1 uncultured Verrucomicrobiota bacterium
GTTATCCCCGCATCGCCGAACTGGCGCGGGCGGGCGGGCTGGTGGATGAGGTGAAGGCGATTGAAAGCCCGGGGCTGGCCGGCTTCTTCGCGCGCTCCGGGCAGTGCGCCCCCGAGTGGCAGGCCTTCTTCAGCCGCTTTGAGATCATCCTCTCCTACCTGTACGACCCGGACGGACTTTTTGAGGCGAACGTGAAGCGGTGCCAGCCCCGGCAATATCTCAGCGGCCCGTTCCGGCCGCCGGAAACCGGGGGCAGGCATGCCACGGAGGTGCTGCTGCAACCGCTGGAACGGCTGGCGGTGGCGGAGGCGGATCCCACCCCGCGCCTGGTCCTGCCGGGGCGGGGCGAGAGCCGGGCGGCCGGGCAGCCCCCGCTGCTGGCAGTGCATCCGGGCAGCGGGAGCGCGAGTAAAAACTGGCCGGAAACCGCGTGGCGGGATCTGCTGGAAGCGGTGATGGCCCGCACAGCTTGGCGGGTGCTGCTGGTGGGCGGGGAGGCGGAAGGCGACCGTCTGGAACGGCTGGCCGCCCCGCTGCCGCGCGGGCGGCGGGAGGTGCTGCGGGGGGCATCGCTGGTGGAGGTGGGGCAGCGGCTGGGGCAGTGCGCGGCGTTTGCCGGGCATGACTCCGGCATCACGCATCTGGCGGCGGCGGTGGGGCTGGCCGGGGTGGCGCTGTGGGGACCTTCCGTGGAGGAGGTGTGGCGGCCGCGCAGCGCGCGGTTCACGGTTTTGAAATCACCGGCGGGCCTGGCGGGCATTGACCCGCGCCAGGTGCTGGCCGCGCTGGAGCTGGCCATGGCTGCCGCTTTGTGGAACGAACAAAGTCCTACGGCTTTGAAATGGAATTGTTAACCGCGAATGGATGCGAATTAACGCTAATGCAGAACCGTTAACAACCTTCATCCCCGGTTTTTATTCGCGTCAATTGGTTAATTCGCGGTTAAACCTTTCGCAAATTCGCCTAAGACACGAAATATGGACTTTGCTCCGCTCACTTCATTTCGTTCTGGAAACAACGGCGGCTTTTTGTGCGGTCACTGCGGTGGCGGGCTGAAGCCCTGACTACGAACAGGGGAGCTGACTTGGGGTGCCGTTATTCCATTTTAACCCCGCAGGACTTTGGTTGTCCCACAAAGCGGCGGCAAGCCGCCGCACTCCAAGACGCTTCGCGACTTCGATTGCAACCTGCTACACAACAGTGTATTGGAGAGTGAGCGGCCATTGCCTTGCGGAGTACTCTGACTCCCCACCCACCGCTGCCGGTTGCGAGGCATCCAACCTGCGATGACCCAAAGTCACTGGGTTTTGGTGGTCAGCTTGAGCGTCAGACCCAGGTTCACCGATTGGCCATCCGGCGTCAGGTTCGGCACCAGGTCCAGGTTGATCCCGGGGGCGTTGGTCGCGCCCGGCGGAGGCTGGTTCCCCACGGCAATGGCGGCGGCCCGGCCATCCTGCGTGGTGACAGCGGGGGCGCTCAGGACATCCACCCCGGGCATTTCCGTGAGCTTTTGAATCAATTTCTGCGTTTCCGCCGCCGTGAGCAGGCCGGTTTGGGGTTCCGCATTGGCTCCGCCCAGGATGCCGCCCAGGCCCACTTGCTGCCAGGCTTCCTCGGGGGCTTCAATGAGTTTCGACTGGATCAGCACCTGGGCTTTTTCACCATTGCCGGCCTCCACGGTGGTGGTGACGAAAGTAATGGTCTGTTTCCCGTGGGCGGAGGCCATACCGCCCAGGGCCAGGGTATGGCCCGCCGGGATGATCACCTGGGTCTGCAGCGTGCGGGTGGCCAGCTCCGGCGGAGCTTCCACGGGGCCGGGGGCGGAGGGCTGGGCCGAGCGGGGCTTGCCGCCGGCGGACTGGAGCTGCTGGCGCAGCACGGCCACCTGGCCGCGCAGCCGCAGCAGCTCGGAGGTGTTGGTCTGCGCCCGGGCCAGGTCGCGCTGGGCCTGGGCCAATCGGGCGGCGACCTCGTCCCGCTCCTTTTGCAGGGCGGCCACCTGATTGGCCAGCGGCTGCTGGTCGGCGCGCAGGCGGCGGACCTCCTGCGCCAGCCGGCTGGCCTGGCGAGCCTGATGGAGGGCGGCACCGATACAGACGACGAGGGCGACGACGACGATCAATTTTTGGGCGGAAGTCATAGGCAAATAACGAGGTTCACTGGGAACGGAGCTGGAACAGGCCCCGGGGCTGGTCGGCAGGCACGGAGAGGAGCAACTGCCCATTGGTGCGGAGCGGGGCATTGGTGACCGGCCACCAGACCGGGGGAGAGGCGAGATTGGTCGCCTGCCACAGGGAGAGGCCGCCCGCCCATTCCGGCCAGCCAAACTGGAGCGCGCCGGCCGCCGGGCTCACGGTGACGGACGGGGGCGTCAGGGTCTGGTTGGCCAGCAGCTCCAGGTTGAACCAGAGGTCGGAGCTGGTGCCATCGCTCTGGTGAACCTCCACCGCCAGGACGTTGGTGCCGGGCAGCAGGCGGCTGCCGGCCAGGGCCTGGCCCAGCCAGAGAGTCTCATTCGTGGTGCCGATGGCGCTGCTGGCCTTGGTCAGGTAAGTGACCGCGCCGGTGGGAAGGTTGTTGCGGAATACCTCCACCTCATTGAGATAAACCACCAGGCCATCATCCCGCTGCACCTGGAGCTGGAGGTTGGTCCACGCGGCGGGATCCGCGACCACAAACCGCTGGCGGTAATAAGTGGTGAGGTATTTGTTGGTGGAGACGGGACCCCAGGCATTGGTGGTGCGGGGGAGCTGGCCATTGGCGTCGCCGTAGCCCAGGGGGGCGGGGCCCTGGCCCCAGGCGGAGTCATTGTAGTTGGTGCCGGTCCAGGCCGTGCCGAGATCGGCACCGAGATCGTAAAACTTCCACACGGAGCCGGTGGAGGCCAGGGCAAGGGCGGCACCCAGGTGCGATACGAACACCGGGGCGGACTCCCCGGTGAGCCCGGTGCTATCCGTGGCCCGGGCCCCCAGCCAGTAGTAGCCGGGCGCGGCGTTGGACCAGGCGAGGGAGAAGGGGCTGGCGGCCTGGCCGAGCCTGGCCTGGTTGACAAAGAACTCCACAAACAGGGCGTTGTTTTCGGGGTCGAACACCGAGGCGGCCAGCGTGGGCCGGGCGCCGGAGAGCAGGCTGCCGTTCGTCAGGCCGACCAGGGAGACGAGCGGGGCATCCGCCACGGGATCCACGGTCAAAGAGAACGTGGTGGTGGCGTTGGTGAACAGATCCGCCACCGCCAGAGTGACGCTGGCCGAGCCCGACTGATTGGGGGCCGGGGTGATGACCAGGAACCGGTTGGAGCCTGTGCCGCTGAAGGTGAAGCTCGCGGCCGGAAGCAGGTTGGTGTTGGCCGACCAGGCGGAGACCGCCAGCCCCTCGGGCCAGCTTTCCGCATCCCGCACGGTGAAGGCAATGGGGGCGGTGGGCACATCCTCCAGCGTGGCCTGGCCGGACGGCGCCGTGAGGGAGGGGGCGGTGTTCATGGTGGCGGGCCGGTTGGTGGCCAGCAGGGCGAGGTCGAAGCTCAGATCCGAGCTGTTGTTGCCGTACTGGTGGATCTCGGCGGCGAGATAATTGGTGCCGGGGCGCAGCAGGCCCAGGGGCACGGGGCCATCGTACAACTGGGTGGTCTCATCCGCCGCCAGCGCGTTGCCGCTGGCCTGGGTGGCCCAGAGGATGGCTTGGTTGGTGGGCATATTGCTGCGGAACACCTCAGTGCCGTTGAGGTAAACCACCCCGCCATCATCCCGCAGCAGGCGGACGGTGAGGGCGAGGAAGTTATTGGAGGGGTCCACATAGAACGGGGTGCGGAAGTAGGTGGTGATGCGGGTGCGGTTGGTGTCGAGCTTGGTGATCTCGGTGGCGTCCCCATCGCCAAAGCCGAGCTGGGCGCGGCCGTTGGTCCAGGCGCTGTCGTCGTACTCCGGGGCGCGCCAGGCGGTGCCCAGATCGTTCATGCCATCATAGTATTTCCACGTGCTCCCGCCGGGAACCAGGGTGGTGCTGGCGTAGGTGATGGTGAGGTTGGCGACCGTGCTGGTGGCGACCAGGCCGGACTGGTCGCGGGCAATGGCGGTGACGGCGTAATTGCCCAGCCAGGGCTGGACCAGGTCCACGGTGTAGGGCCACTGGGTGGCACTGCCCAGCAGCACACCGTTGGTGTAGTAATCGACCTGCCGGAGGTCCCGATTCAGATCCCAGGCGCTCACCTGCAGGGGAACGCGATCAGGGAGAGAAAGGATGGTGCCGTTGGTGGGGCCGGTGAGGA
>CAIYYI010000363.1 GCA_903930345.1 uncultured Verrucomicrobiota bacterium
GAGGTGGTGAAGGTCCACCAGAAGGTGATGGTCACGGTGGTGGATGTCGATCTGCCCCGCAAACGCATTGCGCTCTCCATGAAAGCGAAGCCCGAGCTGGGGCCCTCCACCTCGGGTCAGCGCACCAGCCCCGGAGCGCCCCGCCCGCCCGGGCAGCGGCCGCCGCCGCGCGGCAACCCGGCCGCCCCCGCCACGGATTGGTTCACCGCCGCCCTGAACCGCGCCCAGCGCGACAAGAATTAGGCCTCCGGCCGCGATCCCGTGCCGGGGTGGCCCAGGGGTGCGCCGGTGTCCTCCTCGGGGGTCTCCCGCCGAATGTCCGCAAAGGACCGGTTGGGGTTGGTGGCCAGGTGCCGCAGCCAGAAATGGCAGTTGGCGTGCGCCAGGCCGCCCACCACCATGTTCACAAATCCGCTGATCCCCAGGTAAAGCCAGGCGAAGTCGCTCCAGTTGCGCACGCTGGCCGTGAGCCCGCCCATGGCCAGCACGAGCCACGGGATGACGAGAATGCGGACGCACGTCCCATTGAGGCTGCGCCGGGGGTCGCCGGTCTTCAGCCCCAGCCAGAAGCCGGTCCAGGCCAGGGCGTAGAGGTCCATCACCAGCACCAGGCCGACCATCAGCATGAACAGGATGATGGTCGCGCCGAAACTCATCCCCGCCAGGAGCGTGAACACCAGCTCGATCCCCAGCAGCGCGGCGGTGGGCTGCCAGACCAGCAGGCGCAACGCCCGCATGCGCCCGCCCATGATTTCCCGGGTGCTGAGCGAGCTGCCAAACAAAGCCTCCAGCAGTCCGCTCTGCCGGTCCTCCACCAGGAAGGAGGAGGCCTGGCGTGCCACCATGGCTTTCAGTGTCCCATGGAATACCACCACGCCAACGCCGATCAGCGGGGCGAGGAGCGACGAAACAAAAAGGGGCGCCCTCCCGGTTCCCGCCCTGCCCATCGCCCACAGCAACCCGCAGCACAACAGCCCCCAGTAAAGCAGGGCCGATCCCATGAACAGGCTCATCCAGTGCGTCCGCGGATGACGGCGCAGGGCCAGCCAGCACACGGGGTCATCCCCCGGCCGGGTGCGTGAAACCTGGCGGAGATGGCCGGGCGAACCCGGGGTGTTTTGCGGCGCGACCGGGCTGGCCTCGGCGGCCCATGCGTGAGGCAGGCGGCGGATGGCCAGCCAGAGCGCCCCGCCGGCCAACCCCAGGCCGGCCAGCAGGCTTTGCCAGTAGAACCAGCCACCCCACGGCTGGTGGTAAGGGGTGTCAAAGGCCTGCTGGTAGGCGGTGAACAGGGAGCAGGATCTGATTCCGGACCAGAGCACCGCCAGGGAGGGCCAGAGACTGCCCAGGGCGGCGATCGACCAACCGGCGAAGGTCACCACCAGGATCAGCAGCAGGGAGAGGGCAAAGCTTTGATCCCGCTCCCGGCACTGGGTGGCGGCAAACAGGCCCAGGCAGATGGAGGTCAGCAGGGTGACGGCCAGGACCAGGCTCATTCGCACAAACTCGCCGCCGGAAACCCCGCCCAGCAGCATGGCCCCGGCCAGCACCGGGAGCAGCGCCAGCAGGCGGAACAGGGCGTCCACCCCGCACGCCGCCAGTTTGCCCAGGACGATGTCGGCGGAGCGCAGATGGGTGAGGAGCAGGAGCCCCAGGGTCCCTTCCCGGCGTTCCCGGCCCAGGCTGTCGGCGGCGGCAAACAGGGTGGAAAACAGGGCCCAGCCGAAAACCAACACGGTGACCTGGCCAAACAGCAGCCCGCCCAGGCCGCGCCCGGGTGTCGCCGCCGGGCGGGAGAGGATCAGCCAGCCATAGGGCGCCAGCACGAGCAGCACCGCCAGGCACCGCGTCCAGTAGGTGGAGCCCCTGCGGGCCGCCACCAGCAGTTCGCGGTGACAGACGGGGGACATGCCTCAGGCCGCGATCTCGTGCGGGCCTTTGCCGCCGTTGACGAGATACAGCACCGCCATGCGCACGGCCAGGCCGTTGGTGACCTGCTCCAGGATGACCGAGCGGCCGCAATCCGCCACCTCGCTGTCGATCTCCACGCCGCGGTTGATCGGGCCCGGGTGCATGATCATCGCGTCCGGTTTCGTCTGCGCGAAGCGGGCCTTGTTCAGGCCGAACAGGGCGGCGTATTCGCCGATGCTCGGGAACATGGTCTTGCGCTGGCGCTCGTGCTGGATGCGCAGCAGGTTGATCACGTCGGCGTCGCGGATCGCCTCATCCACATTGTGCGTCACCCGGCAGCCCATCTGCTCAAAGGCGCGCGGCACCAGTGTGCTGGGGCCGCACAGGGTGACCTCCGCGCCCAGCTTGGTGAGCGCCCAGATGTTCGAGCGCGCCACGCGGCTGTAGAGGATGTCCCCCAGGATGGTCACCTTCAGCCCGGCGATGCGGCCCTTCTTCTCCCGCACCGTGAAGGTGTCCAGCAGCGCCTGGGTGGGGTGCTCATGCGCGCCATCCCCGGCGTTGACCACGCTCCCGCGCAGGAAACGCGCCAGGAAATGCGGTGCGCCCGTGGCGCTGTGGCGGATGATGAAGATGTCCGCGTTGAGCGCCTCCAGGTTGCGGGCGGTGTCCTTGAGCGTCTCCCCCTTTTTCAGGGAGGAGGCCTCGGTGTTGAAATTGATGACATCCGCGCTGAGGCGCAGCGCCGCCAGCTCAAAGCTGGTGCGGGTGCGCGTGGAGGGCTCCACAAAGAGGTTGATCACCGTCTTGCCCCGCAGGGCCGGCACCTTCTTGATGGCGCGCTCGCCCACCGCCTTGAAGGCGCGGGCGGTATCGAGCACAAGGTTGATCTCCTCTGCGGAGAGGGATTCGATATCGAGCAGGTGGGGGCGTTGCCAGGTCATAGTTTCTCCAGGGTAACCGCATCTTGGCCGTCGATTTCCTTGAGCAGCACGTTCACCCGTTCGCGCAAGGCGGTGGGAACGTTCTTGCCCACGAAGTCCGCCTTGATGGGCAGTTCGCGGTGGCCGCGATCAATCAGCACCGCGAGCTGCACGCGGCGTGGCCGGCCAAAGTCATTGAGGGAATCCAAAGCCGCCCGGGTCGAGCGGCCGGTGAACAGCACGTCATCCACCAGCACCAGCGTCTTGCCGTTGATGTCCATGGGGATCTTGGTGGGCCGCACGTTGGGCATCATCTGCTCCAGATCGTCGCGGTGCATGGAAATGTCCAGATGCCCCACTGGCACCGGGCGGTCCCAGATGACCGAGAGGATCTGGCCCAGGCGTTCCGCCAGGTAAACCCCGCCGCTCTGGACGCCCACCAGGACGATGTTGGCAGGGTCGGTGTTGCGTTCAGTGATTTCATGCGCCATGCGGGTCAGGGCCCGCTGGACGGCGGCGGCATCCAGAAGAAGGGTGGATTCGGACATAATGACGACGCCCTTGACCGTACTGGGCTGCGGTCCGGGAGACAACAACGAATTCATCCGCCGGAACGATCATCAAAGCAACCCTTGCAACCCCGGCAGTCCTACCGCTGCCCAGACGACCCGTCTGGCCGCACCCGTGGCGGGCGTTTTCCATATGTCAATAGTAAGAACCGACCCCGGGGGTCGGTTCTTACTATTGACATATCATGGCTAAGGTGTAATCGCGTTCAAGGGCGTCAAATTGTCGTGGTATTGGCCAGCCTGTCCAGGCAGAGGAACCGCGCGGCAGGCGTCAGCGGGTGCCGGAGCAGGGTGGGGGCGGGAAATAAAAAAACCCCTTTGCCGGGGGGCGTCAAATCGCTGGGCTAGGTCTGGCTGACGGTGTTCAGCAGGGCCTGCCGATGCCTGCGCCATTTGGAGCGGTGCTTGATGATCCAATCGGTCAACGCATGCTCAAAGCCAATGTCGTAGCCAGCCTTCTCCGATTCGATCCACTTGTGGCGGAGGATCTCATCACGTTCAGCCTGGAATTCGCGGTACAAGGAAGAATTCTTCACCAGGTCAATCGCGCTAATTTTTTCTTTACCGTTCTGTGGCATAACATTCAACCGTTTCGGTATCGTCATGTTTCCGCAGGGCAAATGTAACACCCCGCTTCCACCTGACAACAAAATAAGCCAAAAACCGTGCATTATACTAATTGATAAATGCTTATGATTAATAGGGCGGCCGCGGCGCCACCCTTCATTTTCTCATCGTCACGGGCGGCGGCTTGCCCTAATATGGCAGCTTCCGTGCCACATGCGGCAGTGATTTGTCCGTCCGCGTTGGACTGTATCCTCATGTTAACGGATGATTTGGGAAAAACTTGAAGGCTCTCATTAAAAAAGCGAACCGCCGCCCGGAACGGGTTTTCCTGGTCGGCGTGGAACTGAAGTCCCGTGACACCTGGGAGGTGCGTGATTCCCTGGACGAATTGGGCCAATTGGTGAACACGGCGGGGGGTGAGGTGGTGGGCGATGGCACCCAGCGGATGGAAGCCCCTCAGTCGGCGACCTTTATCGGTTCCGGCAAGGCGGCGGAGCTGGCTGCGCGTTGCGTCGAGTCCGAGGTGGACACCGTGGTGTTTGATGATGAACTTTCTCCCGCCCAAAGCCGTAACCTGGAGACCCTGTTCAACTGCAAGGTTTTGGACCGGACGGCACTGATTTTGGACATTTTTGCGCAAAGGGCTCGCACCAAGGAGGGCAAACTCCAGGTGGAATTGGCCCAGTTGCAGCATTTGCTGCCCCGCCTGACCAAATTCTGGGGCCACCTCTCCCGGCAGAAGGGCGGCATCGGCATGCGGGGTGACGGCGAGACGCAGTTGGAAACGGATCGCCGCCGGGTGCAGGATCGGATCGCCAAAATCCGGCGGGAGCTGGAGGATGTCCGCCGGCAGCGCGCCACCCAGCGCCAGGGGCGCCAGCGCAATCTCTGGCCGCTGGCTTCCATCGTCGGCTACACCAATGCCGGCAAATCCACGCTTATCAACGCCCTCACCGGGGCACACACCTTGGCGGAGGACAAGCTGTTTGCCACGTTGGACCCCACCACGCGCCGGCTGCACCTGCCCACCAACCAGAATGTGCTCCTCTCGGACACGGTCGGTTTCATTCGCAAGCTGCCGCACGGGTTGGTGGAGGCGTTCAAAGCCACGCTGGAGGAGGTGGTGCAGGCGGATCTGCTGCTCCACGTCGTGGATGTGAGCCACCCCCAGGCGGAGGCGCAGGTCGAGGCCGTCAACGTGGTGCTGGAGGAGATCGGGGCCAGCCAGAAACCCACCCTGATGGTGCTGAACAAGTTGGACCGGCCGGGTGCCACGGGCACGGTGGCCCGGTTCCGCGAACTCTTCCCCACGGCGGTCAGCATCTCCGCCCTCACCGGGCAGGGGATGGATGAGCTGACGGCGGAATTGGGGGTGCAGCTCAAGCCGGTGCGCGACTTGGTGGAGCTGCTCGTGCCGCACGGGGACACGCAGGCCATCGCCCGGCTCCACGCCCTGGGCCAGGTGTTGGAATGCGACTTCAGCGGCGAGCAGACGCGCCTGCAGGTGCGCATCCCGCCGTACCTCCGCGCGGAGTTTGCGGCCTACATCGTGCGCGAACTCTGAGCCCGGTCCCGGTCAGGCCTTGGTCTGCGGGTCCATCAGGCGGGCCAGCAGCAGGGCCATTTCCAAGGCCTGCTCATAATTCAGCCGCGGGTCCACCTGGGTGCGATAGGCCTGGCTGAGATCGGCCTCCCGCACGCCGCAGGCGCCGCCGATGCATTCCGTCACGTTGTCGCCGGTCAGCTCAAAATGCACCCCGCCCAGATGGGATCCCCCTTCGCTCAGGATGCGGAAGGATTGCTCCAGCTCGGAGAGGATTTTCTCAAACCGCCGCGTCTTGAAACCGTTGTTGGTGGTCTCGGTGTTGCCGTGCATCGGGTCGCAGCACCACAGCACCACCTTGCCGGCCTTGCGCACGGCGTCGAGCAGCGGGGGAAATTGCTGTTGGATTTTATCCGCCCCAAACCGGTGGATCAGCGTCAGGCGACCGGCCTCGTTCTCCGGGTTGAGCACGTCGCACAGGGCCAGCAGCTCATCGCTGGAGATGGCCCCGCCCACCTTGACGGCGATCGGGTTGTGAATGCCGCGAAAGTACTCGATGTGCGCCCCGTCCAAAGCGCGGGTGCGGTTGCCGATCCATGGGAAATGGGTGGCGAGGTTGTACCAGCCGGAGCGGCGGGGGGGATGGCGGGTCTGCCCCTCCTCGTAGTCCAGGATCAGCCCCTCGTGGCTGGTGAAGAAATCCACGCGGTTGATCTGCCCCAGGCTGGTGCCTGCCAGCACCTCCATGAAGCGGATGGCGTCCCCGATGGATTTGACCATGCGGGTGTACTCTATGGCCAGGGGGGATTTCTCCACGAAACCCAGCTCCCAATACTCCGGGTGGTGCAGGTCGGCAAAGCCGCCATCGATCAGCGAACGGACGAAATTGATGGTCAGGCCCGAGCGCTCATAGGCGCGCAGCAGCAGCTCCGGGTTGGGCACGCGGTCCTCCGGCGTGAAGTTGAGCCGGTTGACCATGTCGCCCCGGTAGGCGGGCAGCGTGACGCCCTCCTTGGTCTCCACATCGGAGGAGCGGGGCTTGGCGTACTGGCCGGCCAGGCGGCCGACGCGGATGACCCGCTTTTTGCCGGCATGCACCAGGGCCAGGCTCATTTGGAGCAGGATCTTCAGCTTGGCCGCGATCACGCCGGATTCACAATCGGCAAAGCTCTCCGAGCAGTCGCCCCCCTGCAGCAGGAAGCGTTCGCCCCGGGTGGCGTCGGCCAACTGGCTGCGCAGGGTCTCGATCTCCCAGCTTGTCACCAGGGGGGGCAGGTGGCCCAGTTCCCGCCGCACGCGCTCCACGGCGGCCTGGTCGGGATACGTCGGTTGCTGGGCGGCCGGTTTGCGGCGCCACGAATCCGGGCTCCAATCTTTCAAGTGATCCACGTTCACAACAATAGGTTCCATCCCCGTCGCGTCAGGTTCGGTGCCAGACGTTTCTGGCGGGCCGGACGCACCGGAACCCCCACGTTTGCGAAAACAAAGGGATTTGTAAACCTGAAACCGGGGATCATTTTTTCTGGGGACCGTTCAAACCTTCCCAGGGGGGCCATCCATCGGCCCGGCCCGCGTGCCACCGGCCGGCTGGTTTTGATGGCCAGGCGAACGGGGACTTGGACCGGTACCTCAGTGCTGCAGTGGAAGGGGACACTCTCCGCTGGCGCGGTCGGTGGCCGTTTTTGAGTCGCTTTGGGGGGAGGTTGGGCCTACCGTGGACCCCATGAAGCCCCTGAATCACCATTATGAGAAGATATGAAGTATTAGTCACGGCTATGGCCCTCTGTTTCTTCGGGTCAGGCCTGTTCGTTTTCTCCGCAGAACCTGCCAGGAAAGGAGCCGAAGAACATATAGAGGTGGTCCGGTATGCAAAATTCGGGGCCGTCGGAGACGGTGTGGCCGATGACATCGAGGCCATAGTCAGGGCACATGAATTCGCCAACCAGCACGGGCTTCCCGTAAAAGCTGACGAAGGGGCGACCTACTACATCGGGGGAAAGGACAAGACAGCGGTCATCCAGACGGACACCGATTGGGGGACGGCCAAGTTTGTCATTGACGACACCGCCGTCTTGAACCGAAAAGCCAACATCTTCAATGTCCAATCTTCCCTGAAGCCGTTCACGCTTGAGGGGATCTCTTCGCTCAAGCGGAACCAGGCCAAGATCGCCGCGTCGCTGCCGGGCCCGTGCGTCATCAGCGTTTGGAATTCCCGCATCAAACACTTCATCCGGTTTGGAGCGAACCAGAACAACGGCTCCCCGCAGACCGATACTTTCATCGCGGACAAAGACGGTCAGGTTGACAAGAACACGCCGATCATCTGGGATTTCGACCAGATCACGAAGATAACCGCCCAGCCGATGGACAAGACGCGGCTGACCATCACCGGCGGACGGTTTACCACCAAAGCCAACGCGGCCGAATCCAAATACAGCTACTACAGCCGGGGAATCGCGATCAGGCGATCTAACGTGGTGGTGGATGGCGTGGAGCACCGCATCACCGGCGAGGGAGACCATGGCGCCCCCTACGGCGGATTTATTCAAATCAGCTCCTGCGCCAACGTCACGGTGCGGAATGCCATCCTGACCGGGCACAAAACCTACGTCACCATCGGCTCGGCGGGAAAGCCGGTCAGCATGGGCACCTACGACATTTCCCCCAGCCAGGCCCTGAACGTCTCCTTCATCAACTGCAAACAGGGCAATGACATCAAGGACCGCACCCGCTGGGGAATCATCGGCTCCAACTTTTGCAAGAACCTGCTGCTCGACCAGTGCAGCTTCTCCCGTTTCGATGCCCATCAAGGGGTCGCCCATGCTACGATCCGCAATTCGACCCTGGGCCATGCCGGCCTCAACGCCATCGGCTTCGGGACGCTGCTCGTGGAGAACTGCACACTCTACGGCAGCAGCCTCATCAACCTGCGCTCTGATTACGGCAGCACCTGGCAGGGCGATCTCATCATCAAGAACTGCGTTTTTGTTCCCGCTTGCGGCAATCCCACCACCGCCACGCTGATCGGTGGGTCCTATTCGGGCCAGCACGACTTTGGTTATACCTGCTACATGCCTAAACAGATTTCAATCGACACTCTCCGGATTGATGACACCAATCATCCGGTTAATTATCGTGGGCCGGCCATTTTCGCTGACTTCAACGCGAAGTTCAAAGACGATTCCTACAAGGAACAATACCCGAACATTAAGACCGAAAAGGTTGTCCTGAAGAACGTAACCACCGCCAGCGGCAAACCTCTAAGACTCAGTGACAATCC
>CAIYYI010000364.1 GCA_903930345.1 uncultured Verrucomicrobiota bacterium
CCCAGCCGCAGAAAAGCCCGGCTCGCAGAACCGCGCTGCAAACGACAGATCACCGATGCCTTCCCGCCGTTATGGGGCGACCGCCAAACCGCACGCCAACAATTGCTCGAGGAGCAAATGAAAAGGTAGTGTCATTGGGTCAGAGACCTGCGGCACGAGGCGCACGCACCCGAATTACCGAAAGACAGTAGCGCTAGTCTTAGCTGCTTGTACTGCGGGGGGCGTGGAGGTTTTGGCGACCTCGTTTTGCGACTTGCGCTCCGCAGGCTTGAGCGTTAGAACTTGCTGATTATGTATTTATTTACTGGTGAACGTGGCAAACGGGTTGCGCCTCCGCCAGCATGCATACCATCTATTCGCCCGCGTGGTATTTGGATGCATGGATCATTCCCCGCCTCCTACGCTTATAAAATCTCCGACCAAACAACTATGAATCGCCAATTCTTCACTACTACTCTCTTGATCCTCTCGCTTGTAGTCTCCCTCGCCGCCGACCGGCCCGCGGTGGGTCTTTGGAATTTCGACGGTACTCTCGCTGACCGCTCCGGTCGCGGCAACGACGCCTTTGCCGCCGCCCCGGCGTTCGTCCCCGGCCACGCCGGCCAGGGCCTCCAATGCAGCAATGTCCCCATCGTCATCCCAGACTCCCCCGAACTCCGCCCCGCCCCTGGCCTCAAGATTGATTGCTGGGTCAAGCCCAGCGAGCTGGGGCCCAGCTACCAGCCCATACTGATAAAGGACCGCGCCTACCAGATCCGCATTGAATCCCCCAAGGAAGGCGCCCAGTTCACCTTCTTCCTCAACCTCAATGGCTGGGAACCCCGCGTCCGCTCTAAAGCGCCCGCGAAAATCGGCGAGTGGTATCACCTCGTCGCCGCCTGGGACGGCAAGGAAATCTCCCTGGAAGTAAACGGCGACCGCACGACCATCCCGCGCGCCGGTGTTCCCATTCCCTCGCGGGAACCGGTCGAACTCGGTCATTTCCATGGCGTGCTCGACGAGCTTCGCATCGAAAACCCCGCCGCCCAACCTTCCGGCGTCGCCCAATGGCTCTTCGACGGCAATCTCCGCGACTCCTCCCCCAAAGGCAATCACCTCACCGGCGAAGGCGTCAGCTTCGTTCCCGTTCCCGGCGGTCAGGCCTTGAAGTCCACCCGTAGCGTCCAGGTCACCAGCAACCCCAGCCTCCAGCTCTCCCCCGGGTTCCGCATTGATTGCTCCGTCTTTTTTGACCAGGTCCCCGCCGCTGGTGGCTGCATCGTGATGAAGAATGGCGAATACCAGCTCCGCCTCGATTCACAGAAGGAAGGCAGCACCTTCGCCTTTTTCGTCAATCTCAATGGATGGGAACCACGGGAGCGCTCCGAGGAGCGCGTCGTTCCCGGCAAATGGTATCGCATCACCGCCGCCTGGGACGGCTTCACCGCCACGCTCGATGTCAACGGTGAACGCAGCCGCCATTCCAGACGCGGCCTGCCCAAGCCCACGAACAATCCCCTCGTCGTCGGCACTCTCGGCGGACTCATTGACAATCTCAAGATCGAAAACCCTCGCCTGCCCACGCTGCAGGTCGCCCCCGCCAAACAAGAGCACGCCATTCTCCTCGTCGGCCGCCCGGAAAAATTCACGTCCATCCTCCGCAACATCGGCCCGGCCACCGACAAGGTTGCCGTCCAGTTCAAGCTCCCCACCGGCATCCGCAATTTGGGTTCCGCCACCCACGATTTCGGCGCGATGCCAACCGGGGCTGAGAAAACCATCACCTGGACCATCCAGGCCGATACCCCCGTCGTCGGTGCCGCTGAAATCCAAGTCGCCGCGGCTGGCGCTTCACTCATGACCGCGCGCCATCCGTTAGTTTTCTTCCCCACCGAAGACGGCCCACCTCCCTCCGCCTCCGATAAACTCCCCCCCACCAGTGACGGCAAAGCGACCACGTACTACATTGACAGCCTCGCCGGCAACAACGCCAGCTCCGGCACCTCGCCTGACGCGCCGTGGAAAGACTTCACCAAGATCAATGGCCGTGTCCTCAATCCCGGCCAGCGCCTGCTGCTCAAGCGAGGCAGTGTTTTCAACCAGGAACTCACCCTCTCCGCGCGCGGCACGTCCGACAACTGGACCGAAATCGGCGCTTACGGCGAGGGTGCCCGGCCCATCATCCGCCGCAACTGGGACATTGACGAGCGCTGCGCCCTGATCCGCAACCCAGACTATCTTCGCATCCGCAGCCTGACGGTCTGCTACGCCGGCAAGGGCCTCATCGTTTCCTATAGTGAACCCAACCACAGCGGCCTGCTCGTGGAGGACTGCATCGCCCACCACATCGAAGGCCTCTACCGCGTAAACGCCCACGGCATCCCCGAATGGCGCGACCGTCTCGGCGCCCCCGGCGACCGCACCGGCTCCCGCGGCATCGCCATCACTGGAACCCAGGCCAAAGACCTCGTTCTCAGAAACTGCGAAACCTTTCAATGCTCCTCGGGGTGGGAAATGCGCGGCCACGACACCGTCGTGGATCGCGTTTTTTGCCACGACAACTACGCCCACAATACCTCCCCCCATCCCTTCCTCGTGGACATCCACCGCGCCATTCTGCGCAACAGCATCTTCGACGCCTCCGGCTGGCACGCCAGCGCCGGCACCATGGGGATCATGCTCGGCAGTCCTCAGGGCCTGATCATCCGCAACTGCTATTTCCGCAACCAGCCCGACTCCGGCTCCCATGACGAGGGCGGCATCGACTTCGAAAACAGCGGCAATGCCACCCTGATTGATCATTGCACCTTCGAAAACAACGCCGGCGCCGCCATCGAAGTTCTCGGCCTCCGTTCCCCCCAGACCACCAACATCGAGATCCGCAAATCCCGCTTCATCCGCAACAACACCGCCAAGAAACTCGGTCCCTCCGAAATCTTTGTCTGGGGCCGCACCAGCGACCCCGCCGTCTGCTGCAGCAGCGGCAGCGTCAACGGCAACGGCTACGTCCTGCTCCCCGGCATCCAGTTCTTCGTCAACGAAAAACCCGAGCTCACCGCCTGGGCTCTGCGCGACAACACCCAGTATTCAAACGTCTCCGAGATCGACCGCGCTATGCCCTTCAACCGCCCACCCACCGTCGATGCCGGCCCCGACCTCCGCACCAGCCAGCGCCGCGTCCTCCTCGCCGGACGCGTTAGCGACGACGGCCAACCCTCCGGCCAATCGCCCACAACCACTTGGGAACTCCTCGAAGGCCCCGGCCCGGTCCGCTTCGAAAACGCCCACGCCACCGCCACCGCCGCCACCTTCGAAAAACCCGGCGACTACCTGCTCCGCCTCGTGGCCGACGACGGCGAACTCTGGCTCAGCCGCATGGTCACCGTCCACATCCTATCCCCGTCAACCTCTGTCGTTGCCGCTTGGGAATTCAACAAGAACCTCGACAAAGAAGGCTGGACCGAAGTGAACCCCGGCACCACCGTCCAGCAGTGGCCCGCCAAAATCAAGGAATGGTCCACCACCTCCCACCCGGTGAAACTCGTCGCCGGCGGTTACTATATCCTCGCGCTGGAGAACACCCCCGACGCCCAACTCCTCTCCCCCGACCAACTCAACCTCCCCCTCACCGGCAAGGAGAAACTCACCTTTCACTTCCAGAACCACACCCCGGCCGCCCAGATGCGCGTCCGCTTCACCACGGACGCCGACCCCACCTGGACCGACGCCAAGAGCCTCCCCTTCCCCGTCACCCCGAACGATCTCGCCCCCCGCACCTACACCGTCGCCTTCGCCTCGCTCCCCGCCTGGAAGGGTCGCCTCCGCCAGCTCCGTCTCGACCTCGCCACCGGACAACCCCTCACCGGCACCTGCCGCTTCGACTATATCTGGCTCTCCACCCCCGCCCCGTGAGGCAGGTGTCTGGGGAAAAAGCAATAGGGATGCTTTTGATTTCCTGGATGTAATGAGCACATTGATGCAGAGCGTGCTCAATCTGTGCTCAATCTGTTTGGCTGATGGTTTTGCGAAAGCGAGTCAAAGCGATGGTAAAGAACACAGCGCCGATCACAACCAGCGTGAGGAATTGTGGCCAAACTACGCTGAGGCCTGCACCGCGAAACAGTATGGCTTGGCCGAGTGTAACGAAGTGAGTAGTCGGCGCGAACAGCATCACGTCCTGCACAAAGCCAGGCATGCTTTCACGCGGTGTGGCATTGCCTGAAAGCAGTTGCAGCGGCAGTAGAATCAGCATAGCGAGCATTCCGAACTGCGGCATTGAACGCGCCAGCGTAGCCATGAAGATCGCCAATGCATTGGTCGCGAAAAGATGTAACGCTGTTCCGACCAGGAAAAGCGCTACCGAACCGCCGACGGGCACATGCAGCACACCCCGCACGACAAACTCCACCGCAATGGCGGCAGCCAGTAGCACAACCAGTCCCATGGCCCAGATTTTTGCGATGATGATTTCAGCAGGTGTCACGGGCATCACCAGCAGATGCTCAATCGTGCCATGCTCGCGTTCACGAATGAGCGCCGCCCCTGTCAGGATAATCGAAAGCATCGTCACATTGTTGATGAGTTCCATCAGCGCCCCGAACCAGGCCTCCTCCAGATTGGGATTGAAGCGTGCGCGAAGCGTCAATTCTACTGGCGGCAGGGCGCTGCCACGATAGCGCTGAACAAACTCGCTGACCTCGCCCAGTGCCATTTGCTGAACGTAACTTCCGCCACTGAACGCCTGACTCATGCGTGTGGC
>CAIYYI010000365.1 GCA_903930345.1 uncultured Verrucomicrobiota bacterium
CCCACCTCCACCAGGTCGTGGTCCCGGTCAATCACCGCCCATTTCCCTGCGTGCGATTCCGACTTCGTCTCCGGTGGAAACCGGTATAGGTAATAGCGGGGGATCTCCGGGTGGATCCATTCCCGGCCCTCGGATGAGTTTTGATCCTTCGTGATCCTCGGCCAGTATGGCCGGATCGTTCTCTGTGGCTCCTGATTCATAACCGTATTCCTTTCCTTTGATTTTGCTTTTTCCATCAACCATCAACTCTCAACCATCCACCAGGCGCTCCGCGCCTAAAAGGGCAGCTCCGGTTCGCAGTGCAGCTTGGCGGCCCGGATGAAATCCGCCGGCCGCCGTTGGATCTGCGCCGCCACGGCCCAGGGCACCTCAAAGAGACTCGGTGCCCCGTAACGGTCCCCGATGAACCGGATAATCATTTCTTCAGTGCGTGGGTCACCGCCCAGCAGGGCGTGAAGTCTTTCGACTTCCGCCACTGTCAGGCGTGTTGGTTGGGTGTTTTCCATGCGCGGGCGGTACTCCGTGTTTCCTGCCATCAACCATCAACTCTCAACCATCAACTAATTATTCTCTGGTCGGAACGCCACCGGGTCGTATTCCTTCACATACTTCCAGAGTTCCAGCGCGGCCGTGAATCGGCGCAGGTATTCGCCCAGTTTGATGTTGTACCCGTCATACCACGCGCCTCCTTCCCCCCAGTCCTTCACATGCACCGGCCCGGGCTCCGCGCTATCAATCACCACGCTCACCAGCGCGGAGATCGGCTTGGTTGCGTCCAGGGTGGCGGCATAGAAGTACGCGGCCAGTTGCAGCGGCCACGTCTCGTAAAAGGCGGGCTTGAGTTCGCCCTTGGCCGTCCGCTTGACCTTTTGGGTTTTGAAATCCACCACCGCCCAGCCGATGTTCCTCAGCTTGGCGATCATGTCCACCCGGCCCGCGAAGCCATAGTCCCCGGCCACAAGCACCTTCTCCAGGCAGTCGACCCGTTCGACGTTTTCGTCGAACCATCGCATCCAGTCCTTCATAAAGGGCAGCAGCGCCTCGCTGCTCGGCACCACCTTCTCCCGCGCGTACAACTCGCAGGCATTGTGGATGGCGGTGCCGAAATCGGCAGCTTTCTCGACCTGCTCCCCCATGTCTGCCACCACCCGCTTGGCGAACAGGCCCAGGTCCTCGCCATCCCGGCGCGGCAGCGTGAGCGCCGCCAGGATGCCTTGCTCGATTTTCCATGCCTCCAGTCCCGGCTTCGCAATAATGCCCAGCACATTCGTCACCGAGGGGAACGCCCACACCTTGCGGGCATCCGCCAGCGTGACCGGCCGCATACCGGTGCCATCCCTTTTGGCGACCTCGTGGTACGGTTGCCCGTCCCGCAGATACCAATGGCTCGGTTGTTGTCGTTCAATCAGGGTCATAAGGTTCTTTCTATTTTTCTGTGGTTTGAAAACCGCCGGGGGTGCCCCCGCTTTGGCGCGGGGGCTGTCCATGTCCCCGGCGGTTTCCATTGGTTTTCATTCCCGGCAATTAATCCGCCTGGGGGCTTGGCTGCTCTGACCATCAACCATCAACAAACGGCTAACAACCGGGCCTCGGGGTCTCACCGAACGCCAGACCGATACGCCGCCCCGTTCCCGCACCAGGGCGTGTTTGATTTTCCCGCGCTTCAGATCAGCCACCACGTGGCCGAGCATTTCCATCTCCTGCGGCAGCCGATAGGTTCTGGTCAGGGCGCGGAGCCCCGCCGATCTCGCCGCACAGCTAGTCATCGTGCTCATGGGATGATATCCTCGTAGTCGTTGGTGCCGTCCGCTTGGTGGCCGACGGCTAGGTCCTCAGAATCCGACTTCCGGATCGTAGTCCATGTTGGGTCCGGAGGCCGCTGGCGCTGCCACTTGCGACGGCTGTCCCATGCGGGTCGCACCCGCTGCGGCTGGAGCCGCGGCGCTTTTGGGCGCAGGTTGGGGCGCTGGGGCAGCAGGCGCTTGCCCATACGGAGGGCGGCTGGTGGCCTGTTGGTACGGCGGCGCCGCTGGCGCGGCCTGTTTGGCCTTCCATTCCTCGATGCGTTGGCGCGTCGCAATCGGGTCATAATGGCCAGAGGGCACCAGCCGCTTAGTCGGCTTACTCACCGCATCAATGCCAGCGTACGTCCTGCCCTGTTGATTCTGCTGGTGGCTCACCACGATGGTGCAGCATGCCCCGATCAGCTTCCCCAGGTCGATCGTCTCACCCGGCACCACCGGGCGGCCGCGCCACTTCCCCAGGAACTCCGCCAGCTTCGCCTTCGGATGCAGGCTGGCCGTGAAATTCTTGGAGATCGTGCAATTGCGGCCATCCTCCAGCTTCTGCTCCGTCTCAAACACCAGCCGCAGCTTGTTCACCATCTTCCGTTGCCCTTGGAACTCAGTTTCCTGCAGACCCATATCGATCACATCCAGGCAGACCGCCGGGTGAATGCCTTCAGGGTGCGGCTTGAAATCCGCGTTTTGGTTGGATACCAGTACCATACTCATCTGTTGCTCACTTTCTGTTGTTGTTGTGTTTGTTCACTGCCCCTCCAGCCCGACCGGGCCGGAGGAAATCGTCATCAAAGTGGCAGCGGCCTCCAGTTTCCCCGTTTGTAGTACAGGCTTCAGCCTGCCCGAGAGGCGTGCCCAACTCCGCGCGTTCCGCCATGCCCCAAACCCGGTGGGGCGAACCTCCCGGTGAGCCGGTCCCCAATTCCGCATTCAGGTGAGCCGTCCCCGTTTTTGTCTTCACTTCCGAGTTCCGCGTTCCGAGTTCCGCGTTCGTCAGGGGCTCCCGCCGAGCCGTTCCCTCCGCTTTCCCCGTCCCAACTTCCGCGTTCCGCGTTCCGATTTCCGCGTTCGGCATAGTCCCCCCGCAGCAGCCGGAAAAACGCCTCCGCCTCCATCGTCACCAGCCACGGCCGGAAATTCCGGCGGTGCGCCACCATCGGAGTCTTGGTGCAGGCATCCCGGCGGGCCTGCGCCATTGCCTCCTCGATGTTCAGCCGTTCCACCGCCTTCACCTCAAAGTGAATCCAGGGCAGGTCGTCACAGATGACGTCTGGGCTTTCCGTTCCGCCCGCGAACTGCTGCCCCCGGCGAGCGTGGAATCCTTCCGCTCTCAGCACATCGCGCCACTGGCGCTCGCCTCGCTTCCCTTTTTCTCGAGAGTTCATAGGTCGGAAACGTCGTAGTTTACAGAGTCCGTCAGCATCGTTTCGTCCAGCCGCCGCTCAACATCTGCGAGGCGGAATCTGACCATCTTGCCAAAGTGCAGCACTGGGATTTCCTGTGCGGCAATCATGGAATCCACCTTGCGCACCGAGACGTTGAGCACCCATGCCAGTTCCACCCGTGTCAGGTACTTCCGCCCAGGCTTGGGCAGTTCGCTGGGAATCACCTTGGCCTTTTTCACTGCGCCCCCTCCTTTCCTTCCACGATGGCCTCGACGTCTTCGCGCCGGACCCGCGAAGAGCCCGGCAGAATCTCAACACGCTTCAGTTTGCCGGCTTGGATCATCCGATAGAGCGTGCCCCGCGAGACCCCGAGGTATTTCGCCGCTGGCCCCATGCCCAGGAGCAAGGGACCGGTCCGAGGCTTGGCCTCAGCTTCTGTTTTGCCCTCTAGGATGCGGTCGATTGCGCTCTGCTGTTCCGGGGTGGCCTGCAAGAAGCGCATGAGCCGTTCGTTTGGGTTGGTTGCGGTCATATGGCCTCCTCAGCAGTCGAACAGCTCGAACGCCGGTTTCTGAAGGGCATCAGCGATCCGGCGCTTCAAGTCCTGGTCTGGCCGGGCGCGGCCCGTTTCCAGCCGGGAGATCTCAATTTCCTTGGTGCCGACCTTATCGGCGAGCTGAAGCTGGGTCAGGCCCTTGAGGACCCGCGCCGCCTTCAATCTGTAGTTCGATGCCATGTCGTTTGTTTTTCACCGTGGCAAG
>CAIYYI010000366.1 GCA_903930345.1 uncultured Verrucomicrobiota bacterium
CGGGTGGAACCCCGGGCAATGTCGGCGGCGCCGTTCGCTCCTGGATCCTGCGCAGTCAGTGGACGCAATTTCTCCGCTTTTCCCCAAAAGCACAAATCCTCGCGAAATTCCTGCGGGAGCGGAAACCCCAGGAAACAGCCCCGTATTCGTGCGCCTAAAGGCCACCCTCAAACCTTGATATGGCCCCCAAACTTTTCAATCACCAGTTACTGATAGGAATTTGCTTTTGGCGCTCCGCAGTTCAGTTTGTGGGCGCGGTGGCGCCTGAGGGCGAAGCCAGCGGCTCCGGCCAGAGTCACGCCCATCATCGCCCATTGGCTGGGTTCCGGCACTGCGACCGATGCCCCGGCCTCCATGTTCGCGCCGAAAAGCCACATGCCCGTAACTTGGTTGGCGCCGGGATACTGGATTGACGGCCCTGGTGCTTGGGTAAAACCACCCCCCGGCATCAGCGTGAAACCACTGCCCAGAGTGGGGAGCTGGCCGGGATTCTGTGAAAAATTCATCGTGTCTCCTCCTCCCATTGTTGCCAGCATATAGGCAGTGCCGGCATCCAACGTGATGGATGTGCCAAGTTGCTCCCAACGCGTCCCGTCGTGCAGGGTCGAAGCCGTGCCGGCCTGCACCGTCACTTGCCCCAGCAAGGTCTGCGATGCTTGGTTGTAGATGGCCACCACATGGGAAGCACCCAGCCCGTTGTTATCTCGGTCAAAAAAACCTAGCGAGGTGATCGTTATCGGGCTTGCGCCCACAACGAACGGAGTTCCAAACGTCACGCCAGAACCAGTCCCCGTCCAAGAACCGTTAGGATTTGTGGCGAAAATTATATCCGCCTGCACGCTGGTGGCGGCGACCAGTCCCAGACTGGCGATGAGGATTTTCATGATGTTCTTTTTCATGTTTTCTTTGTTACTTTTTTTTGTTGGTTAACCGACATTCGTTTTAGCCCGGACGCGCCGCGCCGCGTAGACGGCGATGCCCAAAGCCATCACCGCCCATTGGCCCGACTCGGCTGCGCCGCAGCTTGGCGGAGCCGTTTAACGGCCAGCCCAGCATCCTCTTTCGCATTTTTCCCAGCCGTGTATTCCTGATCCAGGCCAGGCTGCGCCTGGGTATCCCTTTTTTCTGATTTCGCCCGGATGTCAGCCGGCTTGGAGGGGCTTGCGGCCATGGGTTCTGGCGTGTCATGCGGGCTGGAGAAGTCCAGCTCGATGAATATCGCCACCATCAGCTCCGGAAATCTCAGCATCGGTTTGAGTGGCTATCATTTTGCCGGTCATCCCATCCCATTCCCCGCTTTCTGATTTCGGCGTTCGGCAGTGGTTCCTTTCGCCACACCGTGCTCCCCAGCCTCAGCAATAGTCGGCCCGATACCCGGCAATCCAGCACCATTCTCAGCAGACCCTCGCTGGGGTAATCATAGTGGAACCGGTCCAATTCCGTGTCCAGCTCATCCGCATCCCTCGTACGGCCGACCAGCTCAATCAGGTAGTAATCCAGAGCCAGGGTGCCGGGGCAAAACCGCTTGATCAGCCCCAGAAAAGGGCGGGCATGCGAAACATAGCAACACGCCAGCACCCGGTCTGAATACTCCGATGACGGGCACTGCCAGTGGGCACACACTGCTTCCTGAAACGTGTTGTTTTGCATACTCATTCTCCGTGTATTCGGGTAAATTTGAATATAAATTTCTTTTGAAATACACCGATGCCGGGAAAACGCCAGTAATTGGTAGTGAATGGCGACATATTTGTTGCGAGCGTGACACCGTTTCCATTTTCATCAACTTTTTGATACCGTCGCCAACAGTTTCAGACCTCAGTGAAACCGTTCTTTTTAGGTGGGAATGACTCGCGGATCAAATTCCCGGGAAAAAGCGGCTGGAACGACGGGGCGGGAGCCCGCCAACATCGGCGTCACGGCGGGCGGCGGTTTTCAGGGAGGTGTTTGTGTTTCAAAAGCTCCCAAACCGAGGTGTATGTCCACCACCAACTCCAAGCGGTTGGCCAGGCGAAAGCGCAGTTTACGCCCCGTGCCATCGGGTATTAGTGACGCGTAGGTTCCAGATCGGCGCAGCAGTACGGATGAAGATGTGCAGAAGAGGACGTCGCACGCAGTTCGACAGGAGCCTCACCCCACCACGGGGAACACCCCTGCCCTCTCCGACTAGGGAAGAGGAAACATTTTTTTGGGCGCGGCACCCAGGGTGGCGCTCGTCCCTCACTTGCCGGGCTACCATCTCCTTGCCCCCTTGGGGCGGCTTACCTGAACGCGGAACTCGGAACGCGGAAGTTGGAACGGGAACCGACGAACCAGCGGCGGGACGCCGCTGCCACTCTGGGGACGGCCCAAACAAATGCGGAATGCGGGACAAACGAATGAGGGTCGGAGTGTTGGCTCGGGGTGCCTTTGTTCCATTTTAAAACTACAGGACTTTGGTTGTCCAACAAAGCGGCAGCAAGCTGCCGCACTCCAAGACGCTTCGCGAATTCGATGACAACCCACTAAACGACATTGCCTTATATGCACGTACATTTCCCCACTCATCTGCCAACCGGTCACTTGGACGGGCTGAAGCCTGTATCACAAACGGAGGGGGGCAGGTGCCCGGCCTGTCAGGTCGGACTTGCAAGACGACTGGGGCTCAATACGCCGACATCCCGACTATATCGCATGGCTTGAAGCCCAATTCCTCTCCGCCATAAACCGGTCGCCCTCCGGCCCGGACGATCTCGCCGGTCTGGCTGATGAGGACATCATAGATGGTCCGGTCATCCTGCAGGATCAGCTTTACATGCACTGGACCAGAAGCCGTGGTGCAAAGCTGGCTGGCCTGGGTTAACAAATGATCGGGGAGATGTGGTTGCATAGTTTTCCATGGGGGTTGAATTCGCCAGCCAGTGATACTTGACGGGCGGCTGGCGCATTGAATGTGAACCTGCTCACAGCGTTGGGGTTACCGCCGAAAGCAACCGGCGAAAGGTGACACCGTTTTTGCAACGCATGGGCCGGATGGGTTGAGGAGCCTGAGGGACCTTCAATGCCTTGGGGGGATGGTGGCTGATGATATCCCGGGCGTGGGCCGGTTACCCCACCGTTCGGTGGGCCATCACCCCAAATGAGCCGGTCTTGAGGGAGGTGGCATTCCTCTGGAGGCTGGACCTGGAAACCCCCTGACGGTAGAGGCCGATGCCGATAGCAAAGGAGGGCAGAAGTGCGTTGTGCCCAGATCAATTCCGAGCATTTTCGCCATAAAATCGTCAGGCTGGTTGGGAGTTTCAAGTTTGTTGGGGTGTTCGATTTTGCCGTTGCCGATACCTTGGGCATCGCGAAAAAATAATCTGCGCACTCTGACTGGTTCTTTTGGCCGCTGGCGGCGTTGCCCGCTCGTTACAGATCGCTACGGATATGCGCCTCACGAGCGCCTTGCCAGCCGCCAAAATCCCTGCGTCATAGTTGCTCATATGATTTTCTCGCGATACCTTACTCCCCCGAAGCTGACTTCCCCTATGGGGTGTTCACCCCACAGGGAGGGAGTTCCCAGTATCGATTTGCGGCTGAAAACCAGCAACCCTAAGGCGCGGTAGATTGGGAGGCGGGTGTTTTTAGAGCCTGTCTGAAAATTCCGAGGGGCGCAATTTTAAGACAGGCTCTTAGGTCCGACGGGCTGTTATTCCAAAGAGCTTGAGCCCTTTTCATGGGAGCGCATTTGGTACATGGAGTTTCCCGTTCTGCGACAGGCTTCAATTGTTTCCTGATAGGGGGTGTCGGCAATATCCAGAAGGCCGGTCTGGTAGTTCTCCCCGTCAAAACGGCCGCCGGAAGGCTGGTCGTAGAATTGGAACCAATGGGTGCCAACGATGGCTGGATTGAGCAAGGCGCTTTGAACGTAAGTGCGGTAGGCGCGGCTGCGATCCGCGTGGTTCGCCACCAGCACCAGGCCGGCGGGATGCAGCGGACTATCCATGGCGGCGAAGTGGAACTCGCCAATCAAAATCGGCCGATCCAATCCCCTGGGGAGAACCAGGCTCGCAACATCGGTGGCGTAGCGATTGATGCTGATGACATCGCAAAATCTGGCGGCAATACGCAAGACCAGATCATTGCCAGAGCCGGCAAAACGACAGCCCAGATACATGTGGTTGGGTGAGGCGGCTTTAATGGCATCGCGGCAGCCCCGGAAATAGGCGGTGAGGTATTGTTCGCTGAACGTCTCCAGATCGGTGCGGACCGCCGGGCGTTTGGCATCGGGCAGCTGCACGGAGGCCAACAGGGCATCCCACGACTCGTGGTGGGTTGCCCAGGCAGCGTGGAGCGCTTGGATGGTTTTGTATTTGCCTTGCAGTTCCTGGATGAAGGTTTGCTTGGCTGGTTGACCGGGCGGTGAACGCAGGGTTGCCTCTCCCAGGTGGATGGAATCGCCCCAATGCAATTCATTGTCCACAAAGAAACCGAGGCACCAGGGATCGTTCAGGGATGTTTTCAAATCCGTTTGCAGGGTTTGTTCGATCAGGTTGCGCCAGCCGGGATCAAAAGGGTCGGGCAGCTTGCCCCAATTGCCGCCGGAACCGGCCAAGCGGAACTCCGAACGGCCCAGCGGCGCTGAATACACGATGGCCGTATAAGGGGTTTGGCGTTTCAAATAGATGGCCGGATCGGAGGAGTTGGCGATCGTGTTCAAGCCCCAACTGGCGAGCCGGCGCTGGGCGCGGGTGGCATAGGTGGCCTGCCAGCTTGCGCCATACTTGCGGGCGAGATTGGCCTCGAGGTGGTCATAGACCGCGTGGTTCTCCCGGCCAACATAATACCCGCGCGTGGACTGCGGCTCGGTGCCGTAAAACGCCCCCAGCGGCGAATCCTTGGGCGGCAAGCGGAAGAGGTGCTCACGGTCCGGCAGGGGGGTACCGTGATAAATGCCGCCCACCCGGATACGGGTCCCCACGCGGACGACCCCGTGCGACCAGAACAAACGGCCCTCGGGATCCACCAGCCACCAGCGCTTGTCCCTGAGCTCAGCCCGAAAATAGCCGGTGGCCGGGAGTTTGGGGCCATACGCCCAGCCGCCGTATTGATCCCAATCCGCCGGCCGGGCATGAGCCGCAAGATCAGCATCCTCCTCTTTCTGGCGCGCAAGGAAATCGGCCTCCGAGCGAATCTTCGCGGGCCAATCACGGTGAATGAACTGGCCGAATTCATCGAACAGGGGAAACACCTTTGCGCCTGGCTGATCGCGCAAGGGCGCTGGAGCACCCCGCGCCACGACCGGGCCAAAGGCAAACTCGTGATCGGGCAAAGGTGCCGCTGCAGTCAGGGTGAACGACCGCAGTGCGGAGCCTTTGACCACTCCCCGACGCACAAGATCATTCGGCAACCCAACCAGAGAGCGGAGCCGGTCTGCAAAGAGATTTGTTTGGTGGTCTCCCAAGGGCACCACCAACCAGGCGGGTTCCGCGCCGGGCGAGATTAACGCCTCAAAGGTGCCCCGGATTTTTTGC
>CAIYYI010000367.1 GCA_903930345.1 uncultured Verrucomicrobiota bacterium
AACCCTGTCGGCCATCCCCTTGTCATCGAATGTCCAGCCGACATCTTGCATTCGTCCGCGTCCCATTTCCTGGGCCATCCGATCATCCAGCCCGCCACCCGGCAAAACAAACAGCCGAAAACCCAAACCCGGTGGGGCGACACCTGAGCTTGTCCGGGCAAGGATATTTTTAAAAAAAGATTGATGGTGTTAGGCGGGTAAAGCGTTAGGACTGCGGCGGTGGCTCAGTTGTTTCTGGTAGCGGATCTCGTCATAGGGCGTGCGGCTCTGCCAGCACTTCCACAGCACCCGCAGCCACTTGAAAGCCAGGGCCCGCAGGATCATCCAATGGCCCTTTCCCTTGGCCTTCATCCGGTCATAGTAGACGCGCGCCCACGCCGAATACATCACCGTCTGTCCCGCCCACTCCACGATGCTCTGGCGCAGAAAGGCCGGGGCCGCCCATCGCCAATGGACCCAGCCGCGCTGACCGCTTTTCTCCAGCACCGGGGCCACCCCCAGCACCTGTTGGAGGCTGGCCGGTGTTTCATAAACCGTGCGATCCGTCCCAAAGAGCGCGCACAGCCGCGGGGCCAGGGCCGCACCCGCGCCGGGCAGGTCGCGAAACAGGTAGGCTTCCGGATGCGCGGCGAAGGCGCTTTTGATCTCCCGATCCAGCACCGCCACATGTTTGCGCAGGGCCCGCAACTGATCCAGCAGGCCGCCCAACTGCAATACCGCCACACTGAGGCGGGCCTCGTCCCGGGTCAACGGCACCGCCTTTTCGACCAGCTTCAGCCGCTCATCCAACAACTCCGGCCGGCGCAGGTTGTGGTTGTAGTACCACTGCCTGAGGGTCGCCGGACGGGCCGCCTTGAGGCTGATCACATCCGGCCAGCGGCTGAGGAAATCCACCGCCAGGTTGGTGTTCAAATCCTCGACCAGCTCCAAGGCCTGGGGATAGTAGCCGCGCAGCAGATCAATCAGTTGCTGAAGCACTTTGGTGCGTTGGTCCACGAAGCGGCGGCGCAGTTCAACCAGCCCCCCCAGCTTGACGGTCTGGGGGTCGGGCACCGCCAGGGGCCGCAGCTTGGCCGCATGGTCGCGCACCAGCTCCAGAAGCACGCGGGCATCGGGCAGGTCATCGCTGGCCCGGGAGGGGGTGAAGGCCTGGCGGTACCGGGCGCTGGTCACCGGGTTGATCGGGTAGATGGTCAGCCAGGGATACTCCAGCAGGGCGAGGATCACCGCGCCGCGGCTGGCCTCAATGGCCAGGGAAACCGGCTGGGAGTTGAAGCGCTTGGCCAGGCCGTCGAGCCACTGATGAAGGTGCTCGGACGACTGGGTCAGGGTGCCCTCCTCCTGCGGTCGGGCGCGCTCCTGCAGCGCGAAGGCGTGGGTTTTGTGGCCCCAGTCCAGACCGATCCAAGCGACCGGGTCCGGGACGGGGGTGGCGGCGGGATGATTGGTTTTGGCGTTGAGGTACATATGACGTTATACTGAGGAAAGACTCGGGGCGCAGATCGTATAGTGTGAGACGTTGGGCGTCGGCACCTGAGAATGCGTATCCGGGTCAGGGTTATGGCTCCGGTCGATAGGTCGCCCCAAACTCGTCGAGCGAGAGAGATTCCTGTTCGTATCGGAGCCATAACCAAGATAGCACGGGCGGCCCGGTGATTCAGGGGCGGCGCGCCGACGGCGTTGTTGACCGTCTGGTTGGGCGAGCTAATGGCAAGGCTCGCCCCCAGCCGGTGAACAACGCCGGAGAAGCTATACGAGCCTCCCGGCGAGCCGGTTGGACTCCCCCCAAGCCAGAACGCCACCAGCCTGACTGTGACAACCGGACTGGATCATTCGGTGTTGGCATTCGTCCAGTGCTGGCATTGGCCTTTGGTTGTTCCACCGTGCGGCTCGGCAAAGCCTCGCCCCACCGGGTCTGGATTTTCCATCCTGCGGAGGCAAGAAATCTCCCGGATTATCAGTGTAGCCCCCGGCGCGGAAAACGTCCGTCAATCCGGTGCCGGTGGGGCGAGCCTCCTGGCGAGCCGTCCCCAGTTCCGCGTTCCGATTTCCGCGTTCAAATGAGCCGTCCCGTCTTCCGTTCCGAGTTCCGAGTTCCGAGTTCCGCGTTCCGTTCAATCCACAATCCGCATTCCGCAATCGCGGTCCCGCTCTACTGCCGAATGCACCTACCCCCAATAGAGCCATTAACGTAATTCCTTGATGCTAAAATATTTCTGCTTTCCGATCTCCCCATTTCTGCTTTGTTTTTCGTTCCCCACACAATTATTCCTTCTAACAATGATTATTTCAAAAAACGGCTAAAGTTAACCTTGAAACTACCGATAGACCACTCCAGCTACCCGCTAATAACGAAACAAAAACATGAGTGCGACCGCCGAAAGCAAAACCTTGATTGCTGATGCCAACCTGGCTTCCCTGGCCGGCAAATACCTCACTTTCACCTTGGATCGCGAATCCTTCGCCATCCCGGTGATCAAAGTCCGCGAGATCATCCGCCTGACGGCCATCACGTCCGTGCCGCAGATGCCGGCCTACGTCAAGG
>CAIYYI010000368.1 GCA_903930345.1 uncultured Verrucomicrobiota bacterium
ATCTTGAAAGCTCAATGGAATGAGACGCCGAGGCGCGGTGATGATAAAATGGTTTTTGGAGCCAAGATGGCACTTTTTGGCACCTTTTGGCACTTTCTGGCACCTTTTGGCACCCTGTTTCGTGGCGGCGCACGGAAAACGGAAGGGTGGGCTGAAGCGGGAGATGGCAGTTGGTTCTTGGTTGATGGTTCTTGGTTGATGGCAAAAGATGACTAAACGTGACTAAAGATGACCGGAAGTGACTGGAAAATGAAATTGGGCGGGAACGCGGAAGGGGACGGCCCACTTGAACTCGGAACGCGGAACGCGGAAGTTGGGACGGGGAAAGACGAAACAGCGGCGGGAGCCTCTCCCCACCGGGTTTTGGCTTTCCATCCTTCCGGGGCAAACTATCTCCCGGATCTGCGGTGCAGCCCGGCAATGAAAGATGTCAAAGAACGGCCGGGTGGTTCGGACAAAAGTTTACTAAAACTTTACTATTTCTTTACCGGTCCAGGGTTTTTCTGAACCCGTCCCCGGCCCACTCGCTTTCCCCGGATATTCCGAGGGCAATTCACGGGGTAAACAGTAGGCTGACCGCGCCGGTTTTTCAAACTTTTTTCGTTTCCACTCTGGACAATGGCATAGTTGAAGACAAACGCTGCTTATATCGCCAGAAATTTCTTCGCATGTCATTGAATATCAACATAGAGTATTTTTGTGGGATCAAAGTCTTAGTTTGATAAACCCCTTTAACGTCGTGGTGCCGACGAGGACGCTTTTGAGTCAGTTGCTTTGACGCATCGTGCTTCACGCGGCAGCCACCATCCAACCCCACGGCAGCGCCACCACCCCCGTGTCCAAGGGACGTCCCTGACCTGCGTGCAACACGACGCTGCGCACCAGGCACGCCTTCATTTTTAGAGAATCCCGAAACGCCCGGATGCCAGCCGCGTCAGAACCGGTCACGGTACTGCCAGCCTTGATTTCCAAAGCGACGAGTCGCCCCTCCTGTTCGAGGATGAAATCCACTTCGTGACCGGGGCGGTCTCGCCAGAAGTGAAGCTTGCGGTGGAGCGGGTCCAGGGCACGCCAGGTTTGCAGCGTCTGGAATAGGGTTTGTTCCAGCCAGAAGCCGGCGTCGGGACGGGTTGTGGCCTCCGCCGGGGTCTTGATGCCGGCCAGCGACGCAGCCAGTCCGCAATCTGCCCAGAGCAGCTTGGGCGTCTTCACGAGTGCCACATTGGGATTGGTGGCAAAGGGTCGGATGCGTGTGACGAGACAGCCGGTTTCCAGCAGGTTCAAGTACCGGTGAGTGGTGGGATGGGTGAGCGCGGCGTCGCGAGCGAGGTCGGCTTGGTTCAGCAACCGGCCCGTGCGGTGGGCGGCCAACGCCATCACGCGCTGGAAATCGGGCAGGCTGGACACGGCGCTCAATTGGCGGAGGTCTCTCTCCAGGTAGGTCTGCACATAGGCAGAGAACCAGAGGCCACGATCCGAATCGCTTTCGATGGCCAGCGCTGGAGGAAAACCGCCGCGCAGCAACCAGGCTGGCCAGTCCCCGGCTTCCGTCGGCCACTCTCGAAAGTCAAAGTCGGGGGCAAAAAGCCGGTCAAGAGGCAGGAGGGCGTTCTTCCGCTGCCGCCATTCCGCCGGACAGAAGGGCGGCAGTTCCAGGTAGATGGCTCGTCCCGCCAACGTGTCGGCCACGCGGCCCATGAGCAGCAGGTTGGCTGACCCAGTGAGCAGGAAATCACCCGCGCGCCGACGCTCATCCACGGCGCGTTTGACGGCCAGCAGCAACCGCGGTGTGCGTTGCACCTCATCCAACGTGACCGGACGGGTGTTGAGCAGCGCATCGGGATTACGCTCGGCTTGATCCAGCACCCCGAAATCATCCAGTGTGAAGTAGGCACGGGAAGGATTGAGGGATTTGACCAAGGTGGTTTTGCCCGTCTGGCGCGCACCGGTGACGACCGTCACGGGCAGCACGTTCAAGGCGGATTCGAGGTTTCGGACAAACCAGCGTGGACGCATGCTGTTCATGCCGTGAAATAAATCATTTCACGACGTGCAATGCAATACATCTTGGCCCTTGCTCGGCAGTCCCGCAGAGCGGAACCCACCGGGTTTTGGATTTTCGCGGGCACCCGCGCTATGGGTCGGGGGGGGCCATGGCGTGGATGTTGATCTGGGGTGGTGAATTGTTGTGGGCAAGCAACCCAGGCTGCGTGGGAGATGGGCGACAGTCTGGTTCCCGCTTATTATTTGCAACCCAGAGAGATTTCCCTGTTGCAACGTCGTCTCTTTATTCTAAGCTCAGGGGCGTCACCAGCAGCCCCACTGACACTGCCTTTGGGAGGCTGGGAATGGTCAAGAAGCGCAGGAATTAACTTAAAAATATGAACACTGTCACCTCGCTGAAAGTCGTCAAAAAGAAAACCCAATCGTTGGTGGAAGCCGCCCTTGAACAATCCGGCGGACTGCTGCGCCTGGCGCCCTGCTGGGTGCCGCGCTCGTTTCTGCAACCCGGCAAGCGCCTGAAGCTGCACCCGGACGATCTCTACGCCTTCGGCCTGAACCGTGGCGGCATTGACGAGCGGTGGTTCGCCTCCACCACGCCGGCGGCCAACGATAACCGCACCCCGGACGAGGGTTTGAGCTACTGCGTGGCGGGCAAGCAGCGCTTCACCCTGCAACAGGCGGTGGAAGACTGCGGCGCCCTGATCGTGGGCGAGGCGATCTGGAAGAAGTACCGCCGGTGGCCGGTGTATTCCAAGTTCTTCGACAACATGGGCCCCATCCCCCACCACATGCACCAGAGCGCCAAACAGGCCAAGCTGGTGGGCCAGGAGGGCAAGCCGGAAAGCTACTATTTCCCACCCCAGCACAACAACGTGGGCAACAACTTCCCGTACACCTTTTTCGGTCTGGAACCCGGCACGACCAAAGCCCAGGTGCGCCGCTGCCTGGAGAACTGGAACAAGGGTGACAATGGCATCCTCGACCTTTCCAAGGCTTACCGCCTGAAGCCGGGGACCGGCTGGCTGGTGGGCCCCTGCATCCTGCACGCCCCGGGATCCCTCTGCACCTACGAGCCCCAGTGGGGCAGCGACGTCTTCGGGATGTACCAAAACCTGGTGGAAGGCCGCGAGGTACCGTGGAATTTGCTGGTGAAGGATGTGCCCAAGAAAAACCATCAGGACCTGGATTACCTGGTGGAGCAACTGGACTGGGAGTCCAACGTGGATCCCAGCTTCAAGGACAACCACTACATGGAACCCGTGCCGGTGGCCGACACCCGCCAGGAGGGCTTTGTGGACCGCTGGATCGTCTATGGCAAGGTGGATGGCGAACAGCTTTTCACCGCCAAGGAACTGACGGTTGACCCCGGCTGCAAATGCACCATCAAGGACAAGGGCGCCTACGGTTTGATCACCGTCCAGGGCTCGGGCAAGATGAACCAACTGACGCTGGACTGCCCGAAACTGATCCGGTTCACCGAACTGACCCAAGACGAAGTGTTCTGCACCGCCCCCGCCGCCCAGGCCGGGGTGGTGTTTGAGAACACCTCCCCCACTGAACCGCTGGTCGTGCTGCGGTACTTCGGACCAGAGGTCAACCCGGATGCCCCGGAAATGGGCGCTTACCGGAAGAACAAATTCTGAGCTGTCAATCACACTTCAACGCCAGGTGAACAACCCTGTTCATCTGGCGTTTTTTTGTAGAATCAGCAACTTTGGAATTGCCTCACCAAACGCCGGTGCTAACCTTGGGCGCGTAACACCAAGACAATGGCAACGCAGCGGCACCAAACCAGCGGCTCGCATCAGCGGGACCGGCTTGTTCGTGCCCAGACAAAGGTTTGACACCCAAACATATGAGCCAGCAACCACACAACAACTTCCCCAAACTCCATAACGCCATGTGGCCCGGACTGGTGGGCAAAGGCAGCCCCGGCGCCGAGCCCTGCATCGACTTGGACACCATGCTGAACCTGACCGCCCAGGCGGAGGTGAATGGAACCAAGTTTGACGGGGTGGACATCTTCCTCTTTGAGCCGCACATCAACATTGATGCCAGCGATGATGATTTGAAGCGCATGGCGGACAAAATCCGCGCCAAGGGCCTGGTGGTGGGCTCGGTGGTGGCCCCGATCTGGCCCCCAACCGGCGGCGGTTCCGCCATGGGTACGGAGGAGGATCGCAAGAAATTTGTGGAACAGGTGCGCAAAGGCTGCCGGATTGCGGCCAAATTCCGCGAG
Organism: uncultured Verrucomicrobiota bacterium; assembly: GCA_903930345.1. Taxonomy (GTDB): domain Bacteria; phylum Verrucomicrobiota; class Verrucomicrobiia; order Limisphaerales; family CAIYYI01; genus CAIYYI01. The sequence goes on from CAIYYI010000368.1 coordinate 4,244, forward strand.
CTGGGGATCCGCCCGCACGGCGTGGTGCGCATCGACTCCGCCAGCAGCGTGAGCGAATGGGACAAGGATCCGAAAGCCGCCACCAAACGCATCGCCGCCACCTTCAAGGAGGCAGGCACAGTGGCCAAGGGTTTCGGTGAACGGCTGGCCGCCGAGGGCGAGATTTGCTGGGGCGGCATGCATTCCTGGAAAAACATGCTGAACCTGCTGGAGGCCGTGGACATGCCCAAGGTGGTCGGCTTCCAGGCCGACATGGCGCACACGCTGCTCTACATGCTCGGTTACAACGCGCCGGAGCATCGCCTCGTACCCGAAAATTTCCGCTGGCAACCGGATCAGTTTCACACCGCCATGAAAAAGCTGACCAAGGCGCTGCGTCCTTGGACCATTGATTTCCACGTGGCCCAGAATGACGCCACGGTGAAGGGGTCCGGCTCCCACGACAAAACCGGACGCCATTGCCTGGCCACCGACCCCAACGGCAAGCTGAACATCGCCCGCGATGCCGGCTACTGGATGCGGGATGAAACCGGCAAAGTGACCCGCAAATTCAAACACATCTGCTGGGATGGCTGCATGTTCCCGAATGAGGTCATGATGAGGCAGCAGACCTGGAACGACATTCTCGCCGCGATGATCCAGGTGCGCGAGAACCACGGCTGGAAAAGCTGACCATTTTAACACGCAAAACCAAACACCCCATACCCTATGACAAAAAAACAACTCCGGGTCGGACTCGTCGGCTGCGGCTTCATGGGCCGCACACACTCCAACGCCTATCGCAAGGTCGGGAACTTCTTTGACCTCGAATACCAGCCCGTACTCAAAGCCATCTGTGACTCCAATGAGGAGAAGGCCAAAGCCCACGCGGCCAAGTGGGGCTTTGAATCGGTCGAGACAGATTGGAAAAAGCTCCTGGCCCGGGAAGACATCGACCTGGTGGACATATGCCTGCCAAACAACGCCCATGCGGAAGTGGCCATCGCCGCAGCCAAGGCCGGCAAGATGATCATCTGTGAAAAGCCGCTGGCCCGGGATGGCAAGGAAGCCGAGGGCATGGTCAAGGCGATCGAGAAAGCCAAGGTGCCCAATTTCGTCTCCTTCAACTACCGCCGGATGCCGGCCGTCACCCTGGCCAAGCAGTTGATTGATGAGGGCAAGCTCGGCCGGGTGTTTCATTACCGCGCCAAGTTCCTTCCGGACTGGACCATCTCCAAGGATCTGCCCCAGGGCGGCGACGCGCTCTGGCGGCTCGACGCGAAAGCCGCCGGCAGCGGTGTGACCGGCGACCTGCTCGCGCATTGCATCGACACGGCCATCTGGCTCAACGGCAGCATTGATAAGGTCAACGGCATGACCGAGACCTTCATCAAGGAGCGTACCCACACGCTCACCGGCAAGGTTCAGAAGGTCACCATTGACGATGCCTGCGCGTTTCTCGCGCGCTTCAAGAACGGTTCCCTCGCCACGTTTGAAAGCACGCGTTACGCCCGCGGCCACAAGGCCCTGTACACCTTTGAGATCAACGGCGAGCACGCCAGCATCGCCTGGGATCTGCATGACCTGCATCGCTTGCAGTATTTCGATCATCGCGACGAGGGCAAACTGCGCGGTTGGCGGAGCATCCACGTCAGTGACGGCGACCATCCTTACATGAAGCATTGGTGGGTGCCGGGCCTGCAAATCGGCTACGAGCACAGCTTCGTGCATCAGTTGGCCGACTTCCTGACAGGTCTGGCCACCGGAGAACAGGCTCACCCTGATTTCCGGGACGCGCTCGAGACCCAATACGTCTGTGATGCCGTGCTCAAATCCGCCCGCACCGGCAAGTGGGAGAAGGTGGCAGTTGCCAAACAGCCAAAATGAGGTATTTTAACCTCGTTTATGCGCAATTTTTATACTCTATGTTTGTTGACCGGTGTACTGGCGGTCGCCAGCCACGCTGCGGAAGGTGGCCATGAGGCCACGCTGCCACCGCCCTCCAGTCAGGCCGGTGTGACCTTTGACAAGGACATCAAACCCCTGTTTGAAAAAGCCTGTTTCAAGTGTCACGGTCCGGAAAAGTCCAAGGGCAAGCTCCGCGTGGACAGCCTGGCGGCAATCCAGAAAGGGAGCGAACACGGGAAAATCCTGGAAACAGGCAAAAGCGCGACCAGCAAGCTGGTGCTCGCGGTCGCCCGCGTGGACAAGGAAGAAGCCATGCCACCGAAGGACAAGGGGAATCCCCTGACCAAGGATGAGGTGGGCTTGATTCGGGCCTGGATTGACCAAGGCACCAAGTAGCCGTCTCTCTCAGCAACCCAAGGCGCGCCTCACTGGCGCGCCTTTTTTTTGCTCAATCCTCCAGAGCTTTGGGCGGGGCAAGGACCACCGAGGCCAGGATTGCCTGCCGCACCCCCCTGGGCTGGTGCAGACTGAGCACAAAACCGGCCAGATCCTTATTCGCCGGAGCGCGAAGCGCGGCATGCGTCAACTGGGCGGGTTGATGGCCAGCCTGGCGCATGCGATCAGCTACCTGCCGACTGATTCCCTGGGCGCGTTTTTGAACGCGGGCCGCCTCCTGCAGTATCCCCATATGGGCGGAGCGGACTTCAAAGCGTTCCGGCAGGCCCGCTATCATTCTTGCCTCATCCTCCACCCCGCTGGCTTTGTTCAGGCCCACTGGCAGTGGCACATGCGTTTCGCCTGCCTCCACCTCCTCGGCAGAAATCGGAGCGGGTTGCGGCAGGGGTGGACGCTCCGGAATCCTGACCGACCGGGCCAATGGAGGGGGTGGGGGCGGCAGTGGAGGCGGAGGGGCGATCTCCTGCGGATTAAGCAGGCGCTTCAACTCCACCTCCCACGGGGAAATGGGGGGCGGTGCAGACGGCGGCAGAGCAGGGCTGCCGGGAGAATGCCCCCGGGAGACGGGTTCCTCAGCCGGGGAAAGATCCGGCTTGTCCGCAGGTAACTCGCCACCGTTCTGGCTGTTTTTGCGCCGCAGCCAATCAACCAGATAGGAAATGCCCATGATCACCAGGAAGGCAATCACACTTTCCAGCGAGGAGGAGGCCAGCAAGTTCATGGGCGCGCAGTCCTATCAGGAGGCGGGCTTGGTGGCAGCGCCGCTGCCGGGAGGTCCGCCGGCGATGCTTTCCCTCATGGCGCTGTCAGCCTGGATGTTTTTGAGCTTGTAGTAATCAAAGACGCCGAGATTTCCGTTGCGCAGGGCATCGGCCATGGCCAGCGGGACCTGGACTTCAGCCTCAACCACATGAGAGCGCATTTCAGCGACTCGCGCGACCATTTCCTGCTCCACCGCCACAGCGGCGGCACGTCGAACCTCCGCGTGGGCCTGGGCAATCAGCTTGTTGGCCTCCGCCTGCTCGGCCTGCAAACGTGCGCCGACATTCTCACCCACATCCACATCCGCAATATCAATGGAGACGATTTCAAAGGCCGTATTACTATCCAAAGCCTTGTTCAACACGGTCTTGGAGATCAGTTCGGGACTCTCCAACACCTGCTTGTAACTATCCACCGAACCGATGGCGGAAACAATGCCCTCCCCTACCCTCGCGATGACGGTGTCCTCGGTGGCGCCGCCCACAAAACGATCCAGGTTGGTGCGCACAGTCACGCGCGCCTTGGCTTTGACGATGATGCCATCCTTGGCCACACCATCAATCGTGGTCTTGCCGGTGGCGGGATTGGGACAATCAATGACCTTGGGGTTGACGGACGTGCGCACGGCCTCGATGACGGTTTTGCCAGTACCCTTGGTGGCGAGGTCAATGGCGCAGGCACGGTCAAAATCAAGATGGATGCCGGCCTTTCTGGCATTGATCAGGGCCATCACCACCATCTCCACATTGCCGCCCGCCAGAAAGTGCGTGGAAAGGTCATCAATGGAGACGACCCGTCCGGTGCCATTAGCCTCGGGCACAACCAGGCCGGATTTGACAGCGGTGATGCGGGTATCCACGATCAGGCTCACCGGAATGCCCCGCAGTCGCAAGGCGATGAGTTCGGTGAACTTGACCCGGGCACCGGAGGTGAGCGCGCGCACCCAGATCATGCCGAAATTCAGCATCAGGATGCCGCCCACCAGCATGGCGAGCAGGACAAGGCCATAGATAAACACCCAGAAGTTCCCCGGAATGGACTGGGCCAGCAATAGAGTAGTTTGGATCATATTCATACTTTGGACAGTTGTTCTTCCCGCACCACCACGCGCATGCCCTGCACCGCAATCACGCGCACAGTGGCACCGGTCTCAATCAGGTTGCCTTCACTGACAACATCCACCAACTTGCCGCCAATGACGGCATAACCGCAGGGGCGCAGGGAACATTTCGCCACCCCGATCTGATGCAGCAATTGGGTCTGCTCCCGGCCCAACTCCCCCACCACACCCTGGGAGATAAAGCGGCGCCCCCAACCGGCTATCGGGAAAAAACTTGAGCCAGAGCATGGCGCCGATCCCCAGACCGACAAGGACGCCCAACAGCAAAAGGTGGCCGGTTTGTGCCCCGTACTGCATGTAGCCCGTGACCACACCGGCCAGCAGGCAGAGAAAACCGAGCACGCCCGCCACCATACCTGGCAGCACCGTTTCAAGGGCGATCAGGATAGCACCCACCAGCAGAAGTGTGGCTATTAGTTCCATGGCTTCAAGATAAGCGCAGCCCGGCAGCACGCAAGAGGATTTGACAGGCCATTGCTTTTTTCCCAAGGGCGACGACGCGGTTGATCACCCTTCCCCCAAGGGTTGCAGCGGCTGTTGGCGGGCCTTTTTCAGATCAAGCCGCTGCTGCAACAACCGCACGTGGTCGGCATCGGACAGCCCCGGCTGCCCCAATTCCCGCCCGATTTCCGCGCTTCGGGCATCCAGCATCTGGTCGCGCAGCGCCTTGACCAAGTCCCGGGTTTGCTGTTCGGCACCGGGAATATTGCGGGGATCGGCCAGCGCCTCGGTGATGAGCGTGGACATGGCGGGGTCGTTGACCTCGCTGAGCATGGCCGCCACCCCGTGCCATTCCCCGCTGGTCTCGGCATACAACCGGGCCGCGATGGCACGCCGCACCACCGGATGCTGAAGCCACTCCACATCCAGGTGCGCAGCCGTCCACTCCACCACAAAATCATTGCGAAACAGCAATTTCAGGAGCCACGATTCCTTGGGAGGCGGAGGGGGCAGCTCCGGCTCCGAGGGCATGACGTCCTCCTCCCGATAATATTCCTGCGCCTGCGGCTGGGGCTTATTGAACTCCTCCCGCACGGCGTTGGCGGTCACGGCCAGGCGCAGCGCCGCCTTCTGGGCATAGTTATCGATCAGCACGGCGTTGCCGGTTTTTTGCAGCGCACCGTTGTATTCGCGGAGCAGCCGCAGACGGCCAACGTCCGAATGCAGATCGTTCTGGGAGCACAGTCGATCCAGATAATAGTCAAAAAAACCGGGCGCGCCCTTGATCAGGCCCTGAAAGGCCTCGGCCCCCTGCTCCTTGATGTAGCTATCCGGGTCGTGCGGGGCGGGCACCAGGGCCACCTTGATGGCCATGCCCACCCCCAGCAGGCTGTCCAGCACCCGTACGGCGGCCTTGTGCCCGGCCTCATCAGCATCGAAACACAGGACCACCTCGGAAACGTAACGGCGCAGGATGCGGGCATGCTCCGGGGTGAACGCCGTACCCTGGGCGGCCACGATATTTTTTACCCCCGCCATATAGCAGGCAATCAGATCAAGCTGACCCTCGCAGATGACGGCAAACCCGGCCTCCAAAATGGGGCGTTTGGATTTATCCAGGCCGAAGAACACCCGGCCCTTGGTGAAAATGGGGGTTTCCGGAGAGTTGACATACTTGGCCGGGCTTTGTTCCGGATTAAGCACCCGACCGCTGAACGCAATCACCCGGCCCTGCTCATCGCAAATCGGAAACATCAGCCGGCCCCGAAACCGGTCATACAACCGGTCTGTTCCCTCCTTGCGGATGATCAGTCCGGCCTGCTCCACCAGGGCCAGGTCGAAACCCTTGCCCAGCGCCCAATTGACCGTGTCATCCCACTGCTCAGGCGCATAGCCAATGCGGAAAAGTTTGACGGCATCCGGGGAAACCGCGCGGCGCCCAAGGTAGTCCCGCGCCGCCTGAGCCCCCGCATCGCCAGCCAGGGCCATCTGCCAGCGCTGGGTCACCTGTTCGTGCAACTCAAGGAGGTTATCCTTCACGAAAGCACCGGGGCCAGAACCTTTCTCATCGAATTGGAGGGGGATACGCGCGCGTTCCGCCAACCGTTTCACCGCCTCGACAAAGCTGAGGCTCTCGTATTCCTGGACAAACCGGAAGACATCCCCGCCCTTGTTGCAACCAAAGCAGTGGTAGGTTTGGCGCTGCGGATTGACGTGGAAACTCGGACTTTTCTCCTTATGAAACGGACAAAGCCCCTTGAAACTGGCACCCGCCCGCTTCAACGGAACGCTGGCACCGATGATTTCAGTAATGTCACTGGCCGCCCGGATTTGCTCCAGTACCGCGGTGGGAATGATGCCGGACATGCTGGTCAACCGACCGGAGTTCTGGTCATTTCGTCAGCTTCTCAACCGCCTTTTCCCGCTGACGGCTGGGGCTGTCCTTTTGGCGCAGGTTAGTGACGGTGGCACTGCTGTTGACGATGAGCAACCAGGGCGCTTTTTCACGAATAAACCTGCCACTCATTGACTCATAAAAGATCGCCTGTTGAATATCGCCCCGGGTCGGAAGGCTGATGCTGCCATAGTTTTCCTTCTGGCTTTTGGCGGTCGCCGCCATGTCTGCTGAGGTCACCAAGCGGGAATGAAGGAGGGCCATCAGCATGATCAGCATGGCGGGATACCGAATGGCCCCGGACATCATGCCCAAGGGGTATTCCAGACGGCCGAACAGGTCGCTATTGGCCAATTTGTCCTTGATCAGATCTTTGACTATCCCCTGGAGGACAAAGCAGGCCACGGCAACCCCCAAATAGACCCCGACATTGGACCATAACTGGCTAATGTTGGCATTCTTGGCCAAAAAGGCTCCCCCCGGACCGTAGGCGAAAGCCCCACCGATGACAATGCCCACCCACATGAGCAAATTCAGCAAATCCTGCGACATGCCCAGCTTGCGACCGCGCACGATGCCGACGATGACAAATACCACCACCACGATATCAAATGTTTTGATGGGCATTCCTTGAGCCATAAAATCAGAATTCCAGGTTGAGTGTTTTCAGGTCGTTGCGGTTACTCTAGTGCATTTCACCCGGGCCGCCAACCTAATTACAGCCGGGGTTTATTCCTTTGCGTCGATGCCGTAGGCGCGCAGCTTGTTGTAAAGCGTCTGCCGACCAATCCCGAGACGCCGGGCCGCATCCAGCTTGTTCCCCCCCGTCTCTTTAAGCACGCCAAGAATGGTGTTACGCTCCATGGCTTCCATCAGGGTGAACTGGCCGGTCTCAGCAGAGGCCTGGGCGGCATCGGGCACAATTGAGAAATCAGCGGCGTCCACGTGCGGCCCATCCGAGATAAGCACCGCCCGTTGGACCTCGTTCTGCAACTGCCGGATGTTGCCAGGCCAATCGTAGCTGACCATGAGATTCCTGGCCGCCTCGGTAAAGCCATGAAACACGCGGCCCGCCTGGGCGGCAAACCGGGTGAGAAAGGCGTTGGCCAGCGGCAGGATTTCCTCGCGCCGATCCCGCAGCGGCGGCAGCGGAATCGTCACGGTGCAGATGCGATAGTAAAGGTCCTCCCGCAGTTTCCCCTCCCGAATGGCGTCGGCGATCACCCGGTTGGTGGCGGCCAGGATGCGGCAGTCCGTTTTGAAGGCCGTCCGCCCCCCCACCGGGCGCACTTCCTTCTCCTGCAAAATGCGCAGCAGTTTGCTTTGGGTTTCGACCGGCATTTCGGAGATTTCATCCAGCATCAAAGTCCCCCCTTGCGCCTGATGGAACAAGCCCTCCCGATCAGCGTGCGCCCCGGTGTAAGCCCCCTTGACGGAACCAAACAGCTCACTTTCAATCAATTCCCGTGGCAGGGCGGCACAGTTGACTTTGATCAGCGGTCCTTTGGCGCGCGGGCTCAGGGCGTGAATAAGGTCGGCAATGACCTCCTTGCCCGTGCCGCTTTCCCCGGCCAACAGCACGGGCACCTCGCTGGGGGCCACCCTTTCCACCGTCTTGACCACCGACTTCATGGCGGTACTGACGAACAACGGAGGCACCCCGCCACTCATCGCGGCCAGGGCGCGGCGCAAATTGCCGGTTTCCTCCTTCAGTGCCCGATGCTCCATAGCCTGGGCAATTGAATGAAGCAATATGCTGCTCTCAAACGGTTTCTGAATGAAATCGTAGGCACCCAGCTTGATGGCCATCACGGCGTTGTCCAGGCTGGCATGGCCGCTGAGAATGATCACCTCCGTCTCCGGCCAATGCCGCTTGAGCGGCGGGAGAAGCTCCAATCCGTCGGCATCCGGAAGTTTGAGATCCAGCAGAATGATCTCCGGGGCCGGCCCCTTCATGGCCTCACGCAAGGCGGCCCCGGAACAGGCCTGCGAAGTCTCATAGTGGCCGTGCTCCAGGAACTCACAGATCAAGCTCCGGATCTCGTCCATGTCCTCAACCACAAGAATGTTTGTACTCATGTGTTTGCTTTCCATCGCACGTATGGACGGCCTCCCAGGCAAAAGCCCGGCTCAGGTTGTCCCCGGCGGACGGCATGCGGCGATAAAATCTTCAAAAATAGCCA
>CAIYYI010000369.1 GCA_903930345.1 uncultured Verrucomicrobiota bacterium
AAGGCGATGCTGGCGGTGTTATTGCGGTATTCTGGCAGCGCCTGCTTGATGAAACTCAGGACCGCCGGGATCATCGCATTAAAATTGGCCGATTCCGCAGTAGAACCACTCAGCATCACCGGGCCCGCCTTGGGCAGATTATACGGATCAGCGGAGGATTGCACTGGAGACACAGTGCCGATGCTTTCAGCGGCGCTCACAGCCGCAGCAGCGGCAACCATGACACAAATCCCGATCACCAAGGCCCAACGCTGATTTCCATCTGAAAGACTCGATTTCATGCTCAAATTAATGCCACTACACGACTAAACAAGTACCTCGCAAAGGTAACACCAACGGGCTGCCTGTCAAATTCGAGCGGTTTTTAAAGAACTCCAACGCAGGAGCGGAGCTGAGGGACGCAAGAGAACAAAGCGAAAAGGGGTACCGACGTTATTTCAGGCGGGATTTCTGGCGGCTGAAGGTCAGGGAAATAAAGACCAGCACAGTGCCCAACACCAGGTAGGAGAGAATCCGGTATTCCGGTTTCAGTTGGGTGATGCTCAGGCTCAGGGCATAGAACACGGTCAACAGCAGGGTGAAATGCCCCATCCAGCGGTACTTCTGGTTTTTCAGGATCCAACACATCAGATAATAGACGCCCGCCATCGCCACCCAGGAAAGGGCGACCAGGGTCTTGGGCAGCAGATGGGATAGGGCATAGGGGAATACCGCGAACACGACGAACAGGTAGGCGTTGCGCATCATTTCGGTCCGCAGTTGCAGACGCTCCTGCTGCCAGTTCAGAATGCGGGCGCTCAGCAAGGCGACGAGGCCGAAGCCGATGCTGATACCGGACTCGTGCCGGGTGACCACCATGTAGCCCAGCACAATCGTGCAGTAGATGAAAAAATTGGCCACGATGATGAAAGGGGAACGGAACCACAGCGCGGTGGCCACCACCAGGAGGCTTTGCCCCGAGAGCCAGATGAACAGTTCGGGGGCCGGAAACGCCTTGAGAATGGCCATGCTCATGGCCATGTAGCCAAAGGTGGCATAGAAAGCACAGACGATCCGGCTCTGCCGGATCCTCCAGAGCAGTGCCGCCAGCCCCAAAAAGACTCCGGCGGCGACCAGATGGGAAAAAACCATGGCGGGTTCGAAAGCGGCGGTGGTATGCACAAGGAACAGACCGTAACCGAGCCCCAGATTCAGGAACGAACCGGCGAGGACAACGTATGCCTTATCCTCCGGATCCCGGTTCAGCAAGGCGGGCAGAGTGAAGACCATGCCATAGACCAGAATGCATAACACGCTGCCGAAGGGTTCCGGGGCGAACCGGAGCGGGTTGCCAAGCAGGGGGTTGTTGAGCGCCCAGTGCAGGTGTGCCAGGTAGGTGGCCATCATCACGCCCAGCAGGATCAAGGTCCAGCGGTGACGGTGCCAGACATAAACCGCCAGGACCGCCAGAGCGGTGAGCAGGGGAAAGAGCAGGCCGGGGGACTGCACCAGAATGGCAGCGCTGTAGCCCATGGCCAGAGCCAGGGCCATGAGCCAGGGGGATTGACGCCGCAGGGCGATGGTGAGGTTGATCCCGGCAGCGGCAACCAACAGCAGTTTCCCGGGCACGGCTGCCAGGGAGAGCGCGGGGGTGGCGGAGAAGTAAAACAGGCGCAAGGTGGCAAAAAACAGCAGCGCCATGGCGGCGGCCCGGAAATAATGGGAGACCAGATCAAACGATTTTTCCCAGCGGTGGGAGACCAGAAAGAGGAGGCCGACCAACACGTATCCGACCAGGGAGGGAAGCGCGGATGGCAAGCCCGGATAGGGCAGGGAAAGGGTGAAGCCGGCCCCAATGGCCAGCACCATTATGCCGGCCCGGGCGAACCACTTCTGCCCCAGGGCAAACTCCAGTTCCTCATCGCTGGCGGCAGCGGCCTCCGGGGTGGGTGCGGCGGCCGCCCCGTCTGGATCGTCCCCCAAGTCCGCCGTCAGCTCCAGATGTCTCTCAAGGCGGCTGAGGCGGGCTTCAATCAGGGCCAGCCGTTCCTCTGGCAGCGGCCGCTGGGAGGTTTCATCACAGGTGCTCATGCTGGAAATGACGTGGAAGGTGAAAGCCAAATGGGAGTGTCCGCGCCAGGTGATCGTGGCAAAGCAAGGGCGCAACAGGTTGCGAAGGCATCGCCCAAGGGTGACATGGGCGAAATCGTATGCGCGAATTCCGTGAAAAACAATACCTAATATTAACTAAATGGCATGAACAGATTAATGGACCTTAACCCAAGGGGGGATGCCCTGGCGCGGAATCGGGCCACCATGGCCGGGGGCGGCATCGGCAGCCAGCGACGCGGCAGTCCGCCGCCGATCCTCAACCATCCGGGCGTGGTCAAGCAGGGGCCGATGGACCGACTATTTGGCTTTTTCAGCCGGGGGCGACACTTCCGGAATGGCCAGGGCGAGCAATCCCATGCAAAGCAGCACCCCGCCCAGCATCATCAGCGCGGCGAGGTTGCTGCCGGTCTGATCCCGGATCACCCCCACCAGGAAAGGTCCGGCAAAACCGCCCAGGTTGCCGACGGAATTGATGAGGGCAATGCCGCCCGCCGCGCCTGTCCCACTCAGAAAAGCCGTGCCAAGCGCCCAGAACGGTCCCAGGGTGGACTTCAGCCCGACAAAAGCCAGGATGAGGGCCGCCATGGCGAGATAGGGATTGTGCAGCAGGCTGCTCAGGGCGAACCCCAAGGCCGAAGCCATGGCTCCCAGGGCCACCGGCCAGCGCCGGTGCCCGGTCCGATCCGAATACCGCCCCACGACCAGCATGGCGATGGCGGCGGCCACATACGGGATGGCGTTGAGAAAGCCGACCACGAAATCGCTGGTGCCGGAGAAATCCTTCAGGATGGAGGGCAGCCACATCTCGTAACCATAGCCGCCCACATTGAGCAGGAAATAAAGCAGGCAGAGCAGCCAGACGCGGCCACTGGTGAAGGCATCCACCAGCCGGTGGCACTGGCGCTGTCCCGAGAGGGCCGCCTCTTCCGCAATCCGGGTCTCAACCCACCGGCCTTGCGCCTCGGTGAGCCACCGGGCCTGGCGCGGGCCGTTGGGCAGGAAGGCGAACACGATGATGCCCAAGAGCACGGCGGGAATGCCCTCAATGAGGAAAAGCCATTGCCAACCCGCCAGGCCGGCGAGACCGTTCAAACCGAGGATCATGCCGGACAGGGGGGATCCAATAATGCCGGCAATCACCCCGCCGGTGGCAAAGAGCGCCACGGTTTTGGCCCGGTCCCGGGGTGGGAACCAGTAGGTCAGATAGAGCAGCACCCCCGGGAAAAAGCCCGCCTCTGCCGCGCCCAGCAGGAAGCGCATCCAGTAGAACCCCGTGGTGCTCTTGATGAAGATCATGCCCATGGAGATGAGCCCCCAAAGCACCATGATGCGGGCAATCCAGATCCGGGCGCCAAACCGGTGCAACATGAGGTTGCTGGGGACTTCAAAGATGAAGTAGCCGATGAAGAACAGACCGGCCCCCAGGCCGTACACCCGGCCGAAAACAGCCGGATCAACGCCCAGAACCTGCTGCAATTGCAGCTTGGCGAAGCCCACATTGATGCGGTCGATATAGGCGATGATGTAGCACAGGAACAGGAGCGGGAGGAGACGCCAGGTGATCTGAGAACGGATGGAGCGCTCCTCGGCGGGAGAAATTCCTGCGGTCGGCCTGATTCCGTCCTGATCCTGTGTTTGTGTATGCATGAATGCGCGTGTTGGTTACGGTCCAAGTCTGGCCACCACCCGCACCAATTGCAAGCCTCGTGACCGGGAGTGACCGACCACGGACGTTATTTCAATGAGCCTTCAGGCCCTCTGTGCGAGCACCCAGACCGAAGGAATAATCTCCCGCTGATTCCAATGAGCTTTCAAGATAGGCCTAATTCGCTTGTTCTTTGGGCCGCTGGCGTTGTTGCTCGCTCGTTTGGCTTCCCAAGCCCTGCGATATTGCTGCCCCAAACTGGGCTGGGCGCGCTCGCGCCTGGCAGTCAGATCGCTGCGGATATGCGCCTCGCTCGCGCCTCGCCAGCGGCCCAAAACCCGGCGCGCC
>CAIYYI010000370.1 GCA_903930345.1 uncultured Verrucomicrobiota bacterium
AACCCTGGGCTGGAGGATACAATCCCGTTGGGATTGGGAGATGCCGTAATGCCGCTGGGATTGGGATCATCCGCAATGTAATAGGGCATGTGGTCTCGGAGCTTGGACTGCGGACGATTCAGCATCCATAACCTTCCCAGGGAGTTTTCGACAAGATAACGAACGATCCAGTGCGGGGTGAAGAGCTGGGTGACGGCGGGGATGTCCTCGGTGGGCACGGCGCTCTTGCGCGCCATGACCAGGGCCTTCCGCTCAGAGATATAGAACTGGTAGAGCCAGCCGAGGATTTCGATATTGGCCCGCTGACCGTCGCTGCAATCCTCATCGCTGATCTCAGTGCGAAAGCCGTGGGCAACAGAATGCTCCGTCAGCAGGTCATCCGGCAGCAGGAGTTCGGTTTCGTCATCAAGTTTCTCAAAGTTATTCGGCAGCAGGGCGTGATAAAAATGGCAGGCGGCGAGAACGAGGTGGCGATAGACCTCGCCCTGGGCATCGGGCGACGGGATACGACCATCCAGGAGATCATTGAGCCGCTGCGGGTTGGTGTGTGGTGCCAGCTCCGCCGGCAATGCCCCCGTGCGGGTGAGCCTGAGCAACTCTGGCTGGGTTTCCGCCGGGCTGGCCGGGGTGAGAACGCGGGCGCGGAACGGATGCCAGCCCCTGGCGTCCATGAAACGGAGTGCGGCGAGGCGGTTGAACCAGGTGTAGGCCACGCGCTCAATCAGCCCGGACCGGTCTGCCTGCGCAAGCTTGCGCAACGCTGCCACCTGGGGTGCATAGGTGGTGAGATAATCGGGCGTCTGGGCGGTGAGGGTGAAGTCGAGCTTGCGCGTGACGGCCTCAATGAGCTGTCGGCGCACGGCCGGGGCGAAAGTTTTCAGGGCGGAAGTGTTCATCGGGAATTTTACAGGCTGATGCGGTTGCCCATTTTCAACTCCGCCTGCGCCGCCGTGCGCAGGGCTGTAAGCCATTGTTCGAGATCCCCTTCGGTGACGATGTAAGGCAAACTACATTGCGGGCGCAGGCTGCTGGCCGGGGTATAGCGGACTGGCGGTGTTTTATCGCCGGGCCTGTCACCCGGTTTCGCGGCGGTCACGGCGAGGCGAGCGAGGAGTGCCAGTTGGGCGGGATAATCCTGCGTGAGATAGCGCTGGAGCCGGTCACGAATGCCGGTGACGAAACGGGCGGATTGAAGGGCGGAGCGGGTTTCCACCGTGAGTGCCAGCACCTGGGTGCGGTTGGCTTCGGTGAGCGCCTCGAAGTCTTCAATGGCCTGAAGCCGGGCCGTTTGCGTGTCCACGGTGGCGATCGCCCGGACGCACTCTGCCTTGAGCAGGTCGGCCAGAATGCCGCGCAACTTGGTCACCGACGCCTTCGCCCTGGGAACGGCATTACCGCGATACGGATGGGCGGAGGCGGCCAAATCCCGCAACGGTTGCACCTCGGCGGCCGGGACTTCGGCAAAATTCGCCTCCTCTTCCCGCAGGAACGTGATGGCGTCATCATACGCGTCGCGTTGCGGGCCGTGCATGAACGCCTTGATCGGCGACAATACGTCCTCTTTGCCCGTGAGCAGGTCGTCCGCAAAATCATTCAAATGATTCAAGAGATAGGTGTAATCCTTTTCCGCAAGCGCATTGATTTTGGTGACGATGGGGCGCAGCGGCTCCAAAAACGCATAGCGCGGGACCTGATCCAGAAACACGGTCAGGTCGCGGGCCTCGGCGGCCAAAGCCTCGGAAGTGAGCTGGCCAACGGAACGGGCCTCCGTGCCGGCATTGGCGCGGTCAAAAAAGTCGTGATGGAATTCCTTGAGGGCATTGACCTTGGTGGCGTCGAATTGCTCCTGCAAGCGCACCCGGACGCTGCCGTGCTGCCGGGTGTTTTTCAGCAGGTCAAACGCACTGCGGGCATCGAGCAACTCGGTGTTGCGCAATTCCACCTTGCCCATGCGGAACAGGCGGCTGACCAGCGTAAGCACGGCCAGGGGATACCAGCCATAGGGCCGCTTGCCGAAGTTGCGGAGAATTTCCTCGATGGAGGTGCGCTCGCCATTGTTCTGGTTGCGCATGACGTAGGTGAGAATTTCCTGCTCGGCCTCGGATACGGTCTGCGTGCCGCTGGTCAGGAGGTCATCCTGGGCGAG
>CAIYYI010000371.1 GCA_903930345.1 uncultured Verrucomicrobiota bacterium
ACACGTCCAACAAGGCGGTGGCAAGCCACCGCACTCCAAGACGCTAGCGCGCAATCGGTTGCCCTTACCTACTCCCACTCGATGGTGCCGGGGGGTTTGCTGGTGATGTCGTAGACGCACCGGTTCACTCCCTTGACCTCGTTGATGATGCGGTTGGCCATGGTTTCCAGGAGTTCGCCGGGCAGACGCACCCAATCGGCGGTCATGCCATCCTGGGATTCCACAGCACGGATGGCGATGGTGTAGTCGTAGGTACGCTCATCACCCATGACTCCCACACTGCGGACGGGGAGCAGGACGGCGAAGCTTTGCCAGATCTTGTAGTACCAATCGCTGCGCTTCATCTCCTGCACCACAATGGCATCCGCATTTTGGAGGATTTCCAAGCGGGCGGGAGTGACCTCCCCCAGGACGCGCACGGCGAGGCCGGGGCCCGGGAAGGGCTGGCGGTAGACGATCTCATGGGGCAGGCCCAGTTCGAGGCCGAGCTGGCGGACCTCATCCTTGAACAGGCACTTGAGGGGTTCCACCAGGGTGAACTTCATGTTCTTGGGCAGGCCGCCGACATTGTGATGGCTCTTGATGAGGGCGGCGGGATTGCCGGCGATGGGGACCGACTCAATGACATCCGGATAAAGCGTGCCCTGGGCCAGGAATTTGGCCTTGCCCGCGCGGCGGGTGGCGGCCTGGAAGACCTCAATGAAGGTTTTGCCGATAATTTTGCGCTTCCGCTCGGGATCGGTCACCTTGCGCAGGCGCCGGAGGAAGAGGTCGGTGGCATCCTCGTAGAGGAGCTTGATTTTGAAATTCCGGCCAAAAACCTCCTGGACGGTTTCGGCCTCGCGGGAGCGGAGCAGGCCGTTATTGACGAAAATGCAGACCAACTGATCGCCAATGGCCCGGTGGAGCAAGGCGGCGGCGACGCTGGAATCCACCCCGCCACTGAGGCCAAGGATGACGCGCTCCGAGCCGACCTGGGCGCGGATCTGCTCGACGGCCTGATCGAGGTAGCTGCGCATGGTCCAGGTTTTGCCGCAGCCGCAGATGCCGTGGACGAAATTGGTGATGATCTCCCGGCCACGCGGGGTGTGGGCGACCTCCGGATGGAACTGGAGGCCGAAGAACCGGCGGGCGCGGTGCTCGATGACGGCGAAATCCGAGTTCTCGGTGGTGGCAACGACGGAAAAGCCTTCGGGCAAGCGGGTTAGCTTGTCGCCATGGGAATTCCAGACCTGGAGGTTGGCGGGCAGCTTTTTGAACAGGCGGCAGGCCTTGTCGCGCAGGGTGAGCGTGCCCTTGCCGTATTCCCGTTTCTGGCCCTTCTCCACCGCGCCCCCGAGGTAGTGGCCCATGAGCTGGAGGCCGAAGCAGATGCCGAGAATGGGGACGCCCAAATCAAAAATGGCGGGATCCGGCAGCGGGGCGGTGGGGCTGTAAACGCTGGAGGGGCCGCCGGAGAGGATGAGGCCGGAGGGCCGCAGGGCGGCGATCTCCGCCGCCGGGGTATCAAACGGGAGGATGGTGGAGTAAACGCTGCACTCGCGGATGCGGCGGGCGATGACCTGGGTGTATTGCGACCCGAAATCAAGAATGACAATCTGTTCGTTCATGAACTGGTGGGCGAAGTCATGCCTGTTGGCAAAGACTTTGGCGAGTTAAAAAGCGCGGATTGGATACGAGAGCAGAGATCACCGAAAGGAGGCAATCCCCCGTTGAAACGGCACTTTTGGGCACTTTTTGGCACTTTCTGGCACCTTTTGGCACCCGGTTTTGCGGGCGCGCAGGGAAAAAGCCGAACGTCCGGATTATTGCGGCACGATCTTGACCGTGGATTTTATGGGATCGAAGACAATCTTCATGCCGTGGGGGGGCTTGGGAATGGAGACCAGGTATTTGGTTTCCACCAATTCCTCCAAGGACTTGGGTTTGCGGCCTTCGGCGGCCTCGAACTGGTTAATGGCCTGGTTGATGGAGACGAGATCCAGGTTTTTATCCGCACTTTTCTTGGCGGCCGCGACCGCGCCGAGGTAATCCACGGGGGCGGTGATCGGGTTGCCGCTGGAATTGGAGGAGGGCTTGGCGGGCGTGGAGGAATCGCCACAACCGGAAATCAGCAAACCGGCCAACAAGGCCAAAGGAAAGCGCATGCTCATGGGATGACTATAGCAGAGATTGGGTGGCTGCCAAGCCCCGGTTGATCCAAACCCATCCAAGATATGATTGCCGGAGGCGTCAAACAATCGTGGCCAGGAGACGGCCAGGTTGCACCTGTTCGCCCTGGTTGACGGAGATGGAGGCCACCGTGCCGTCCACCGGTGCCACCACAGCCGTTTCCATCTTCATTGATTCCATGACCAGAATGCTTTCGCCCTTGGCCACCCTGGAGCCTGGCTTCTTCTCGATACGCAGGATGAGCCCAGGCAAGGGTGAGGAGACCCGGGTGCCGGCACCGGCAGGCGCGGCGGCGGCGGTTGCGGCCGCTGCCCCCTCTTTGACATCAATGGAATAATTGTTTCCGTTGACCACCGCCGTGCCACCATCCAGCCTGACTGAGTAAACCTGGCCATTGACCGTGACATCATAAACGACCGGACCGGATTTGGCGGAGGTTGCCGCAGTGCTGGTGGCAGCCAGCGGCGCGTCGCCTTCCTTCTTGGGCTCGTTCTTGCGGACCCCCACGGTGCCCTGGCCCTTCAGGAAAGCCACGCCCTTGTCCTCGCAGGAGGCGACAATGAAGATGTTCTCATCCGTGACCGGCAGACCCTCTTTCTCCAGCACTTCACGCGCCGGTTTGATCCCCAGCTTGGAATTCTTTTCCAACGCCTCCAGGTGATTGGAGGTCGGGGAGAGCTTGAGCTGCTCGGCGGCAATCCGGACCACCTCGGCATCCGGTTCGACCGGGGTTTTGCCAAAGTAGCCCAGAACCATCTTGCCGTAGCCCTCAGACATCTTCTTCCACGGTCCAAACATGACGTTGTTAAAGGCCTGCTGGAAATAGAACTGGGAGACCGGAGTGACCGAGGTGCCGAAACCGCCCTTTTTGACCGCCTCGCCCATGGCGGCGATCATTTCGGGATACCGCCCCATCAGCCCGTTGTCACGCAGCATCTGGGTGTTGGCGGTCAGCGCGCCGCCCGGCATGGGGAAGAAGGGAATCAAAGGCTCGACCATGGTGGCTTCCGGCGGCATGAAGTAATCCTTCAGCGCCTCCTTGAGCGTCTTTTCCAGCTCGACGATCTTGTTGACGTCGATATCGAGCGTGTATTCCGTGCCGCGCAGAGCATGCCACATGGTGATGACATCGGGCTGGGAGGTGCCGCCGGAAAGGGGGGCCAGCGAGAGATCGATCTGATCCGCCCCGGCCTCAATGGCGCACTTGTAGGAGACGGTGCCGGTGCCAGCGGTCTCATGCGAGTGGAACACCAGCTTCACCTTGTCGCCAAGGAGGCGGCGGGCCATCTTGATCGTATCGTAAACCTTCTGGGGACGGGAGGTGCCGGAGGCGTCCTTGAAGCAGACGGAATCGTAAGGGATACCGGCATCCAGAATGCGGCGGAGGACCACCTCATAGAACGAGACCT
>CAIYYI010000372.1 GCA_903930345.1 uncultured Verrucomicrobiota bacterium
ACCCGGCGGCAATCCCCCCGTCCGCCGGGCCCGCCGCCGCCGCTGCAAGTGCATCCACAGCCACGCCTGCCAGTCGAATTGGTTGGCGATTGTCGGCATCACACCCCTTGGTTGGCACCCGTCCCCGCATTGCCCGGCTTCGCCTTGGCCCGCTTGGCGTCGGTCGCAGACGCATCCCCGCTTGGCACCGCCGGTTTGGCCACTGCCACCGGAGCCACCTGCGGCAGCGGGTTCACTGCCGCATCGGGCGGCAGCAACGGCCGCCGCACCCGCCGGATGATTGGATAAAGCCCGTCCATACGCATGGTCCTTTCCCCTGTAGCCATCAGATCGCATTGGCCCCGATGGCCACCTGCTTCCAATTCGTCCCGTCGCTGATCGCCAGGCACGGCACACTGCCCGTGCCCCCGGCGCTCAGGTGGATGATTCGGCGCGGAAACTTTGCCGCCGTCACCCCCTTGGCCACCGCCGCCGCCACATTCGTGAACGTCGGAATCTGCAACTGTTCCCCGTTGCGCAGGGATTCAAAACTCCACGGAAGAAACTTGCCCATAACCGAAATCCTTTCTTGGAAAGAGGGGGAACCGGCAACTCCACCGGCCCCCCCATGTCAGAAGCCCCCCCGCGCGCCAGCGCATTGGCCGGCACGCCAGTGCCCCTAGTTGTTGTGATCCACCGCCACGATCCGCACATTCTTGTTCTCGAACACGCGCACCCAGTTGGTCCCCGTCTCCAGCTCCGCATTGGTGGGCGAGTCGCCCGCCACGCTGGCGCTGGTGAACTTCACCCCGCGCGGATGCAGGATGTACCGCCGCCGGTTGATCAGCCCCGAGTCACTCCAGAGCGGATCCCGGAACAGCTCCACCCCCTGCGTCCCGATCCCGCCATCCAGCTTCGTCCCGTCCAGCGGCGAGGCCCCCTTCGCAAACGCCCCCGGCCCGAACAGGTAAGTCGTATAGACCGTCCCGTCCGTGGTCCCCGCCCGCGTCGGCAGGTTGTCATCCACCACCACGCGCCGCCCCTGGAACACCCGGATCTGGCTCTTCCCCTGGCTGTCCGGCAGGAAGTCGATCAAATCCAGCTTCCGCAGCGCCGCCTCCGTGGCCGAGTGCATCGCCACCGCCGTCAGCAAGTCACCGCGGTCGCCCAGCTTCGCCGTCGCATCCACGAACGTCCCGCCATTCAGGCGCGTCGCCGAGGACTGCCCCGCCACCGTCTCACTCGCGATGGTCAGCTTGTTGCCCGACATGCTGGCCGCCGCGAAGATGCCCTTCAGACACGAGACCAGAATCCCCTCATCCGTCCGCGCCCAGTAGGCCGCTACCAGATCCACAATCGCCTGCATCGGATCATCGCCCGAGATCACCGCCGCCAGATGGTTGGCCGACCACGCCTGCGCATCGTTGTGAATCCGCGCAATGTCCTTGTCCGCTGCGATCTTGTTCACCGTCAGCGCCGCCGCGTCGCTCATCAGCTGCCGCGTTGCGCTCAGGTCCTTCCAGAACGGCATATCCACCGTCCGCCCGCCCCCGCTCGCCAACGCATCAAACACCGGGGAGTGCTCGATGATGCCGCACTGCCCGAACGCACTCAGTTCCGCCGTGCGCTCAATCGCGTACTTTTCGAACCGCGTCGGGATGATAATGTCCGCCACTGCCGTCTTCGCCATAACTCAATCTCCGTTTGTTGTACCGGCCCTCCGCCGGTTTGTTTTTGCCATCAACCATTAACTAACCAGCCATCGCCAGCAGGCGGGCCGCCAATTCCGGGTCCGTTCGCTGCAGTTTCATTTGTTCCGTCAGGTTCCAGCTCTCCTTGCGGAAAGGGTTCCGCTCACCGAATCGCCGGCCGCCCGGACTGGCCCCACCGGAGCCATTGCTGGCGGCCCCGCCGCCCGCATTCGATTCGAACAAATGCGGAGCCTCCGACACCTGCATGTCGAGCCACTCCGCCAAAGCCATCGGCGTCACCCCATCCTTGCCCATCCGGGCCGTCTGGCCATCCGCCTCGCACACCACCGGCGCGCCGTTCACCAGCCGCAGCACCGACCGGGCCCGCGCCAGAATGTCCGCTGCCGCTGAGGTCCGCAGACCCCGCTTCGTCGCCTCGCCCACCACCGCCTGGTCGATCTGAATCGCCGTCAGCCGGGCCGTCAGCGCCTGGCGCTCCCCGTTCGCCGTCGCCAGTTGCTTCTCCAGCTCCGTCTTCACCGCGCGCACCCGCGCGTCAATCACCTTATCCACCTCGCCCG
>CAIYYI010000373.1 GCA_903930345.1 uncultured Verrucomicrobiota bacterium
CACTGCGCCGAAGTTCCGGGAGATCGTTTGCCCCAGCAGGAGGGAAAACCCAAAACCCGGTGGGTCCCGCTCTGCGGGACCGCCGAGCCGTCCCCGTCCTGCCAACCCCTTCTTCGTGGCATCGTGTGCAATCCCCTCCCCGGACCGCCGAAGCACTCACCGCTTGCGAATATCCAAAACCTGGTGGGTCCTGCTCTGCGGGACTGCCGATCCGTCCCCCGTTCCGTCAAAGTGGCAGCGGCGTCCCGCCGCTGTTTCATCCCTTCCGCGTTCCGCCGTTCCACCGAAGCACCGGCGCACCCGTCCGGTTTGCTCCCAGTTCCCCATTCGTGCCTTTCGTTTGATTCGTGGTTCATCAGTTTTCGGGTCCGCAACCGGTTCTTGTCCCCGGATTTCAGCATTTCAGCTTGTCAGCGGTACAGCATATGTCCCATCTAATATCTTCCATATCCCATCTCCCGCTGTTGCTGCTATTTCTACAATTTCAAATCGGACCGGGTCCGATTTGAATTCAAAAACAGTCCGATTTGAAATTCGCTGTAACCATCAGCCCACAAATATGATGCCGAAAAAAGTCCTTTCAAAACGGTCCGCGAAAAAAAGTTTTTCCGGTCCGATTTGGTCCGATTTGAAATCTCCCCAAAGTGGCAGTGGCGTCCCGCCGCAGAGTCCGCAATCAAAAGTCTTATCCGTTTTATCCGTGGATGAATATTTACCGGACCCATCTCCCATCTGCGATCTGCCATCGCCGGCTTCAGCCTACCCTTCCATTTTCCATGCGCCGCCACAAAACAGGGTGCCAAAAGGTGCCATAAGGCGCCAGAAAGCGCCAGAAAGTGCCATTCTGGCTTCTGTGGTCGGGTTCCGGGTGTCAAAACGGTCCGATTCTAGACTTATTATTTGCCCCTTTGGCCCAGTAGGTGTCAGCGGTGCAAAGAATCAGTCTGTGTGCGCCATTGAATATTTCGCGATGGCTGTTCACTGGCGATCCGTGAAATATGGTTGACGCCCCCCCCCACTTGCATCACGCCCAATTTCACTTTCCGGTCACGCCGAGTCATCTTTGGCCATGCTGCCGACCACAGCGGCCAAAAAACTATTGTAATGGACGTCGAAATCTGCCTAATATCGTACATGCGAGCAACCTTTATTCCCTTGTTGGGCATCGCTCTGCTGGCAAGTGTGGCCACGCCCGGTTTTTGTCAAAACTGCATCTCACCTCCACCCAACCTCATCGGATGGTGGTCAGGTGACGGGCATTACTACGACCTAGCGGGGACAAATCATGGTGTTGCCGGTTCAAGGATGAGCTTCACCCCCGGCAAGGTTGGCAGCGCCTTCCGGTTTGTGGACACGGCCGACAGCTTTATTCAACTGCCCAATGCGCCAATTTTCCAGCCGACCAACAATCAGCTTACTATCGCCGCTTGGGTCAAGCCTGATTTCCGTGCGGGAAACGCTTTTGATCATATCCTTACCAAGCGGGATGGCTGCGAAGGCAATCCCTATTCCTACAGTTTTGCGGTGATTAAATCGTTTCCAGAATACACCACGGGTTCCTTTGGCCTTGGCATTCTGCCGCAGATCCCGTGGATCGCTTCCACAAATCGGATTCCCGATGATGGGCAGTTTCACCATATCGTCGTCACTTACGACGGCAACAAGCCGAACGGGAACTGCGTGCTTTACCTGGATGGCCAGGTAGTGGGCGGCGGGGATGGCCCGGGCGCGATCCCGATCACCGGCTCCGGGCCAACCATGGGCAAGCTGGCCGGATGCGGCTACACCAGCCAGATGGATCTCGACGAGCTGGGCTTCTGCGACCGCGAGCTAACCGCCGCTGAAATCCAGGCGATTTACGCAGCAGGCAGCGCGGGGATGGGGAAGGCGCCGCTCATCAGCACCCAGCCGCAAAGCCATTCCGTCGGCTGGGGCTATGACACGGCATTCACAGTCGCGGTGGCCGGCACCGAACCGCTTTCCTACCAATGGCGGCACGACGGCACGAACCTCCCTGGGCAAACGGCGGCGACACTCGTGCTCTCCCGCGTGGGCTTGCCGAATGCGGGCAATTTCATTGTCGTTGTGACGAACGCTTACGGCGCGGTGACCAGCCAGGTTGCCCAGTTGCAGGTGGATGTTCCCGGTAGCACCCCCGCCGGGCTGGTCGGCTGGTGGTCTGGTGATGGGCATTATTTTGACCTCGTCAGTACCAACCACGGCATCCCCCTCAATGGTGCAGGGTTTGCTCCCGGAATCGTCGGAAAAGCTTTCCAATTCGACGGTGTCAACAGCGCCATCTCCATTCCCCCTTCCAGCGCCACGGATATCGGCGTCATGAACGGTTATACGATCGAGGCTTGGCTGAAACCCGCCGATAGCCGCCTGATCATGTGGATCGGCTGGGTGACCGAGAACGAAGGCAGCTACGGCGCCTATTGCTACCTTATGGGTGACAACTCCATTTCCTTTAACGTCCTGGGGGGGGGATTCACTTCTCCCCCCAATACGATCGTGCCCGGCCAAATGCAGCATATCGCCATCACCTATGACAAGGCCAGCGGGGCTGCTGCCATTTATCGAAACGGGCAGGTCGTGGCCAGCCAGAACCTGGTGGGCGCTGCCAGCACCACCGGGATGCAAATCATTCTGGGTCGCCAGCCGCCCCATTGGGCCTATGCGGGGCTGATGGACGAACTCGCCTTGTTTAACCGCGCCCTCACCAGCAACGAAATCAGCGGCATATATGGCGCGGGACGCGCGGGTATGAGCCGGGATTTGAAAATTCTTGTGCCGCCATTGACGAACATCGTGGCCTACGTCGGTGTAAGCAACACCACGCTGAGCGTGTTGGCCTCGGGCACTGGCGCGCTGGGCTACCAATGGCGCCGTAACGGCACGGACCTGTCCGGCCAGACCAACGCTACCCTCACTCTGCCCAATCCGCAGTTTAGCGACGCTGGCAGCTACACTGTGGTGGTGGGCGATGCCGCCGGCCAGTTCATCACCAACGCAGTCCCAGCGATGCTGGAGGTCCGCCTCTGCGAGCCGCCGCCTGCCGATCTGTTGGCCTGGTGGCCGGGCGACGGTCATTTTTGCGACCTCGCCGGCACGAACAACAGCACCGCCGTCAATGGAGTCGGTTTTGCGCCGGGCAAGGTCGGCTTGGGCTTTCAGATGCAAAACAATTCCCTCCGTGTGCCCGGACCTTTCAATTTCTCTGCCAGCAATGCGGCGACCCTGGGGTTGTGGTTCCGGGTGGATTCCTATTCGCCTGGAAATTCAGTGACCGTTCTCATTGGCGAGGAAGCCCTCAACCGCTACCGGCTGATTTACCGCAGCAACCGGCTCGTTTACGATGCCGGCAGCCTTTATGACATGGAAATCGGGCCGGTGCTCGAGCTCGGCCGGTTTTATCATGTGGCCATGACCATCACCGGTGGTGGCACGGCCCGGATCTATCTGGATGGCGCATTGATCTATGAAGGCGCCGAAGGCGTGCCTGCCAACTTGCCCGATGTGGCAACGCTGCTGCTGGGAGCGGGCGAGGCCGTCCACATGTGGACCATGAACGGAATAATCGACGAGGCTTTCGTCTCTTCCCGCGCCTTCGCTGGTAGCGAGATTCAAGCGATCTATGCATCTGGCGGCGACGGCATGTGCAAGCAACTGAAGTTTTTCAATTCACCCGCGACGAACGCAGTCTCCTATCTTGGGGTAAGCAACACCACGCTGAGCGTGTTGGCCTCGGGCACTGGCGCGCTGGGCTACCAATGGCGCCATAACGGCACGAACCTGCTTGGCCAGACCAACGCCACCCTCACATTAACCAATCCTCAGTTCAGCGACGCTGGCAGTTACACTGTGGTGGTGAGCGATGCCACCGGCCAGTCCATCACCAACGCAGTCCCAGCGTCACTCACGGTCAAGCGCTGCGAGGACACGGTACCAACGCCGGCCGCTTGGTGGTCGGGCGATGGCCATGCCTTCGATCTTGCCAGCACCAACCACGGCGCTCTGACCAACGGGACGTCGTTCGCCAGCGGTCGAGTGGGCCGGGCGTTCAGCTTCGATGGCGTGGACGATTATGTGGTGGTGCCCGCGACCGATTTGGCAGTGGACACGGGCGACTTCACGCTCCAAGGCTGGATCCAGACGACTTCCACGAAGCGGTGGAATACCATCGCGGGCTTCGATGCGTACGCGCCCGCCATCTACATGCAGGGGGATGGGACTTTGGAGCTGTACCCGCTGGCGGCCTCCGAGGTCGGAGGCCTGAATGATGGCCAGTGGCACCACATCGCCGTGGTGCGACAGGCCGGCGAGATCACCTACTACCAGGATGGTGTTCCCACCGGCACGGCCCCTTACAACACGCCGCTGAATCCGCTCCAAATGACGATTGGCTGGGACTACTACGGGGGCGACGGGTTCAGCGGGCTGATTGACGAACTGGCGTGGTACAAGCGCGCCCTTTCGGCGAGCGAAATTGCCGCGCTCCATGCCGCCAGCAGCGCGGGGATGTGCAAGGCACTGACGTTCCTGGCGGCACCACCCACCAACGCTACCGCCTATCTGGAAGTGAGCAGCCAACCATTAAACGTTGTGGCCTCGGGCACGGGCGCGCTGGCCTACCAATGGCGGCGCAACGGCGCGGATCTGCCGGGCCAAACCAACGCCGCGCTGACGCTGCCCAATCCGCAGTTTGGCGACGCCGGCGCCTACACCGTGGTTGTCACTGATGCCACGGGTTTTTCCATCACTAACCCCACGCCCGCCATGCTGACGGTTAAGGTGTGCGAGGAGCCAGCCGCCGGACTGGTGGGCTGGTGGTCCGGCGACCGGCATTTCCTCGACCTGACGACCAACCTCCACCACGGCCTCCCTGGACCGGCGGTGAGCTTTGTGCCCGGCAAGGTCGGCCAGGCCATGCGATTTGTGGATGCGCCGGGCAGCGAAGTCTATCTGCCGAACACGCCGCAGTTTCAACCCACCAACAACGAGCTGACGATTGCGGCTTGGGTGAAACCGGATTTCACCGTCACCGGCAATAAGCTGGATACGATCATCCGAAAACGCGATGGTACAGCCTCGGCTTTCGCCTATTCTCTCAGCATCCTCAAAGGCCACTGGGGCCAGGAATTCGTTGGCACCATCGTGTTCACCATGGCCCCGACCACGCCAAACTTCACCTCCAGCAAGCGGGTGCCGGACGATGGCCAGTTTCATCACATCGCAGTAACCTACAACGGCAACCAGCCGGCTGGAAATTGCGTCATCTACCTCGACGGCGAGGTGGTCGGGGGCGGCGATGCGCCAGGGGTCATTCCGGTAGCGGGCAGTTCCATCGCCATCGGACGACATGTGGACGACCAGGCTTACTACAGCAGCATGGATCTGGACGAACTCGAATTTTATGACCGCGCACTCGGCGCTGCGGAAATCCAATCAGTTTATGCCGCGGACAGCGCCGGGCAATGCAAGGAGTTGAAATTCATCACTGACCTGCGGCCAGCAGATCAAACGCGCGGGGTGACAGGCCTGGTCAGCTTCTCCACGTTGATTTCCGGCAGTGGGCCGCTGGCCTGCGAGTGGCGGCTCGACGGCGTGCCTTTTGCCACGAATCGCAATGGCTCGCTGGGGCTCTCCAACCTAAACCTGACCGCCGCCGGAAACTATGACGTGGTCGTCACGGATATGAACCTCCACTCCGTGACCAGTCAGGTCGCGGTCTTGAACCTGGTCAGCCGCGCGCCGCGCCACGAATGCCTGGCGGGATGGTGGCCCGGCGAGGGCAACGCGAACGATGCGCTCGGACTGAACGACGCCACCGTGCAAGGCGATGTCCTCTTCACCAACGGCATTATCGGCAGCGCGTTCCATCCCAATGGCGGACAGGTGGATTTAGGCGTGGGCCCCGCCCTGGACAGCTTCACGATCGAGACTTGGGTTTGGATTGATCCCGCCTTGAACAGCGGTGAACAACGGGTTATTAGCCATGACAACTACACACTGCCCGGCACCCGCAAGGCCTTCCTCCTCAAATCCACCAGTTCCGCCAACACGGGGCTAAACGGCGCTCCGTGGCTGGAGATTCTCGGTTCAACCGGCGTTCAGGGCGTGGCCGCACCCCAGCCGCTGAGCGCGGGCTGGCACCACCTGGCCGGGGTGCGCGACGTGGCCAACTCCCGACTGGAGCTTTACATTGATGGCGTCCTAGCGGACAGCGCAGCCTTGACGGTGACGGACACGATTGATTCGCAGATCAGTACCGTGCTGAGTGACATCAGCCCTTCGGCGAAAAGCGAACCGTTCCTCGGGCGGATTGACGAGGCATCCATCTACACCTGCGCGCTTACCTCGAACGACATTGCCGCGATCTACAACACGCGTCCCCTGCTGCCGACGCAAAATGACCGGGAGATTCCCGAGCTCAGCATCTTGGTCGTCACCAACACCGCCTCCGATCCCGGCCTGCCCTTCAACACCCTCACTTACACGCTGCTCTCGGCCCCGGCCAACGCCACCATCAACACTAACACCGGCGTCATTACCTGGACCCCCACTGAAGTGCAGGGCCCCGGTAGCAACCACTTCGTGGCCATCGTTACTGACAATGGCGTTCCGCCGCTCAGTGCAACCAACAGCTTCACCGTGATTGTGCGCGAGGTGAACACCGCGCCTCAGCTCACCTTGCCGGCGACCCAGACCATTGACGAACTTGCCGCCCTGGGCGTCACGGCCACGGCCACCGACGCCGACCTCCCGTCGAACACGCTGACCTTTGAGAAGGTCGGAACATCCCCGGCCGGCTTGACCGTCAGCCCGGCCGGC
>CAIYYI010000374.1 GCA_903930345.1 uncultured Verrucomicrobiota bacterium
CACCGTCTATGAGAACGTCGTTTTTGGCCTACGCATCCACCATGAGCGCGGTGCGCTGAGCAAAGCGGACTATGACGACGCGGTGGAAAAGGCGCTCACGGAAGTCGGGCTCTGGAAGGACTTAAAAGACCGGTTGCACGCCAAGGCCATCACCCTCCAATTGGAGCAGCAACAGAAGCTCTGTATTGCCCGTCTGTTGCCCCTCAAACCCGAGATCATCCTTATGGATGAGCCGTGCTCGGCTCTGGACGTGGAGGGCACGCGGGCCATTGAGGAACTGATGTTCGAACTCAAAGGGCGGTACACCATCGTCATCGTCACCCACAATATGGCCCAAGCACGCCGGGCCAGCGATGAGTGCATTTTCATGCTCATGGGCGAACTGATGGAGCATAGCCGCACGGAGGATCTCTTCCTGCATCCCAAGCATGAGAAAACAGCGGAATACATTGAGGGTCGCTACGGTTGAAGGCGTCTCGGTTGCTGCTGGAACTTTGAGTAATACAACTAACTATATCGTTATTGTTTCCGTATCGTAACACATACGTCACCCGTTTGTTTCCGGAATGCGCGTGACAATGACGACTGCCTGCCTGAAGCATAGTGCCGCTATGAATGCCTTACAGAAGTTGCTGACCAAAGATTTGCAGTTTTTCGACCTGCTGGAGGCGGTTGCTGCGGAAACCGTGACTTCCGTCAAGGGCATCAGACCCAGTTTGAGCGCCGCCACTCCTTTCGTGCGCAGCTCCAAGAATACCCACGAGCAAATCCAGAAGTCGCTGGTCAAGGCCTTAATCACGCCAATTGAAAGAGGGGATATTGAGTCCCTCTCCAACGCCCTGCGGCGGATCCGCAAAGCTGCGGAAAAGTTCTGCGAACGGTATCCACTGTGCAATGGGCGTGTGACCGGAGACCAGTTTGCCAACGTGCTGGCGCAATGGGAAAAGGTGGCCGAATTGCTGGAGGAGTTGGTGAAGCATCTGCGTCTGACTAATCGGCCGGAGCAGGTGGAAAAATTGGTGCAACTCGTGCACGAGGCCAGCGGATATGGCGAGCAGATGGTTCTGGCCTGCATGAAGACGCTTTACGAGCGGCAGAGTGACACGCTCTCGCTTCTGGCTGCCAAAGATTTATACGGTGTGCTGGAAAAGGGGTTTGACCGTTGCCGGATAGCCGGGGACATCGTGATGACGATCACCTTGAAAAGCAGTTGAGGCCGGCGCCCCGCGCCGATCACCAAGGGAGATCCGCACGGTTTGCAGGCCGACGTTTCAACCATGCCCCCCTGCCCCGCTTTATTTGCTGATGCCGCGTTCGCTGGACCGGATGAACTGCACCAAGTGGAGAACCTCCGGCAACTTGGGCAACTCCTGTTCAATGCGCACCAGGGAATTTGAAACCGTGAGACCTTCGCGGAACAGGATTTTATATGCCTGCCGGAGGGCGGCGATGGCCTCTTCCGACACCCCGTTACGTTCCAACCCGACTTTGTTGATGGTGCGGGTCTCGGCCGGATTGCCGTCCGCCAGCATGAAGGGGGGAACATCCTGCACCACTTTGGAACAGCCGCCGATGATGGCCATTTTTCCAATCCGGCAGAACTGGTGTACGGCCGCGAGCCCGCCCACAATGGCTTGGTCCTCCACGGTGACGTGCCCGGCCAGGGTGGCAACGTTGGACATGATCACCCGGTTGCCCAGGGTCACATTGTGTGCGAGGTGGCAGTAGGCCAGGATGTGGTTGTGTGAACCGACCGTGGTGACCTCACCATCGCCGGTCGCACTATGAATGGTGACGTACTCGCGGAAGGTGTTGTGGTCGCCAATGACCGTGCGGGTGATTCCGCCCTTCCACTTCAAATCCTGCGTTTTCAGGCCGATGCAGGCAAAGGGAAAGATTTCATTGCCAGCGCCCAGGGTGGTGTGACCATCCACCACCACATGGGAATGCAGGCGGCAACTGTCACCGAGAGTGACGTGCTCGCCCACCGTGCAAAATGGTCCGATTTCGCAGTTGGCACCGATCTTTGCGCCCGGATGGACTATGGCTGTGGGGTGTATCATAAACCGTTGCTTGGGTCCAGACGACGAAAAGGATCAACGGTCAATCAGCATGAAGGTGACATCCGCCTCGCTGACCGTCTCGCCATCGACCGAGCAGGCACCCTTGGCCTTGCCGATCTTACCGCGCGACTTGGTCATCTCCACGTCGATGTGCAGCACGTCACCCGGCCGGACGGGGCGGCGCCATTTCACGTTCTCCGCCGACATGAAATAGGCGAGCTTGCCGGCATTTTCGGCCTGCCGCATCATCAGGATGCCGGCCACCTGGGCCATGGCTTCCAACTGCAGCACGCCGGGCATGATGGGATGTCCGGGAAAATGTCCCTCGAAATAAAATTCACCGATGCTGACGTTCTTCACCCCCGTGATGCGGCTGCCCTCGATCCGGATGACCTTATCCACCATCAGGAAGGGATGCCGGTGGGGCAGGATCTTCATCACCTGTATGACGTCCAGTGTGGCACCGTCCCGGACCAGATTTTCCAACTCGGTTCCCTCCACGGCGGCCGGCTTGGCCTCCGCTTTGGTCTCAACCTTGGGTTTCGGTTCCGGTTTGGGGGTTGGCGCGGTTTGTGGGGGGGGCGAAAAGGTCTGGACCGCCTCAATCGGTTTGCGCATCTGTGCCACCACAAGTTTGGCCAGTTCGCAGTTGGCGGCATGGCTTGGAATCACCGCCACAATGTGCGCGTTGAGCGGACGCCCCACGAGCGACAGATCGCCCAGGATGTCCAGCATCTTGTGGCGCACAAACTCGTCAGGGTAACGCAGCGGTTCGGTGGTCAGCACCGCGTCATCGCGGATCACCACGGCGTTTTCGAGGCTGCCGCCTTTGATGAGCCCGTTTTTAATGAGATACTCGATCTCCTCGTAGAAGCAGAACGTCCGCGCGTGAGCCAGTTCCTTGAGCCAGGTCTCCGGCGTGATTTCGGTGCTGAAATATTGGGTGAACCGCCCTTTTTTGTCCGTGCTGGTGCAGGTGATGCGCGGTTTGTCAGCGGGGAACAGGAGCATCACGGTCTCCCCGAGTTTCAATTCGATCGGGGCGGTGAGGGTGTACGGTTCCCGCTTTTCGGGTTGCGCGACAAGTCCGGCATCCTGGATCATCTGGCAGTAAACGCGCGCGCTGCCATCGGCGATCGGCGGTTCATTGGCGTCCAGTTCGACGATGGCATTATCCACGCCACACCCGGCAAAGGCTGCCAGGATGTGCTCCACGGTGTGGATTTTGGCGCTGCCCTTGGACAGGGTGGTTGAGCGCGTGGTTTCGGACACGTGCTCAACCTTGGCCTCGATCTCAGGCTTGCCCTCCAGGTCCACCCGGCGAAACCGGACGCCGGTATTTCCGGGCGCGGGCAGGAAGGTCATGGTGACCTTGTTTCCGCTATGGAGTCCAACACCTGCGTAGGTGGCCGATTGCTTTAATGTTTGTTGCTGCAGCACGGTGGGAATTAAATAAAACACCAACGCTCTTGGCAAGCAGTCACTTCGCCTTCTTAGCGTTCCCGATCCCCCTCAAGGTCGGCCTCCTCCGTCAATTCCGGGTGTTGGGCTGCTCCGGTCATCGGTGGGATAGACCAGGTCCACACGGGCCCACCCGGAGCAAGCTTGACGGACAAAGCCCCGTTGATTCGTGTTTCAAAAACCGTCACTCCATGGGCACGCAAACCATTGGAGACAGACTGTTTGGAAGGAACGAGATACTGCGCACCGTCAGCCAGCACCACCCATCGGGCCTGCAGCGCCGCCACCAGTGTGGGGGAGAGGGATTCTCCGGTGGATGGCCTGCCAACGATGACAATGTCCACCCTCAAATCGGGGTGGCGGTTCAAAAGCGCATGCTGACCCTGGGGGGAGAGATCGGACAATAGCAGGACGCCCACCCCCTGGAAATGCGCGAGCAAGACCAAAGCCTTGTCGTCGGCCAGGGGCAACGCCTCTGTCGGGTCCGGGTGCAGGACTTGCCACGGGCCCAGGTGGTCACCGGGAGCGACGAATTGCTTTCGCCCCGTTTCCTCCCGCAATTGACGCCACGCTGGGGAGCGGAATTGGGCGGGATTAAGGAGAAATTGCACGGTGGGATAGTCCTGGCGCAGTTCCCGGGCGCCTCCCATATGGCGCACATCCCCGTGGGTCAGCCAGGTGCGGGGTGGCTGGTTGCAACCCAATAACCGGAGGAACGGCACAGTCACATGGCGGGTACTCTGGGCATCCCCGCAATCCACCAGCCAGGCCGCCGGACGCCACCGGGTTCCTGCCACGATCACATGCGCCCCCGGCAACGGAAGAATATGCAATGTCAAACCGCTCCAACCGGTCAATAGCGGGACGGCGGCGAACAGCAGCAACCCGGACGCGGATGCCACCACCCACCAACGCCACCGGGCCAGGCAGAACCAACCGCTGGACCAGGCCACCAGGACCAGATAAAAGCAGAGCATCGCGGCCCGGGATGGCCGTTCCACGTAAAACCAGGCACCAGGCCAATCCGCCATCCAACGGCTGATCTCCACCATGGCCTTCAT
This sequence comes from uncultured Verrucomicrobiota bacterium, assembly GCA_903930345.1. Lineage (GTDB taxonomy): Bacteria > Verrucomicrobiota > Verrucomicrobiia > Limisphaerales > CAIYYI01 > CAIYYI01. Next base: position 4,586 of record CAIYYI010000374.1, read on the forward strand.
GCAACCCCAGCCGGCATGGTTAAACAATTCGGATGCGCCGGGCACCCCGGCCCCGCACAAGCTGCCCAGGCCGCACATCAACGCCAGGCTGCTGAGGGGCACAATCACCAGGTTGGCCAGCAGACTCACGGGGGTGACCATGCTGAAGTAAAAGGCTATCAAAGGAAGGGAGGCGGCCCAGGCGGAGGCGGAAACCGACAGGTTTTTCAGCAGGTGTCGTCCAATCGTTTGCACGACATTCGGCGGCGTGTCGTCTGGCAGGAATTCATCCGGCCTTTGCAGCCACTTCCAATGGCGTTCAAGGGGTGATTGCAGGAGGGCCAGCCCCAGGACCACAAAAAAGGAGAGTTGGAAGCTGGCTTGAAAAAGCTGTTGTGAATTCCAGGCCAGGACGATGAACGCGGCTGCAAAAAGTGAGTTGATCAGATTGCCGGGACGGTTCAACACCCAAGTGCCCACCACCACACTCATCATCAGGCTCGCCCGCACTGCCGAAGGCTGCCAACCGGTCGCCCCCGTATAGAACCAGAGCAGTGGAAAAGCGATCAGCCCACAGTAGGCCCGGGGCAGGCTGACAAACCGCAGCAGCGCCACGAAAATCCAGGCCACCAGCACGATATGCAGTCCGCTGATCGCGAATATGTGCAGCGTTCCGGATTTCATGAATGGCAGGGCAACCTCATTGTTCAACCCGGTTTTCCATCCCAGGACCATTGCCCATTGCAGGCGCAACAATTCATCCTCCACGGGCAAGCCACGCGCCAGCGTCTGCATCGCCCACGACTGGAACCGGTCGGACCAGGGGCGTGGGGTTGGTTCACGCAGTTCCCAATCAGAGAGCAACTGCGTGAATACTTGATAGTGAATACCCTGCCGACGCAGATAGGCACGGTAATCAAACAGGCCCGGCACCAAGGCGGTCTTGGGCGGTCTCACCCGGCCTTGAAAGGAAACCCCTGCCCCCCGGTGAAAACCCGCGGGAAACACCCCCGGCAACGAAACCAGCACCTGCCCGGTGACCTGTCTTTCCGTCCCCCCTTCGGGTGTCACCGTCCACACGTCCACCCGCACCGAACTGCGCGTTTGGCTGTCGTCCATTGGGGTGGCGCTTTCAGCAGGCGTCTCTGCCAAACATCCGGTGAAGCGTGCCCGCTGGGATACGTCTCCCAGCAGGTGGCACAAATTCCCGGCGGGCGGCGGCGCAGCCTGCCAGGAATGGTTGGCCCACCCGGCCAGGAACAGGGCGGCAGCCAGCCAGGCTGAAGACCACTGGCGCGATCCCCATACGCCGAGACATACGAGGAAAGCCACCCCGCTCAACACCCATGGCGAAGCCGGAAACAGGTCCCCCAGCAGTATCCCCCCGACAAACCAGAGGCAGACGATGACAAATGGGTGTTTCACAACCACCGCAAGACCGGACTTCGACCAATGACCCACAGCGAGATCAAACCCAGCGTGGCCCCACACCCATCCCAGAGGACATCCAGCACCGATCCCATGCGCGAGGGGACAAAACATTGGTGGAATTCATCGCTCGTCGCGTAGATCAGGCAAACTGCCAGCACGATTCCAGCCAGGCGCCAGCTCCAGGGCTGTGGCTGGTGGCGCTGCGGCCGGGCCAGCGCGCGCCACACCAGCCAGCTCAGCACCGCATACTCCAGCATGTGGCTGGCCTTGCGCACAGCGAGTTGGACCGCCGCAATTTGCCCGGCGCTGATCGTGGGGAAAAGCCATTGCAGCAGCGGGCCGATGATGCGGGAGGTGTGGCCGGCGGAAAAGGCGTCTCCAGAGGCGGAGAAAATCACCCCCATCCAAATCAGGACCGGCAGCCAATAAATCCCAAAACTTTTCATGCGGTATTCCCGCATCAAA
>CAIYYI010000375.1 GCA_903930345.1 uncultured Verrucomicrobiota bacterium
AGTCATACTTGTAGCTCCGCATGCAGTAGATGTCGTGGTCATGCACCATCCGCAGCAGCGGTTTGCCGCTCTCGACGAGGGCCTGGATCACCGAAAGGTCGGCCATCTTATGGACGTAAACAGCATCGGGCTGAAAACCGGCCAGCACTTCCCTCACAATCGCCGCATTATGGCCCGGGCCAAGTGCGGCGCGAAACGCAAAGGTGGCCTGCCACGCCGCGTCACTCTTGCCCGTGCTCGGCCCGTGCAGGATGCCGATGGAGTGCCCCTTTTTTCCCAGCTCGGTGGCGGTGATGTATGCGTTGGCTTCGGCTCCCGCCAGGGCGCCGAAACGCTCATGCACGTAGAGAATCTTCATGGTTTTGCTCCCGCGTCTTCAGCCATTGTTCGAGTACCTCCGCAGCGTGCTTACGAAGCACTTCAAGCTCGGCAATCAGTGTTTGCACGCTTGCGCCGTTGGCCGCTCCGGCGGCATCCTCCATGGCGTGGAATCTTTCTGTTAGCTGCCTGAACCCAAAAGTGGCACTGAGCCCTTTCAGCGAATGAGCCTCCCGCTCGACTTCCGTCCAGTCTCCACTCTCGGCGAGTTGTTTGATTTTGATGAGACGTTCCGGAAACTCCCCGGTAAAGGCTCTTGTTATCTCCCTTACAAACTGGGGATTGAGTTCAGCACAAAGCCGATCCAAATCTGCCGGATGCAGGCTTAGCTCAATCGCGGGAGGAAGTTCGGGGCTGACTTCCGAGGCAGGGACAGTCTTTGCCACGACTTGCCGCAACTGTGCCGAGGTGAATGGTTTGGTCAAATAATCATCCATACCCACCGCCAGACAGCGCTGGCGCTCACCTAGAAGTGCGTTGGCGGTGAGCGCCACAATCCGGATGCGCCTTCGCAGAGCATCTTCTGCGGTGGCTTCCAGCTTCCGGATGGCCGCCGTGGCCTGGTAGCCATCCATCTGCGGCATGTTGCAATCCATCAGAATCAGGTCATACGGCTTCGCCCGTATCGCAGTCAGAACCTCCAACCCATTGGTCGCCACGTCGGCAGTCGCACCCAGGTGTTCCAGCATCGCTAGGCATAGCTTTGCGTTGATGGGGTGGTCTTCCGCGACAAGGATGCGGATTTTTGCGAGCTGGCCTTCGATTTCAGAGGGGAGACTGCGCTGGGGATAATCCTTGCCGCCTTCCTTTTGGGCAGCCACTGGCTTCCTACCTTCCATCGCCGTCACCAGCACGTTGAATAATAGCGATTGTTTGACCGGCTTGCAGATGACCTTTTTGAAGTATCCCAGCACCCCCTCGTTTTGCGCGGCATCGTTGCTAGGGCTCACCAACAGGACATGATAAGCCTTGTTCCGCAGACTGAACAACAATTGGTGCAACGGGGTTTCGCCCTCGGCCAGCAGTTCCTCATCACAAACCACGAAAGGGATTCGCCCGTGGCTGGTTTCCTCAGTCAGCATTCCGGCAAACGCTTCCGCTGACTCAGCGGTGCCGCAGGTCAAACCCCACCCGGTTAACATTTCCAGCAAAGATTCGCGGATGATGGCCTGACGTGCCCCCACAATCGCATAGGCTCCGGCCAGCTCGGGATGACTGTGGGCCAAAGCCAGTTGGGTTGGCACTCCACAGGGTATCTCAAACCAGAAGGTCGATCCCTCATTGGGTTCGCTTTTGGCGCCGATCACACCGCCCATCAGCTCCACCAGTTTACGTGAGATGGCCAGCCCCAGTCCAGAGCCCCCGTACCGTCGCGAGGACGAGGAATCCACCTGCACAAAGGGCTGGAATAACCTCTCGATTTGTTCGTCCAGCAGGCCCACTCCGGTGTCATCAACCTCAAATCGTAGTCGCAAGGACTGACCCTCGGTCTCCACGGCCCTCACGCGAATCACCACGGCACCTTTTTCAGTGAATTTCACCGCGTTACCAACGAGGTTGAGCAGGATCTGGCGCAACCGCAACGGATCGCCATTCAACCTTTCCGGGATGCCATGGTGGATGATTCCCGCCAGAGTGAGCTTTTTCTCCCGTTCGCGGTGCGAAGCGACCTCCAGCACAGCATCAACGACTGACCTAACCGAAAATTCCTCCGAGACAATAGCCAGCATGCCCGCTTCAATCTTAGAGAAATCCAGCACGTCATTGACCAGGTGCAGCAGTCCGTTGTCGCTATCGGCCACCGCCTCGGCTAATTCCTTCTGTCGGCTGTCCAGGTTCGTCTTCAGCAGCAAGTCAATCATCCCAATCACCGCGCTCATGGGAGTGCGAATCTCGTGGCTCATTGTGGCTAGGAACTCGCTCTTGGCCCGGTTGGCCTCCTCAGCCTGGACTGTCAGCGCATTTGCCCGGTCGCGCTCGCGCTCCACGTTCACCCGGGATTGATCCAGATCCTCGATCATGCTGAGCATGATGACGCGGTTTTGCTCCAGTTCCCTGGCGCGCCGGGCCAGGTCCTCGGACGACTGTCGCAGCTTGTCCTCAACCGCTTTCTGCCCGGAGATGTCGGCAATGATTCCGATGAGCTCCACGACGCGACCTTCCTCCTTCAGCGGATGCAAGGAGATCTGACAAACAATTTTGGATTGGGGAATGTCCAGCTCAAAGCGCTGGTCCTTTCCCTGCCAGGCACGCTCGAAACACTCCCGCTTGTCCGCAATGGGAATCAGAACTTCTATGCCGCGATGCTCAACCAGTTCCGGGCGCATTTCCAGCCGCTTTAGCAATACTCCCCGTGCCAGAGACACTTGGAAATCAGGCCCGTTTTTGCGACAGCGAAAAATGACGTTGGGCTGAAGATCAAGCGTGCGCTCAAAGTAGTTGCTGATCTGACGAACCTGGTTTTCAGCATCGCGGCGGACGCGCTCATTCACCTCGGACAATTCCTGGGACGCGATCTCAAGCGTATGCGACAGAAATACTTTATTCTCCTCCAACTCGTCGTAAGCCCTGCTGACAGCATTGAGAAACGCCGTCATCGCCGGGTCATTAGGCACGCGCCCCTCCAGGTGCTTTCGAAGCTGGCGTTGCAGAAGCGAGTTCATTTCACGACTTTTCTGATAGGACGGTGATGGTCATGGTTTGGTTGTGAAATCTGCTGAAATCGCTGCCGCCGGATGGACAGGCTTCGCCGTAGGAATAAAAACCCACCGTTTCCGCCCTTTCGGGAAGGACGCCGGCCACGGCCTCCACCTCCTCCTCTATGCGCTGACCGAGCACCAGCCGACGCCCCACGCAACTAACCAGGATGGCCAGTGCTGAGCCGGCAGGCGGAGTGGCGCGTATCGCGTCCTCAGCGGCATTTGCCGCACCAGCCACAAGCTGATCGTTGCTCGCCTTCATGAGCCGCACATACCAGCCTTCAGGCATGTCGCCGGCAAAAGTCAGCGATTGGGTCTTTTCATCCACCGCGAGAATGGTACGCACCAGACCTTCTTTTTCAGCGATGTCTTTTATGAGTTCAAGCGGGAATAAAAGTCCGGTGCTGGGCAAGCCCGAAGCGCGTTCGCCGAGGTAGCGTTTGTAGAGTTCCAGCGCCGGCTGGCCGTCGAGCTCGAATAGAGTGTTGCCCTGTGACCGGGTGATGTGCCGGCGCGGGCCAAATCCTTCCCATCCTCCACGCGAGCCGTACCCCACCACCAGGCCTGGCCCGTAAAACCCAATGGCAACGACCTGATCACGACGCACGTCCCTGCCCAGGCCAACGAACGTTTTCTCAAAACGCGATCCGTCGCCTGCCAGACCGCCGGTGATGGCAACCCCGGGCCCAAGCTTTTCATAGAAACCTGCCACCAACGCTGTGCCATTGGCCGAAATGCCATCCGAAAGCATGAGTACGTGGCGCAGGTCGGAATCGGTCAGCTTTTCGGCTGCCAAACGGCCTGCGGTCTGGCTATCGACCTTCTTGGTCGTGGATTGCGCCACGGCACGAATTCGGACGGAATTGAAATACACCAGCACAGCAACGATGGAATCATCATACACGCGGCTGCCAAGAATTTCGCCAGCTGTGCTGCAGCCGCATACGACCGCCTGCGGAAAGCGATCAACCAGTTCGTTCACTGCCATGGCATCGCCCTCGAATTGCGCGGTGGCACCAAAATAGAGCACCAGATTTGGCGGCCCCGCAAACAACCCGGGCCATGCCCAGCCAGTTGCTTTTCTCCACTGAATGGTGACAGTTTGCATGTTCTTAAATTCTGGTGCGTTCTGGGCCGCTACCATCCATTTCAGCCACCGATGGGTAAGCCGGCGGCAGTCCGGCGTTGGCGCGCATCCCGTTGATTTCCTGTTTCAATTCCAGCACGCGTTCCTCGCGGTTCATCATGACGCGGTTGAACCGTTCCAATTCGGAGAGGGTCGTGCGGAATTTTTCCTCGTCTCGTTTGCGCAGGCTCAGGTCGGAGGCGACGCCCAGATACCCGGTGACCGTTCCGCGTTCGTCGAAGAGTGCGGTGATCGAAATCAGGACCGGAAAACGCGTGCCATCCTTGCGGATGTAGGTCCATTCGCGTTCATCCGGCTGGCCCAGCTCTGCCTTGGCAACGAAGACCTCGAAACCGGGTTCCACTTCGCGGCCCAATTCAGCCGTGAGTTCTGCCGCCCGCGCGGTGATTTCAGACAGGTCGTGGAAGATGGCGGGAGTAATTCTGCCCACTACCTCCTCGCCGCAGTAACCCAGCATCCGCTCCGCTGTCGAATTGAACGTCTGGATGATTCCGTCGGGCGTTGTGGAGATGATGGAATAATTCGCCCCCTCAAGGATGGCTTGTTGCAGGGTGTTGATTTTTCGCAACGATTCCTCCGCCTCGTGCCGCACAATGAATTGCCCGATCTGGTGGCCCACCGCACTGAAGGTCTTGAGCAGCGCCTCGTCCGGCTCCTCAATCTTGCGGCTAAAGAACCCCGCCACCCCCCATAGCTCACCCCTCACAAATACCGGAAAGCCAAAGGCTCCCCGTAACGCTTCTAGCCCCTCCGGCGCACTGCACAGGAAATTCGCGTCACGGGTCACATCGGCAATCCAGACCGGTCGCAGTTCCGCCCAGATTCTGCCCGGCAAACCGACCCCCTGAACAAGCTCAGCCACATGGCTGGCAGCAATGAAAGTCGACACCCGCAGCAGGGGCTGATGCCAGGACTCGACCAACCGAAGCCGGCCGTCGGTAACCCTCCACCATTCTCCCAACTGCCACCCCAGATTTTCACAGATGGCCTGGAGCACCTGCGAAATCGCAGTCGCGGAATTTTCCCCGAGCGCCAGGACTCGCGAGACCTCGTACTGGATCGCCAAACGCTGTTTCGTTGCCCGCCGGGTCGTAATGTTGCTCTCAATCGCCATGAAGTTGGTCAGCTGCCCCTGATCGCCATGGATCGGCTGCACCTCAATAGCCACCCAGTAACTGCGCCCATTCTTCCCATAGTTCAGTATTTCCACTTCGAAACCCTCGCCCTTGCGCAGTTGCTCATGGATATGCCGAACGGTTTCGGAATCCGTCCCCGCTCCTTGGAGCACTGCGCCAGGTTTCTTTCCCAGCATCTCCTCAAGCGTGTAGCCGGTCAGGCGGATGAATCCTTCATTCACCCAAGCCACATTGCCGGCGGCGTCCGTGAGTACCACGGCGTTGTCAGTCCGCGCCGCGATCAGCGCTAGTTTACGGGAATCAGCCTCCTGCTGGCGCAGGAGCTCGTTGGCCGCCCGCAGTTCCACACGCTGGGCAGTCAGCTTGGCGGCCAGTTTTTTCGCGTCCGCCAAGGCGATTTTGCTGGCCTGGTACACCTGCAGCATATCCACCACCGGATCATGGATGGCGAAATCCTCAAAGGCCAGGCCCCGCGCCTTGATTTCCGATGCATCATGAAACCAGGGCGAGCCAAGAAACAGCAGCACATCCAGACTGGGAAGGTGCACGAACTCGCCGCGTAACTGGAGCTGGCTTTCCAGATGCTCCAGCAGGAAGAATTGCTGATGATTCTCCCGCACCCAGGAGAAGCTCATCTTCCCTTCTGGCCGAATAAGCCTGAATAGCTGAAGAAGACAAATGCCCGGCTGGAGATCCCGGCAGATGCGCCGCAAAGTGGAGCCCACCTGCACAAGCCTCAACTCCCGATCCACCGCGATATGAAACGGAAAGGCTGCCGCAAACTGCTCCGGCGGCAGGCTGATTTCTTTGGTGCAATTTGGGCCGGCCGTTTTCATGGCTTCCGGGACGCCGTCCATTGGACATTGAAGACATCGTGGTCCGCACCTTTGGCCTTGGATTCTGCCAACAGCACCTTGACCGGCACCTTGAACATCTTGCCCAAACCATGCAGCAGCCCAATCACGAAGGAAGTAAGACCGGGCCGATGGGTGTGGTAATGCAGGCTGAGCGATTCCGCCGTGATGTCCGAACACTGGAAACGCGGGGGCTCCAGTTTCGGGTAAATCATCGAAACTCGCGAATGGAAGTTCGGCAGGTTTTTCAGAAATTCGGGCAGTGATTTGCCGGCTGCCTGCATGAGCCCTCCGTAGCCTTCCTGGGCCGTGTGCAGCACCCAATGCTCGCCGAAACCCTCTAGAACTGTGTCCGCAGGAAGTTCTAGCACGTCACAGGCGGCCGCTACCAATCTGTACGTGATTTCGTCCGGGTACCCTTCATTGCTCATGAAAACTTCCACATCCACTCCTGCCTTGGTCTTGATTTGTTCCCAAGCTCTCTCGCCATGATGCATGCAGACCATGTCCTCAACCGCTTTGTTCACCATGCCGTACATAGGTGGGGTCACTCTGACATGACTTCCCTCCGTTTTCTAGCCAATATTTCATAAAACCCTTCCGTCTGAAAATCCTGTTGTTGTCATCGTCAGGCGCCTTGGGCGTGGCACTCAAAACCTGGTGCAAGCGCCTGATCTGCATATCAGGACTGGCATTCAACCTCCACTCTGGTCTATGCTGGGAGGACACACCATGAAAACTCTTTTGTGCGCATCGGCGGTGGTCCTTTTGTGCTGCCTCGCGACCGCAAATCGCGGACTCTCGGCGACACTGTCGGAAGCTTCCTTGCCGCCAGGGGTGAAAACCAACTGGGAACTCAGCCGCGCATTCCGCGAGGCCACCCCCACCCGTGAGCGTGTCTGCCTGAACGGTCTGTGGCGCTGGCAGCCCGCTGGAAAGGCCTCTGAGCCGATACCCGCCGATCAATGGGGCTTCTTCAAAGTCCCCGGCTCCTGGCCGGGCATCACTGATTACATGCAGAAGGATTGCCAGACCGTCCATACGCACCCGAGCTGGGAGAATTTGAAGCTTGGAAGCCTGACGACAGCCTGGTATCAGCGGGAAATCTCTATTCCCACGGAATGGGCTGGGCGAGGTGTCGCGCTGCAGGTTGAAGTCCTGAATTCATACGGAACCGTCTATGTGGATGGCAGGAAGGTCGGCGAGCTTCGCTTTCCCGGGGGCGAGGTGGATCTCACCCCGGTGTGCCAGCCGGGCGGTTGGCATGTTTTGAGCCTGCTGGTGGAGGCGATGCCGATCAAGGCGGTCATGCTCTCGTACACGGACTCCGCCTCGGCCCGGGAGGTGAAGGGCTCGGTGGCCAGACGGGGGCTGTGCGGCGACGTCTGGCTGACCAGCCGCCCGTCGGCGGCACGGCTGGCTGACGTGAGGGTGACGACCTCCGTGCGGAAAGGCGAAATCACCTTTGACACCGCCTTGGATGGCCTCGCCGACGGGAATCGTTATGCCCTCCGGGCCGAGATCTCCGACGCCGGACGATCCATCGCGCAGTTCAAGAGCGCCGTGTTCCAGACGAGCGAGCTGCAACAGGGCCGGAGGACATTCACCGCCCAATGGAAACCGGAAAAACTCTGGGACATCCACACCCCGACCAACCAGTTCGACCTCCGTCTTTCGCTGCTCGACGAGACTGGCAAGGTGCTGGATACGGACTGGGGGGAACGGTTCGGATTCCGCGAACTCTGGATCAAGGGCCGGGATTTCTACCTGAATGGCACCCGCATCCACTTGTCGAGCGTCCCCCTGGACAACGCCCAGGTTGGGGCGGCCTGGGCGACGTATGCGGGGGCCCGGGAAAGCCTGGAGCGGCTCAAGGGCTTTGGGATCAACTTTGTCTATACCCACAACTACGGCTGCGAGCCCGGCACCCACCTGAGTTTTGCGGAGATCCTGAGGGCGGCTGACGACGTGGGGATTTTGGTGTCCCTCTCCCAACCGCACTTCAGCAGCTACGATTGGAAGTCCCCCGAAGCCGACCAGAACAATGGATACGCGCACCACGCGCAATCCTATGTGCGCATGGCGCAGAATCACCCCTCGGTGACCTTCTATTCCATGAGCCACAACGCCACCGGGTACAACGAGGACATGAATCCGGCCATGATCGACGGCCGGCAGAATCCTCGGGACCAGTGGGCGTTGAACAACGTCAAACTCGCGCTGCGTGCGGAGGGCATCGTGAACCGGCTCGATGCCAATCGCATCGTCTATCACCATGCCTCGGGCAACCTGGGCTCGATGCATCCGATCAATTTCTACCCGAACTTCGTGCCTATCCAGGAACTCTCCGATTGGTTCGGCCACTGGGCCACCGAGGGGGTGAAGCCGGTGTTCCTGTGCGAATATGGGGCGCCCTTCACCTGGGATTGGACGATGTACCGCGGATGGTACCAGGGACAGCGCGAGTTCGGCAGCGCGAAGGTGCCGTGGGAATTCTGCCTCGCCGAGTGGAACGCGCAGTTTTTCGGGGACCGCGCCTACCAGATCAGCGAGCCGGAGAAGGCGAACCTGCGCTGGGAGGCGAAGCAATTCCGCGCCGGCAACCTCTGGCATCGCTGGGATTATCCCAACGAGGTGGGTTCGAGCCGCTTCGACGAACGCTACCCGGTGTTCGCCCGGTATCTGACTGACAACTGGCGCGCCTTTCGCACCTGGGGAGTATCGGCCAGCTCACCGTGGGAATTCGGGCATTTCTGGAAGCTGCGCCCGGGCATGAACCGGAACAGCCGCCAAAACCTCCCGGTCGATTGGGAAAAGCTGCAGCGGCCGGGCTTCAGCCCGGACTATGTCGCCGAACGCTATGAGCGGATGGACCTGGCCTATGAGCGCGCAGACTGGGTCGCCACGCAGGCCGCCCAGGCCCTGATTCGTAACAACCGTCCCCTGCTGGCCTACCTGGGCGGCAAACCGGCTGCCTTCACGGGCAAGGACCACAATTTTCTGCCTGGTGAAGCCGTTGAGAAGCAGCTCATCATCATCAACAACTCCCGCGAAACGGTGACGTGCCGTTGCGAGTGGTCACTGAGCCTACCCCGGGCCGTCGTCGGCAGCCAGGATGTCCCGGTGGCAACCGGGGACCAGGCACGCATTCCGCTGAGGTTTGATTTGCCGGCCGGTTTGCCCACTGGATCGTATGAATTGAGCGCTCGCGTCCGCTTCAGTAATGGCGAAACACAAACGGATTCGTTCGCCATTCACATCCTGCCCACCCCACCGGCTCCCCGGATGAACACCCGCATTGCCCTCTTTGATCCGCCAGGCGAAACCAGCCAATGGCTGGCCCGGGTGGGAATCCGCAGCCAACCGGTGGACACCAACGCAGACCTGGCACCGTACGACCTGCTCATCGTTGGCAAGGCCGCCCTGACCGCCAGCGGCCCCGCGCCGGACATATTGCGGGTTCGGGACGGCCTGAAGGTGCTCCTTTTCGAGCAAACGCCGGAGGTGCTGGAAAAACGGTTTGGATTCCGCGTGGCGGAATATGGCTTGCGCCAGGTTTTTCCGCGCGTGCCCGATCATCCGATTCTGGCCGGGATCGCCCCGGAGCACCTGGCGGACTGGCGGGGCGAGGCCACGATCCAACCGCCGCGCCTCCAGTATGAAATGCGTCCCCGTTATGGGGCCACGGTGAAGTGGGGCGACATTCCGGTGACGCGGCTCTGGCGCTGCGGCAATCGCGGCAATGTCGCCTCCGTGCTGATTGAAAAACCGGTGGTCGGTGATTTCCTGCCTCTTCTCGACGGCGGCTTCAGCCTTCAATACAGCCCTCTCCTGGAGTACCGCGAGGGCCAAGGCCTGGTGCTTTTCTGCCAGCTGGATGTCACCGGTCGCACCGAAACAGAGCCGGCGGCTGAAACAATCACCCGCCATATCCTCCAGTATATCTCAACCTGGAAACCGGCCTCCCGGCGGACGGCGGTCTATGCCGGCGAACCGGCGGGGCAGCGTCACCTCGAATCTGCGGGAATCCCCGTAAAGTCATACGCGGGCGAAAACCTTTCCCCCGGCCAGGTGCTGGTGGTGGGGCCGGGCGGAGCGGACAAGTTGGCGAGCCAGGCAACCGGCATCGCCGACTGGTTGAAAGCCGGTGGCAATCTGCTGGCGATTGGACTCAATGATCGGGAAGCAAACACCTTTTTGCCCTTCAAGGTGACCATGCGAAAAGCCGAGCACATCGCCGCCTGCTTCGATCCCTTCAAACAAAACTCGGCCCTGGCCGGGGTGAGCCCGGCCGATGTCCACAATCGTGATCCACGGGAGTTGTCGCTGGTCTCGGACGGTGCCACCGTCTTTGGCGATGGGGTGCTGGCCCGGGCAGAAAACGCGAATGTGGTATTCTGCCAGCTTGCCCCCTGGCATTTCGGGGACAGCAAACAACCCAACCTGAAAAAGACCAGCCGCCGCACCTCCTTCCTCGTTTCGCGCCTGCTCGCCAACCTGGAAGTCGCCGGATCACCCCCGGTTCTCACCCGCTTCGGCAGTCCGGTGAACGCCGCCAAACCCGAGAATCGCTGGCTGGAAGGCCTTTATCTTGATCAGCCTGAAGAATGGGATGATCCCTACCGGTTCTTCCGGTGGTGACGCGGTTTGCCCGCCCGGAGCACGCGCAGGGAATGGCCCCGGCCGTTCTCAAACGGCTCCACCACTGCCACCACTTCCAGCACGGGATAGCGCACCGTGGCCAGCCCAAAGCTGCGGTAGGTGTCGGCGAACAGCTCGGTCTCCACCATCCCCGTCCAGTCGGCCAGGGAGAGAAACTTCATCAATTCGCCCGTCTCCTGTTGATGGATCCGTTGCTCGATCACCAGGCCGCAGGTCACCACCCGCTCGCCCACATGGTTGCCCAGCTCCCTTACCGGGCAGTAGGTGTCCCAGGCGATGTCCGGATGAAGTTCCAAGGGATGGCCACTGGCCGGGTAGCCCAGCAGCTCATTCTCCCATTCCAGACACTGCTGGCGCGACGGCTCGCTCCGCCGGGCGGCGGCGGGCTGCCGGAGCGGCTCCTGCGGCAGCAGCCACCCCTGCCCCGCCTGATCCGCCCCAAAGCTCCGCGCCCAGTGCTGCGCCTCCCAGAACTGCTCCGTGCGGCTGCCGCCCAACTCATCCAGCGCCCCGGCCCGGATGAGGATCTCCAACTCGGCCGGCGGCGGGGCCACCCGGATATAAAAATCGGCCAGCGTAACAAACCGGGCACGGGCGTGCTCCCGCAACAGGCGGTGGCAGGTCTGCTCCGTCAAACCCTTGAGCCGGGTGACCGGCACACGCAGGGAGCACCCGTGGACGGTGAAGGCCGGGCCGGGATCGTTCACCGTGGGCGACAGCAGGCGCAGCCCGATCCGGTGGCATTCCAGCACATAGACCAGCGGCGGATAAAACCCTTTGCCATTGGTCAGCACCGCCGCCATGAATTCAGCCGGGTGATAACATTTCAGCCAGGCGGCCTGATATGCCTCCACGGCGTAGGCGGTGCTGTGGGCCTTGCAAAAGGCGTAGCCGGCAAAGCCGCTGACCAGCTCCCACACCTCCGCGATCTTGGCCTCCGGGTGGCCGCGCTGCCGGGCGCTGGCCAAAAACTCATCCCGCAACCGGGCGATCACGTCTGTCTTGCCCTTGCCCAACGCCCGGCGCAGCAGGTCTGCCTGGCCCGGCGGCAGCCCCGCGAACGCCTCGCAGATTTGTAGCACGTGCTCCTCGTACACCACCAGCCCGAAGGTTCCACGCAGGCACGGCTCCAGGGAGGGATGTGTATAAGTCACCGGCTCCAGCCCCTGGTACCGGCGGGTGAAGCGGGTTTTTTTCTGCTCATTGGCCGCGCCGGGCCGGATGACGCTGACGATGGCAACCAGCCCGTCAATCTCCCGCACGTTGCACATTTTGCACAGGCCCAGCATGGCGGGCGACTCAATGTGATGCACGGCCCGGGCCTGTCCGGTGGCGATCAGTTCCCACACCGCCGGATCCCCCCAGGGCGGCACCGCCGCGGCGCTCCCGTCAACGGGCAGGTCCGCCGCCGTCGGCGGAGCGGGCAACGACAACGGCTCGCCCCGCTGCGTCAGCACCGTCTGAACATCCCGCATGACGGCCAGGCCGCCCTGCGCCAGGATATCAATCTTGACCAGGCCGATGGCCTCCACGGCATCCATGTCAAAGTGCGTGGTGGGATAGCCCTTGGAGGAGAGAAACACCGGGGTCAGCTCCAGCATGGGCTGGCGGGAAATCACCACACCGCAAGGGTGCATCTTGGGGTAACGCGGAAAGCCATCCAGACAGGCCGCCATCTCCACGGCGGTGCGATAGGGTTCCTCCGTCAGCGGCAGGTCGCGGCATTCCTGGCTCTGGCGCAGGGCCTCGCCGATCTCAGTGGCGTTGGCCCAGGGGAAATGTTCCGTGAACCGGCGGGCCTGGTGCTCCGATACCCCCAACGCCTTCGCTGCCTCCGCCACTGCGCTGCGCGCTTGGAAAGTCGAAAAGCCGCCCACCACCGCCACCCGCTCCCGGCCATGCCGCGCGAAGATCAGGTCGATCACCCGATCCTTTTCATCGTGGGCAAAATCTATGTCAATGTCCGGCAGCTTGTTCAGCGACATCCGCTCCCGGTTCAGGAACCGCCGGAAGTAGAGGTCGAAACGGATGGGGCAGACATCGCTGATGCCCAGGCAATAGCAGACCAGGGAATCGGCGGCGCTGCCCCGCGTGATCCACTGGATACCCTGCTGGTGGCATTCCTGAAGCAGCTCCCAGACGATCAGGAAATACTCCTCGTAGCCCACCTCGCGAATGATCGACAGCTCCTCGTTCGCCTGCGCCTGAAACCGGCCGGCCCGCTCCCGGTAGCGCCGGCGCAATCCCGCCTGCACCAGGTGGTGCAGGTATTCGCCCGGGCTGCCATCCCCCGGCGGGTGAAAGGCCGGGAACTGCGGCGGCCCCGGGGCCAGCGCAAAGGAGCAACGCTCCGCCAGCTCCCGCGTGGTGCGCACCAGGCCTGCACCGGCCTCGCCCCAGCGCTGCCAGTCTCCCCGCTGCAGGAACGGCCCGGCAGCCTCCGCGCCCAGCTTGTCCGGATGCGCCTGCCCCAGCAGCGTGCCGGTGCCGATGGCCTGCAGAATGTCGAATTGTCGGCGATCCTCCGGTCGGGCATGGCGAACGGAGGGCAGCGCTAGGGCCGGCACACCCGGGGGGATTTTCTCAGCCGCCTCCGGATGGGTCACCGCGCAATAGAACCGCCCGGTAAAACGCTCCGCCCACCCCGGGTTTTCCGCCACCAGAATCAATCCCTCGCCCCGGGATGCCAGCGTCTCACCATCAAGGTCCGGCCGCCGCCCCCGGTCCATCCCCTCCCCTCGCCCCCGCAAGGCGGGCAGCGAGAGCAGGCGGCAAAGGTTCCGGTACCCGGTGGCATTTTCCACGTACAGCCAGGCTGGGCGGCCCGCCAGGCGCACCTCCGCCCCCAGCACCGGCTTCACTCCGCACCGCCGAGCCGCCAGCGA
This sequence comes from uncultured Verrucomicrobiota bacterium, assembly GCA_903930345.1. Classification (GTDB taxonomy): domain Bacteria; phylum Verrucomicrobiota; class Verrucomicrobiia; order Limisphaerales; family CAIYYI01; genus CAIYYI01. Next base: position 13,762 of record CAIYYI010000375.1, read on the forward strand.
GAATTCCACCGCCCCGTGTAGATTGCCCTCGTCCGTCAACCCCAGCGCCGGGCAGCCCGCCTCCGCCGCCAGTTGTACCGCCCGCTCAATGGTCAGCGTGGACCGCATGAAGGAATAGCCGCTGTGCACGTTCAGCAGCACACCGGTTTCCACGACCGGCGGACGGCGGCGGGGGATCGGCGCCGGATAACGTGCCGGAACTGGGGCCGACGTGCGCAGCGCCTCTGTGCTGTCGGTCGGGGCCTCGCGCAGGCGGAAATCATGCCCCCGCAAAACGGTGGCCCGGCCATGCTCGCGGCGCAGTTCATCCACTGCGGCCGCCAGCCGACGGCGCGCGGCCAGTTGTTCCTCCTCCGGCCCCAGCGTGAGACCGGTGCGGCACACCCCGGCGTACACATTCGAAAGCTTCAGGCCCACCATGCGCAGGCTCACCCGCCGGCTCCAGGCGCGGCGCAGCAGGACCGTCAGCCGGGCGTACAAATCCACCTCCAAATCCGTGGGCTCCGCCAGGCTTTCCCCGCATTGCTCCTCATCCATGTCGTTATAGCGCACCCTGACCGTGAGCGTCCGGATGCTTTTGCCCTCCGCCCGCACCGTCGCCATCAGGTCATCCGCCTGGTGGCGCAGCAGCGCGGCCACATACTCCTCGTCGGTGACATCCTTGGCGAACGTCTGCTGCCGACTGAAGGATTGCGCCGGCAGGGACGCCGTCACGATCGGGCGGGGGTCCAGCCCGCACGCGAAATCGCGGAGCGCGGTGGCGGAGCGCCCCAGCAGCAGGTGCAACATCTCCAGCGGGGTGGCCGCCACCTGCCCGATCAGGGCCAGGCCGGCGGATTGCAGACGCGTCGCCAACTGCGGCCCCACCCCGGGCAGCCACCGGCTGGGCAGCGGATGCAAAAAATCGGTCTCCGCCCCCGCCGGCACGTGCACAAAGGCCGCGGGCTTGCGTAGCTTGGAGGCCACCTGGCTGACCAGCTTGCAGGAGGCTATCCCCTCGCTGACGCTGATCTTGAGCGCCTGCCGGATGGCGTCGCGCACCGTTTCCGCCACTTGCAGCGGCGGCTGGCTCACCCCGCTCAGATCGAAATAGCCCTCGTCGATGGAGGTGATTTCCACGTCCGGCGTGAAATCATGCGCGTAGGAGAACATCCAGCGGGAAAAGCGCTCGTACTTCTCGAAGTCACCGGGCAGCACCACGAGCCGGGGGCACAGCTTGCGGGCGCGCACCGTGGGCATGGGCGTGTAAATGCCCAGCTTGCGCGCCTCATAGGAGGCAGAGGCAATGATCCCCCGCTTCTCCCCGCCCACCGCCACCGGCCGCCCGCGCAGGCGCACGTCTGACGCCTGCTCCACGCTGGCGAAGAAGGCATCGGCATCCAGATGCACGATATGGCGCGGAGCGGGCATGGCGACCTGCATCCGCGTTCAGACCTTGCGCACCAGGGCCACCATCACCCCTTGGATGACCAGCTCCTGGGCGGGGATCAATTTCGGGTAGCGCGGATTTTCAGCCTTCAGCCACGGCCGGCCATTTTCCAGGACAAAGGTCTTGAGGGTGGACTCGTTGTCGATCAGTGCGGCCACCACGTCGCCGCTGCGCGGCGTCCGGCCATGCTCCAGCACCACCAGATCCCCCTCCACAATGTGCCGGCCCACCATGGAATCCCCGCGCACCTCCAGGGCGAACGTGCGGGGTGTGGGCTTGAGGCCCAGGCTTCCCACATCCACGGAGAGGCAGCCTTGCACCTCCTGCTGCCGGTCTTGGGCAAACCCCGCCGGAATGGAGCCGTAAATGGGAATGTCAGCCACTGGTCGCCGCCATTTCTGGAGCGGGGAGGCGACCCTCAGGGCGCGCTTGCGACCGGGGACCATCTCCAGCACCCCCTTGCGGCGGAGCAGTCGCACATGGTCGGTCACGCTGGCCACGCTGCGAAAACCAAAATGGGCGGCAATCTCCCGGAAGCTGGGGGGACTGCCCTGCTGTTGTTGCACCGCCTGGATGTAATCCAGGATTTGCTGCTGCCGTTCGGTCATGGGCGGGTTCATATTCAATACCGTACATATGTATGGTATTCCACGCCGAAAAAGTCAACGGCAGGTTATTCACAGCGGAAGGAAGGAAAAGTCCCGGGTGGTGCTGCGTTGTTTGCGATCAACCGTTTGCCTTCGGCACCTTGGCCCGTCCCCCGGGGTGCCTGACCGCCTCAAACATGGCCAGGCACTGGCCGCGCTGCTCCTCATGCAGCACGATGCGCTGCGGGTAGCCGGTTTTGTGCAGCGCCAGCAGGTTTTGCCAGGGCTGATGGATGGATTCCCCCGGAAACGCCGCCAGTTCAGGCACCCACCGCCGCACAAAACCGCCTTGCGGGTCAAATTTCTCGGCCTGCGACACCGGGTTGAAGATCCGGAAGTAGGGCGCGGCGTCGGTCCCCGTCCCGGCGCTCCACTGCCAGCCGCCGTTGTTGGCAGCCAGGTCGCCATCCAGCAGTTGCCTCATGAAAAAACGCTCCCCCCACTGCCAGTTCACCAGCAGATCCTTGGTCAGGAACATGGCCGTCACCATCCGCAGGCGGTTGGGCATGTTGCCCGTGGCGTTCAGGCAGCGCTGGGCGGCATCCACGATGGGATAGCCGGTGCGCCCCTCGCACCAGGCGGCGAAATGCTCCGGGTCATTGCGCCACGCCAGGGCATCGTACTCCGGCCGGAACGCCCCCTGCGCCACCTGCGGGAAATTGGCCAGGATCTGGAGGTAAAACTCGCGCCAGATCAGCTCATTGCGAAACACCTCGCAACTGGCCCGCTGGGCGGCATCGGCCGACTCTTCCACCGCCTTGAGCCGGGCCAGGATGGTGCGGATGCCGATCGTCCCGCAGCGCAATTGCGGCGAAAGCCGGGAAGTCCCCTCCTGGGCGGGATAATCGCGGGTGGCCGCGTACCGGTAAACGGGGCCGGCCATGAAGCGCTTGAGCGTGTCCATAGCCTGAGATTCCCCCGCCGGATCAATCTGCTGGGTCAGCGGATGCCCATAGGCGGCCGGATCCAGCGGCAACGGATCGCTGCGCACCTCGGGCGGGCGGACGCGGACTGGCCCCAGCTTGGGAAACGGCACCGGCACCGGCCGCGCCTTCCAGGCCCGGGAATACGGCGTGAAGACCGTGTACGGTTGCCCCGCCTGCGTGAGCACCTCGCGCTCCTCCCACACCACGGCATCCTTGAAGGTTTCAAAGCCCACCCCCCTGGCATTCAACGCGTTGAAGAGGCGCTGATCCCGCTTGACCGCGTGGGGCTCATAGCGTTTGTTGCAGAAAACCGCCTCCGCACCCACCTCCCGCACCAATTGCGGCAGCACTTCCTCGGCCTTGCCCTGGCGGATCACCAGGGAATGGCCCAGGGCCGCTAGGTTCTTGCGCAGCGCCTCCACTGCGGCGAGCAGGAAAGCCAGTCGGCCCGAGCCGACCTCCGGTCCCGTGCGCAGCGCGTCCTCCAGGATGAAGACCGGCACCACCAGCTCCGCCTGCCGGGCCGCCTCATGCAGCGCCCGGTTGTCGGTGACGCGCAAATCCCGGCGAAACCAATGGATGACCACTTTCACAGGGGCCAAGGTAGTTCAACCCGGCCCATTACGCCAGATCGCCGAAAAGACCGAGCTGATCGTCATCCCGGGTTGGGTCAGCCACATCGGCAGGCAATGGAAACAAAGATTCGCCCGTTGGGTCATGTTGTTTGTGGCGGGCCCGGGCAAGCGCCTGATTCTGGACAGCGTAGCAATAGGCGCAGCCGTGTGGGCAAGTGTCGTACTCGCCGATGTCGCGGAATTCGTAGCAGCCGCACCCCTCCCGGTTGCCTTTCAGGCAGGCTTTGATCGGGCTGCCGCCCACATCCGCCAGCCGGCCCGCATCGACACAGCGCGCCCCGTGGCAGCCGGGCACGATGAATTGCGGCTGGCTGCAAACGGTCAGGCGGAGCCGGTGAGCGGTGGCGATTGCTGCAAGTTCGGCAGCAAGATCCTGCTTCCACTCCTCGTCAGGATCAGACCAGGTGAACCCATGCTCCCTCGCCGCCGCCTCCATGTTCCGAAGCGTCTTCTGGTAAAGGTGGGCGAACGAAATGACCACTTCGTCGGTTGCCCCTTCCAGTGACTTCGCCAGCCGTGAAAATGTCTCCAGGTGGCATTCCCGGGGCGTGAGGGACGAATTGATGATTGTGTCGTATCGCCAGACACAAACGCGGGGGCCGAACGTGTCGGAGATTCGGCGCAAGTGCTCGACCGCCTTCGGAGCGTCAACCACCGCCTGCTCAAGCGCCCCTGGATAGCCGTTGATGGCGTGCTGGAGGATGAAGGGGAACCCACGCCGCCTCACCTCGGGCAGATGCTTCACGAACGGCCCGACATTTTTCGTCCAGAAAACGATCCCTTCCACCGTGTCACGGCGGAGCGAAACACGGATGACACGCCGGTTGTAGGGATTGACCATCTTGCAGTGGCCCGCGCGCAAACGATTCATGAACCACTCCCCGTAGAAAGTGGGAATGTCTGTCTTGTAGCTGGCGGAGATGATCATAACTCAGGCGTTCTTCACTGCTATTCAACTGTCTTCATTGGTTTGCGCCGGGCAGAATCATCCGGTGGATGCCGTCCACCAGTTTCATTTCGTGGAAGTTGATGAGCAGACCGACCGGGATGTCGAGCAGCTTCATGTAGCTCAGGAGTTGTGTTTTGTGGATGGGGAGAACTGGCGAATGAGGCTCATTGGAATTACCTACACATTACATACATTCTCGGAATGGAATGAAGAGTTCTTAAACGTGTAAACCGATGGGGGGTAAGAAAGATATATGCAAACTAGTGGCGGTGAGGGGGGGATTCGAACCCCCGGTACGATTTTACTCGTACAACGGTTTAGCAAACCGCCGCTTTAGGCCACTCAGCCACCTCACCACAAGGTTGTCCGCCAACACACCCGCGTCGGCACGTCGCATCCAAAGCCGGGACACGCCAAGACGGGGGGATTTATACGCCACGGCGGCAATGGGGTCAAGTTGAGTTCATTGCCGGACACACTTTTTTCACATGGCTGGCTTCCTCCAGGCGCTGCCACACGACATCCCCCATCAGTGGCTCCAGCCCGATGCTGGTGGTGTACCAGACCGTCTTTCCGTGGCGCCGGGTGGGATTCTCCCAAGTGAACCGGCCCGCCCTCAGCCGTTCCTGCACCAAACCAGGCGGTTCACCAAGCAGCACCGGGATGTCCTCCTGGCAGTGCAGCCCATCCGCGATGAAAAAGGGCACCACCACCAGGTACGGGGTGGCTGCCAATCGATAGCTGTCCTGAATGAAAGGCGCTTCCTCCAGGAAAATGCCATGCACCGACCCGAACAGGTTCCGGGACCGGATCTGTTCAACCTGCCGCTCCACGCCTTTGCGCGAATTCTCATCCTGAGTGGTGCCGTGACCGGCGATGAACAGGGAAATGTCCGCCAAAGTTGGCGCAGCGGCCACCGGATGGGCGGCCACAATCTCCCGGGCGCGGGCAATCAGCACCTCGGTCATCCCGGCATGGGTTCCGACCGGCCCGGTGTAAATCCACTCGCGCCCCCCGTCGAACCGCTGTTTGGGAAATGGGCTGTTCGGGGAGAAACCGAGCGCCTCAGGTATGACCCGGGCGGAAAAATAGCCCTCGGTGATGAAAAAGGGCACGATCAACACTCGGGGTTGCTCCAGACTGGCAACCTGGTCCACCACCTTGGGTGTCTGTCGCCAAAAACCCGCCTCCACCCGGGCAAACAGCCGCCGCTGCCGCAAACGTTCCACTTGTCGCCAAACCGGCTTTTCGGAATCCGGATTCAGC
>CAIYYI010000376.1 GCA_903930345.1 uncultured Verrucomicrobiota bacterium
CAGGGTCGGCAATTGATTGCGGAAATCTTCCGGCGCTGGGATGGGAAACTGTGCAGCTTCAAGCAGGCGAGCCTGCTGAAGAAATACGGGTTTGAAACCAACGTCTCGCGGGAGGATGCGTCCAGGATCCTTGATACCCTTTCCAATAATGGGTGGCGGAAGGTGGCGGCGTGAGCAGCAAGGAGCATGGAGCAAACAGCATGAACGCTAAACCAAGCATTTGGATCCGCGTCTCGAAAGCTGCCCCGTGCCCAATCTGCCACAAGCCAGATTGGTGCACGGGCAACGGCGAGGTGGCGTGTTGCATGCGCGTGGAATCCCAGCATCCCGCCCGCAATGGCGGGTGGATGCATCGGCTGGCGCAACCGCGTCCGCGGTTCGTGCCCCGGTGGAAACCGCTGCCGGCGTCAGCGCCGGAGATTGACGCTGCTGCCATCTGGCAGCGGTGGCTGACGGACACCCGCCATGCCGACGTGGCAGCGTTAGGCGCCCGCCTGGGCGTAGCCGTCGAGGCGCTGGAAGCGCTTGGGAGCGCTTGGGCCGCGCCGCATGCGGCGTGGGCCTTTCCTATGCGCGACGGGTCCGGCCGCGTCATCGGCATCCGCCTCCGGGCGGATGACGGCCGCAAGTGGGCGGTGCGCGGCAGTCGCCAGGGGATTTTCATTCCCACCCTGCCACCGGCTGAGGTGGCATTTATTTGCGAAGGTCCAACGGACACGGCGGCAGCCGTGGCGCTGGGACTCTTCGCCTTGGGCCGTCCGTCCTGCAACTGCGGCGGCGAGCTGCTCCGGGCGGCGTGTCGCCGCCTGGGCGTCCAGCGCGTTGTGATGGTGGCGGACAACGACGCGCCGGGGCTCCAGGGAGCCGCACGGGTGGCCCGTGAAATCGGGCTGACCCAAATTACAATTTGCCCCCCGTGCAAGGATCTCCGCGAGTACGTGAAGTGCGGCGGGACACGGGGGGATATCGAAACAATGGTGAAACAACAAGTATGGAGGTTTTATGACCGGTGATTGGATAAAATGGACGAAAGGATTAACCCGCAAACCTGAGGTGATCAGAATTGCCGCCCGGCTGGGGATCAGCCGCCGTGAAACGGCGGCGATCCTGATGGAGGTTTGGGAGTGGGCGGATGAATCCACCGATAATGGTGACGTTCCGAGCGTCACATATGTGACGCTGGATGCGTTAACAAATACACCTGGCCTTGGTGACGCAATGATCGAGGTCGGGTGGTTGGTGGACTTAGGCACCGGCATCCTGTTCCCCAATTTTGGGCGGCACAACGGCAATTCGGCCAAAAAACGGGCTCAAACCCAGCGTCGGATGGCAATGTTACGCAAACGTGACGCTGCGAACGTCACGCCAGCGTAAAGAAAAGCGTCACCAGAGAAGAGAAGAGAAGAATAGAGTAGAGAAGATATAGTTCCATAGGTAAAGTAGTATATACTAAGTAGTAAGTACTAAGTACTAAGTAGGGAACCTCGGTTACTTTTTTTCTGCTCGCAACCATCAACTGACACCATGATCGCACTAGACCAAATCCGGAGAAGCCTCCGCCAGCAGGCCACCAGCCCGGTACCGAGCGAGCAGGCCAAGCCGAGCGCTAGCGAGCAGCTTGCCTGCGCCCGGCGGGAACTGGCCTTGCGCCAGAGCACTTATCCCAAACACGTGGCCGGCGGTCGCATGACTGCCGAACTGGCGGGCAAGGAAACGGCCGCCATGGCCGCCATTGTCGAAACCTTGGATCGCTGCCTGCTCCTAGAGCAGGTCAGCGAGGAAATTAAACACAGAAAATGAAACCGATATTTGAACAATTACCGAATGAGTCCGCGAAAGCTTTTGCGGCTTTCAAAACTTATCTCGACCTGGGGTCTGAGCGGTCGCTTGCGACTACGGCGGCCCAGCTCGGCAAGAGCAAAGTGCTCATGGAGCGGTGGAGCCGGAAATATGACTGGGTGGCCCGAATCAAAGCCCACGCGACGTACCGCGCCGATCTGGAGCGGACGATGCTTGAATCCCTGGCCCGCGAAAAGGCGGTGGAATGGGAAAAGCTCTGGGAAGAACAACGGATTGCGGAATGGAAGGTGCGTTGTGACGCCTTGAGGCTGGCCCAGCGGCTGATTGAACGCTGGGAAACGAATGAGGCCAAGTTTGGTACCGTGGAGGGTATCGCCCGGCTGCTGGAGCTGGTCCACAAGCTGGGACGGGCGGCGGCCGGCATGCCGACCGAACCGGTGCAGGTGACCGAGGAGGTCAGCGCCACGCTGGAAATCGAATGGGAAGTGGCGTTGAAGAAGGTTTATGGGACTACCACCACGGCACAGCCGGTGGTGGATGTACTGGAAGCGGGGAGCAGGGACGAACTAAAATAACAAAGGAGGAAGCTATGGAACGGGAACAGTTTTTGGAAAAGGCGCAAAGGGCCGGGTGCCCCGAGGAGCAGGTGCGGAATCTGATCCGGGCCAAGGTGTTTTTGCAGCCGAGGCAGCTTGCCGCCTCGGCGGCTGCCAGACAGTGCGACGCGCTCGCCGGGCCGACGGCAGTCGGTTACGGCGGCGCGCGCGGCGGTGGGAAGTCGCATTGGCTCCTCGCCCAGATGGGCGCTGACGATTGTCAGCGTGTGCCAGGGCTCAAATGCCTGTTGCTACGGAAGGTGGGCAAGGCCAACATGGAGCACTTCGAGGATTTGCGCCAGCGGTTGTTTGGAAAACTCAAACATGAGTTTTCGGCTTATCGCGGGATGTTGACGTTTGCGAACGGGTCCAAGATCGTGGCCGGGCATTTTCAGTCCGAAAAGGATATTGACGCCTACCTCGGTCTCGAATACGACATCATCGGGATTGAGGAAGCCACCACGCTTTCGCATCGGAAGCATCAGGACATCTCGACGTGTTGTCGTTCTTCAAAAGTCCTGGCGGACGGCCACCACTGGCGTCCGCGTATTTACTCGACGACTAATCCGGGTGGAATTGGTCACGCTTGGTATAGAGCGAAGTTCATCCTTCCATTCATGGAAGGGCGAGAGTCAGACACGCGGTTCATTCCCGCCCGCGTGGATGACAATCGTTACAACAACCCGGAATACCGCAAGGTATTGGAGGGTTTGTCTGGCTGGCAGAAAAAGGCGTGGCTGGACGGGAACTGGGATATTGCCGCCGGGCAGTTCTTTACCACTTTCCGCCGTGACGTTCATGTGGTGGATGATTTTGATGACCGGCGCGCCGTGGAATGGTTTGCCGCCCTGGACTATGGTTTCACGCATTACACGGTGTGTCTGCTGGGTTGCCGGGATGGGGATGGAAACTTGTTCATCGTGGATGAGCATGCGGAGCGACTCTGGCTGCCGCAACGCCATGCGGCGGCGATCAAGGCGATGTTAACCCGGCACGGGTTAACGGCGGAGCGCCTAAGGCGGCTTGTGGCGGGCGCGGATGTCTTTAGCCGCCAGAGCGACGGGACGACGATCGCAGCTCAGTATGAGCGGCATGGGCTTAAATTGCGGGTGGCGAACACGGACCGGGTTAATGGCTGGGCCGAGGTGTTGCAAAAGTTGGGGGACGTGGAGGCGGGAATTGCACCAAGGCTTTTTATTCATCGCCGGTGCGGACGGTTGATCGAGACGCTGCCCGCGCTGCAGCATGATCCGCACCGACCGGAAGACGTTCTGAAGGTGGATGCGGATGAGGACGGCAATGGCGGGGATGATGCCGCGGATACGTTGCGGTATTTGATCGCGACGAAGGCGAGGACAATTTCCCAGAGGAAATTGACGGGGGCTTAGGGAAAGGCTGAAGGCTAAAGGCTAAAGGCTAAAGTAAAACGAACAAGACGGGGCGAGCGTAGCGAGCATGACCAGCGCGAGGTACGAGCGCCCCGCTTCCCGAGCCCGCCGCCGCGATTTTTCTTTCACCCAGCGTAGTCTGGAGGGGTTGGCGTGCAGCATGCCTGGGAGGGTTGGCGCAAAAAATGCGGGGGCCAGGGTTCCTGGCATTTTTTGTGACAGCCCGCTCCAGCCCTGCTCTCGCATAACGCCACTTTGTGCGAAAATCGCGTAGTGGAGGGTCCCGTTTACGGGAGGAACCACGTATAACGCGATTTCTCGAACAAAGTGTGTTATGTGAAGCATGGGGAAGCAAGTCAGCCACCCAGACGCGCAAGGAATACCTGGACTGAGCATCGTAGTGGCTGCCGGTGATGCATGACAACCCCTCACGCAGCGAAGTTGATCCGGCGGCGGCGGGCTCCTTCAACGGGATCGCGGGGACGCGGTTGTTCTGCCTTGAACGCAATACCCGGCCCGGACTTAGAAGGGCGACAGGGAAAGTCCGGGCCGGGTGTTGCGTACAGGGCAGACTGATTTTGGGGCCGAAGCAGGTTTGGTGGCTAACGTCCGGCGGCCTAGCATTTGGCAGATTGGGGCAACAGGGAATCTGTCAAATG
>CAIYYI010000377.1 GCA_903930345.1 uncultured Verrucomicrobiota bacterium
CTTCAATCTGTCCGCCCCAGGGAACGTCACCCTGACACCGGGGGCGGAGACGCTGGCCTCGTTGAGCAACCTGAGTCTGGCTTCGTCCTTTTTGCAGGGGCTGGGGGCCTCGCCCCTGAGCGGTCTGGTGATTCGGCAGACTGGTTTCAGTCTGGGCAGCTTCACTTTGACGCCCTCCGGCGGACCGGTGCGGATTGGCGGTTTTCTGGAGTTGGCGAACGCGAGCCTTTCGGTGACCAATTTCGGTTATGACTCCAGCAACTCCAGCAATCCGGTGACCGGAACGGTGGCTTTAACAGTGGAGACGGTGCGGTTGTTCCCGTCGGCAAGTTTCATGCAAAGCCAGTTCGGCAACGTTACCGCCAGTTTTGGTTTTGGTGGCGCCAGTTCAACCGGCGCGCTCAGCATTCGGGTGGGAGAATTTCGTCTGGATATTGGCGATGCCCTCAAACTGGAAGCCCAGGATGTCGTCATTAATCCCGGAGCGACCGTCATAGCCGCCATTGGAACAGTTTCCATATCCTCGCCTTTGATCCGGGACATGCCACCTGCCGAGGTCAACAACCTGCAAATCACTTCGCATGGGTTCAGTCTCTCCAGTTTGACCCTGGGGCAGGCCGATGGAGGGCCGCGACTGATTGGCACATTCATGGAAATCACCAATCCCCGCCTGGTGGTGACGGATTTCAATTATGACTCCCGCAATGACGAACCCGTCACCGGCACGGTGACCATCAGCGCAACCGGTCTCCGACTGTTCCCGATGTCGAGCTTGGTTTCAACCGCCATCAGCAACTTAACAATGAGCTTTGATTTCGGACAGGAGGGGCGTTTGTTGATCACGGCCGGAACTTTCAGCCTTTCGGTGGGGGAAGCGTTTACCTTGTCAACCACAAACATCCGCTTGACTCCTGGCCTGGGGATAATAGCAACCATTGGCACTGCCACACTGCGGTCGCCCATGTTCGAGGGGCTTCCCACCGCCACAGTTTCCAATCTGGTGCTGGGGCGTAATGGTTTTGCCATGGATGAATTGACACTGACGCAACCGACGGACCAGACCATCACTGTGGGAGGCGCAAGCCCGATCTTCTCCCTGACCGGGCTGTCACTCTCCATCCGCAACTTTGCCATCATGGGGGACATGGGAAATTATGTGGATGGACAAATCACACTGGAAGCCTCTTCCGCCGTCCTGTTCCCGGGCAACAGCAGCTTGACCGCCACGGCCACCGGTCTGACGGGAGAATATGATTTTTCCGCTGGGGCAAGCGGAGCCTTTCGGTTGAGTGCGGACCTGTTTAATTTCCGTTTTGGGGAGTTGCTTCAGGTTGAGACGAGAAACGCACGGTTCACGCCCTCTGGGGATCCAGTGTTTGCTGCCGAGTCGCTAATGGCAACCATCCCCGCACTGGAGGTTTCCGGGACCATCAGCGGGTTGGAGATCTCACGCACCGGCACGTTCAGCGCGACAGGATTTGCCCTGAATCTGGAGGGCTTCAACCGTTCCTTGGGATTGGGAGGACTGCTGCCGGCGACCTTGAGCGGGCTATCGATCAACTTCCTGGGGGACGAAAATGGCAACGGCCTGAGGGATCCGGGCGAGGTTTTTTCGTTGAACAATTTTGAGGTGGGCGTGCAGGGGGTCTTTGATTTCAGCCGTTTTGGCACGCTGCCATTTACGCCCGTTATCCGAATCGGGACGGATGAGGCGGGCTATGCGACCATCACTGACAGCAGCAGCTCTTTTTCGTTCGCGCTCCGGTATGTGGATGGCGAATTGAAGCCGTGGAACCTCGGGCCCATTCAAATCGGTTTTGATGATCTGCGCATCGGCAACAGCCTGCAGTTGAATGGCAGTGTGATGCTGGGAGGTTATCAGGAGGGTGTTTGGAGCAACCAGTTCGGCGGCAGTGTCAGGCTGCTGCCCGGGCGCCAAATCAGCGAATTGAACGGGACCGTGAGCGCCACCCTCACCGGCAGCCTCAATGAGGTCAGTCACACCTTGGATGTGAATGCCAGCCTGACGGTCGGGTTCCGGCTTGGCAGTTCCGTGGAGGTTCAGGGGGCCACCCTGAACATGGCGATGCAACTGGCCATGAACCCAGGCGCCTGGAGCCTCGGGTTGAGCAGTCTCACCTTCAACTCGGCTTCCGTGGATTTGGTGCGCATGCAGTTGGGAACCGCCCTTCAATTCGAGGCCCGCAATGCCGTGCTGCGTTTCAATCCGGCCCCCGGGGAGGACATTGCCCGGTTTGGTTCGCTGTCGGTGAATTTGAGTTCCCTCAACATTTCCGGAACCGCCCGCAATCTGGCCATCGGTGGTGATGGTAATCTGCGCACCCTGCCAGACTTCGGGGTCGAACTTTCCATGCCGGACACCGGCTCGCTGAGTTGGCCCAGTTGGATGCCGCTCAGCGATGTGGAACTCGGGGTGTTCTGGCCGGATATCCAGGCTGATCCCTCGAATTTCCGGCTGACCCTCTCCGCCAGCATCAACTCTATCAACAGTCTGCCCGCCACGGTGTCCGGTCGGGTCGAAGGCATGGTCCTTGATGTGGGGGCGCTCTCCCGACATGAGTTTCCAATTGTTGACATCGGCTCGTTTGCCGTCAGCGTGACGGGTAACGTCTTTGGCGGAACCATTGAGGCGTCATTGGTCGCGGGAGTTGTCAAAGTGGATACGGCAGGCAATGAAATACTGGCTGGCGACACCACGACGCCATTGGCACGAAGGGTGTTTTATGGCGCAATTCAGGGTCGCTTCGCGTTTGCCGATCTCACCGGGTTTGAGATTCGCATCGGCCTATCCGACAACGGTCCGCTCAATGTTTACCTGACGGCGGATATTCCGGTGTTGCTGGATCCCACGACGGGATTGAGCATCCGGAATTTCCGGGCCGGCGTGTTCTTCAACACCAGCCTTGAAGCGATTACCGACCCTCTGGCCCTTCGCAGGCCCGGCTTTCAGCCGGTCAATCAAATGACGGTGGCGCAGTGGCAGCAGCAACTCAAGCAGTCGGCCATTAATCAGCCTTCCGGAAGTTTTTGGGGGGCGTTCGGCCAGACCATGCGCATCGAAGGCGGAGCGACCCTGTACTCCTCCTATATATCCACCTCCACCTTGCGGGCAGACGTGGACATCATCTTTAGCACGGATGGCAAATTCCTGATCAATGCACGGTTCGTGGTGGCGGATTCCTTCAACTTCACCGCCCGGCTCTATGCCAACTTCTCCAGTGGCAGCCAGTTCAGCATCCTGTTCCTGATGGATATGCCCACCAGTTCGCCCTATTTCTCGGTGTACGGGTCCATTTCATTTATCACCAGCCGCAATGATGGAACCTCCGTCAGCAATAGTAATCCGGCAGACGTTTTCAGCCTCGTGATTCAAGGCAATGCGGAGTTTTCCGCCAGTGCCTTGGTGCGGCTGAACATCACTGCCCGCGTGGCGATCAGTTTCAATGCGGCCCAATCCCGCATGGATCTCGACGTGCAGGGCACGGTCAGCCTGCCACTGGTGGGTGACGCGCTGGCGGTGGCAGGTTCCCTCCATGTGGTGACCCAGAGTGGGGTGGATGTTTGGGGTGCCTTGGTCATCTCAGCCCGCCTGAGCGCATTGGAAAACCTGGGGCTCACCGTCAACGCTTCTGCCGTCCTGCGCCTCAACCTCACCAACTGGGACCGAACAGAGTCATTGACCCTGCAGGGTCGAACCATCAGTTTGGTGCTGCCCAGATATTCCTTTAGCGTCTATGTGGATGGCAATATCATTTTCCGCAAGGACAACACGGATTGGTTCACTTTGACCGGCATCTTTGGCATGGAGCTGAACAGCAGCGCGCTGTTGGTGTTTGCGCGGGGCACACTTGCCATCGGCCCGGGTAATACACCTTACCTGCGACTCGGATTCGAGGGGCTTCTGTACGTCAGCAGTGCGGGGGTGGCAGCGAAGCTGGACTTGAATCTGGACACTGGTTTTCCATCGTCTTGGGGAGTATCCATCACCGGACGCATGCTGCTAGTGCTGAACACCACCCGGCAGACCATCTCCTACACCCTGCCCGCCAGCATCAACCAGGTGCCGGGCGGTGGCAACAGCCGCACCATTGTCATCGCGGGATCGCCCCTGGGGGCGGGAGTGCAACCGTATTTGCAGTTCGAGGTGACGGGCAGCATGGTTCTCCGCGGGTTTAACCTTGAGGGCTCCTTCCGTTTGCTCGTGGCACCCAGCATCGTCAATGTTGAAGTGGATGCCCGCATGGCGTTGAATGCGGGAGGGAGGCGCATCTTTGATTTTGGTGTCCAGGGTGCGCTGCGCATCACCTCCGACGGCGTGGCGTTTGGCTGCAACCTGACCCTGGCAGGTGGCTCCGGCCAGGGAGAGGGTTACGGCTTCGAAGCCACGTTCCAACTGGAGGTCAACACCACCCGGCAGGAAGTGCAGTTTGCCAATGGCATCCGGGTGGCCGCCGGTCCGTATGCGCTGGTGCGGGGCAGTGGCGCGCTGAACGTCGGGGGATTCCGATTGCAGGGTGCATTCACCCTGAGCGTGACCCCCGGTTCCATCGAGGTTCGCGCCAATGTTTCGCTAACTGTGTTCAGCGCCCAGTTGAGCATTGCGGTGGACTTTGGGTTGTACTCGGATGGCATTGCCTTGCGCGCCGCCCTGACGCTGCCGGAGATCAACACCAGCTACTTCCGGCTGCGCGGAACCTTCGCGCTGGAGATCAACACCACCCGTCGCGGAATATTTGGCGTGGCTCCATTGACCGCTCGCGTGCTGGTGCAGAATGCCGAGGTCTCCATTATGGGGCTGACGCTGCGCGGTTCCATTTCCATCGGTGTGCGCAACGGCCTCTTCGAGATCATGGTGCCGGAGTCGGATCCCCTGACAGTGAGCATCATGAGTTTCGTGACCGTGCGGGTCAACGGCTACATCCGGTCCAATGGGGACTTTTCGTTCACCGGCAGTGTGAGTGTGAATTTGGGCAACCGGGACTACCTCGGGGTGGAAGGCAGCGTCTCGCTCACCATCGCTCGCACGCGGGTGGCCGGCATGATCAATGGCGCGGCCTATATCTTCGGCTCCCGCGTCGCCTCGGTCTCCGGCTCCATTTCGCTGGGCGGAGGCGAGTTCAGCGTTTCGGTGCAGGCCACCTTCAACCTGCCAGGAGTGTTGAGTTTTGTGCGCGTGGAGGGGAGCTTCAACATGGTGGTGCGCCCTGACTATGCCACCACCTCGTTCACCGCGCGGGCGCGCGTCTGGAACATGCTGAGCATTGATGTCGCTGGCAGCATCGACTCGCGCGGCAATTACAATTTCACCGGACGCACCTCGCTCATGATTGGGAGCCGCAACTGGGCGGGGGTGCAGGGCAGCATTGAGCTGAACATCCGCAACGGCGGCTTCCGGCTGACTCTGCAAGGCAGCGCCTGGGCCAGTGTGGCCGGCATACCGCTGGCCTCAGCCGGAATCAGCGCCACCTTTGACACCCGGGGATTCGCCAGTGTGGGCCTGAGTGCAACCGTGTTTTTTGTGCCGATTCGAGTCACCATCAACGTCAGCCTGAACAATGGATTCCGCATCTGGCTGAGTGAGATCCGTGGCGCGGATGTGTATTTCACCTCCGATGTCGTTCAGGGCACACCGGTTGAAAACGGCATCCAGGAGACGCAGTGGGAGGATGGCAAAGTCGGTTTCAACCCCGACTACACCGCCATCATCGTGCCGGAACGGACACCCACCTTTTTTGAAATCTTGGACGCCAATAACGATGGCATCCTCACCCCGGACGAAGGTGTGGTGACGCTGACCGGCGGCACGCACATCGCCCTCAGCCAGCAGAACCCGGATACCTGGATAATCCTTGATGGAAACCCGCTGAAAGAGACCACCGCGTATGCCGGTGCCGCAGTGTTCATTGATACGGACGGCAATCATCAGGCCGATCCAAACGAGCCGACCGTGACCACCGGCAACAACGGCAGCTATGATTTCTGGACGCTGGTGCCGGTTTATACGGACACACGGCCCGAGGTGGTTCTGGGTGGCTTGGCCCCGTACGATTTGAACGGCAACCTGATCATCGACGCGAGTGAAGGACAACTAGTTCTGCTCGCGGGAACCAACATTTCCAGCGGTGTCGCGGAGCCCGACGCAGTGATCCTGGGCAGCCTCGAGTTCAAGGGCTTCACAACCCGGCGCGGCGCGCGCCTGCTGTTCGACACCAATTTCAATGGCTTGCAAGACGCCGGCGAAGTCAGTGTTCTGACGAGCGAGGATGGGTACTACGAGTTTTATGCCCGCAAGATCACCAACCTGCAGGAAGTTCTAGGTGATCTGACCGTGTACGATCTGAACTATGACGGCATGCTCCAGCCAGACGAAGGCCGGATGCTTCTGTATGGCGGCTCGCGCCTCTCTGACGGAGCAGCCAACCTGGAGACGGTATCGATTGACCCGTGGGCCGCAGCCCAGGCTGACTATGCTGGGGCCACCGTGTTCTTTGATGCCAACGGTAATCAGGTCCCCGATGGCACCGAACCATACCGCTTCACCACCACCTTGGGGTATTACAACTTCATTCCCTTCAGCCAGGCCAAACTGACGGAGTTGCTGGGTAACCTGGCACAATACGACCTGAACCGCAACGGCGTGCTGGATGCCAACGAGGGGCAAATGGTCGTGACGGGTGGCACCAACCCGAATACCGGCGATTTCAACGCAGCCATCGTGGTGCCCAATGCAATCACCGGCAATGCCTTTTTCACCGGAGCCACAAAGGTGTTCTGGGATCTGGACGGCGACTTGGAACAGGACTTGCCCGGCGAGATTGGCGTGGTGCCCGGCACAGACGGGGTGTACAACTTTTTCCCGGCCGATGGCCTGCGCGAATTCAGGAATCTTGGCGACCTCGTCCGCTTTGACAGCAACCATAACGGCATCCTGGATCCCGCTGAGGGTATTTTTGTGGCGCGCGGGGGTACCGATGTCCGCACCGGCCTGCCCAATCTGCTCATCATCCGTTGCTTCGCCATGGATTTCGGACAGGGACTCAGCATCTCGGCCAACCAGTTCAGCAACCTCAAGGTTTCGCTGGTCAGCCATTGTCAGATCAACCCTGAAGAAGCTGACAAGTTCATCCGCGCTGCCTTTGGCTTGCCTCCCTACTTGGATGCGGACCAGGCCAACCCGATGGACAGCACAGAGCGCCCGCTGGCCACACAGCGCACCCTGGCCGCTGCTGAACAGGTGACCAACTACATTCTCATCACCGCCGGAGCATTGCGGGCAGCCAATCCGCTTTTGACCGAGCTGCAGGCGCAGATCGCGGCCACGGATGCTTTGGCTGACATGATAGTCCAGCGGGTTCTGGCGTACCCGGATTCTTTGACTTTTGAGGGGTTGATCGCTGAGGGCCAGGTGGAACGTGACGCCCAAGGCTATGCGGTAGGGCTTAATTTCTCCCTGGTCGACATGGCAAAACAGGGGGATCTGGAGGAAGCGGCATTGCGAGCCGCCGCATTGGTCGCCCCGGGATTATCCGCGATTCTCTGTGGCCAGGTGGGCAGCCTTGTGTCCTTCCTGAATACAAATCTTGAGGCGTTGTTGGCCTCTGTCCGCACCAACCCTCTGTCCGACCTGGCGCCGTATAAGGCGGTGGCCCAGGCGGAAGTCCGGCCCGCCGTGACAAACCTGATCCTTGGCAGTCTCGATTATGATACGGAAGTAGCTCCCGTTTTCAGCGGACAGGCCCTCGCGGACAAGCTGGCGGCGGTGAACCTTGTGCCCAACATGACCGATATCAAGGATGTGGAACTCACCCCTGGAAATGCCGCCGAGCTGAAGTTCATCGTGGGAGATTACGATGGTTCACCCAATGACGTAACCGTAAGCGGTGTCAGCTCGAATACCGACTTGGTGGCCAATTCCAGCCTTTGTTTCGATGGCTCTGGCGCAGAGCGTGTGTTGACCTTCACGCCGGTGGCCGGGGCGCGTGGTTTCACCGAGATCACCCTCACCGTGAGCGACGGCGCAACCACAGACTCCACCCGTTTCCGGGTCTTTGTGTTGCCTACAGTTTCGGTCAACGGCACGAGCACGGTCGTCGAGGCCAATGGAGCTGCCACGGTGGCTGCGGAATTCACCGTGACCCTGGATGCCCCCTCCAATGAGGCTGTCACCGTCAATTACCGCACCGGCAGTGGGACGGCTGAACCGGGGACCGACTACGAGGATACGAATGGCCAGTTGACCTTCGCGCCGGGCGAGATGAGCAAAACAGTCAGAGTATCCATCATCAACGACACGGTTGTGGAGCAGGACGAGACCTTCGCCCTTCTGCTGGACAGTCCCGTCAAGGCAATCCTGTCTGAGGAACACCGGCAAGACACCGTTACCCTGCTGGACAATGACCCGGTGATTTCCGCTCTGCCTGAGGTGGTGACACAGCCCGGCACCACTGTGGAAACCGTCTTTACAGTGCGGGATCCACGCCACTTGGGAGCGGACTTGGAAATCACCGTGGTTGTTGATGATGAACGGGTGGTGCCCGCGTCGAGCATCCAACTCACCGGGAGCGGATCGCAGCGCACCCTCAGCATCACCACCACCCCTGATTACTGCGGCTTGGCCAATGTGACCGTGACGGTTGACGATGGGATCGTGACCGCTTCCAGCACCTGGCGGGTGTTCTCCATGCCCATGATGGTCATCAAACCGGGCACTGCGGTGGAAGGTGATGATGGCACTGTTTCAACCGTGGAATTCAGGGTTTACCTTTATCAACCTTCCAACCAGGTGGTGCGGGTCAGTTATGCCACAGCGGACGGTACCGCTACCGCAGGCGCGGATTACGTGGCTGCCAGCGGCTCACTCGAGTTTCAACCCGACGAAACTTTCAAATCCGTGACCATCAGCCTAATCAATGACGCACAGCGGGAGGAGAGCGAAGCCTTTGCCCTGGGGCTGAATGAAGTACAAAATGCCACCCTCTTGGAGGGCTTGGAATCCGCTACCAGTCTGATCGTGGACAACGATCCGGTGTCAGGCCCGATTGCAGACGTGACAGTGCTGGCCGGAGGGGTTGGGGAAACCACCGTGACGGTGCGCGACCCGCTCCAGGCCGGACTGAGCCAGTCCTTTGTTTTCGGTTCAAGCAACCCGGTCCTCCTGCCGGTGGAAAATGTGATTATTGCTGATATGGACGGAGAGACCCGCACCTTGCGCATAACCCCGGCAGCGGGGCAAAGCGGGATGGCAACTGTCACTGTCACCATCAACGACGGCCAGATATCAGTCGAACGCCAGTTCCTGGTCACGGTGGTGCCGGTGTTGCAGGTGACTGGTGGAACTTTTGTGGAAGCCGATGGGGCCGTCGCCGTGAGGGCCCGCTTTACGGTCACCATCAATGCCGTCTCCTCGCAACCGGTGAGCGTGGACTATGCCACGGCCGCTGGAACGGCTGAGGTGGACAGCGATTACCAAGGGGCCAATGGCACACTGGAGTTTGCTCCCGGAGAAACCTCCAAAGTGGTGACCATCACCCTGCTCAACGACTTCGATCCCGAGGGCGATGAGAACTTTGAGTTGCGCCTAAGCAATCCAGTGAATGTGGTTCTGGCTGAGGGACAAGCAACAGCGACAGCCCTGGTGCTGGATAACGATCCGATATTGACCCTGCTGGGCGATGTCGTGACCGAGGTTGGCCAGGCGTTGGCCGTTGTCTTCGCCACACGTGATCCCCTCAATCGGGGAGGCCAATTGCCCATCACAGTGCAATCCAGCGACGAAACCCTCGTGCCAGCCTCGGGTTTGCAGCTTAGCGGCCTCGGCCAGGAACGCACGTTGATGATTACCCCAGTCGCCGGACGAAGTGGGCGAACGGAAATCACCGTCACCGTCAATGATGGTCAGGTGACCGCTACTTCCACCTTCACCCTCACGGTTCCCACTCTGATTTCCGTGGTGGGCGGCCAGGCGGTGGAAGGGGATGCCGGAACAAACCCCAGCATCCAATTTGTCGTCAGCCTCAGCGCTCCCTCCAACCAGACCGTAAGGGTGCATTACCAAACGTATGGGGGGAATGCCCTTGCTGACGGTGATTATCAAGCCTCCGACAACACTTTGGAATTCGCCCCTGGTGAAATTTCCAAGACCGTATCGGTGACCGTGTTAAACGACCCTGCTGAAGAGCCGGATGAATATTTCAAACTCAGCCTCGATCAGCCACTTAACGCTCAGTTGGACAATGCTGGCTCGGTTGCTTCCGGAACCATAATCGACAATGACCCGGTGGTTTCCCCGCTTGAAAACCTGTTTGCCCAGCCAGGCCAGATCGTGCAGACGACTTTCACAGTGCGTGACCCTCGCGGTCTGGGATCACGGTTGGGCATCACTCTGCATTCCAGCAATGCGGAGGCCGTCCCGACGGCGAATCTCACAGTCTCAGGGACCACGGTGGCACGAACCTTGTCCATAAACGTGCCTGCCAGCGCACGTGGAACGGCGACAATAACGATCACCGTCAACGACGGCCAATCCACCCTCGCAGCACAATTCAACCTGATTGTGCTACCGATACTTCAGGTTGCCGGCGTCACAGTGGTGGAGGCTGACAGTGGCACTGTTGTTCAGGCCGAATTCAGAGTGACTTTGAACGTGCCCTGCAGCGAAACGGTCTCCGTCCATTACGCGACGGTCAATGGTTCTGCCCAGCAGCCTGGCGACTATACCGCCGCCACCGGGGTTCTGTCTTTTGAACCTGGGGAAACCAGCAAGGTGATTGCGGTGACAATTACCAACGATCAGGTGCGCGAAGAGGAGGAGTCCTTTGCCCTGCGATTGAGCGAACCGTCCAACGCGGTCATGTCTCCCGCTGGCGAATCTGCGGAAGCAGTGATCAAGGATAATGATCCGGTCATTTCCGCGATCCCCGATCAGGTGACGATACCCGGCCAGGCGCTTCAGCTCCCCTTCAATGTCCGCGATCCCCTGAATCGCGGAGCACAGTTGCCGGTGACCCCGAACTCGAGTGATCTGACTCTGGTACCAATCCAAAACATCCAGATCACGGGCTCTGGCACGCAGCGCACGCTGGTCGTTACCCCTGCTTCAGGCCGGGCCGGCCAGGCTCAGATTTCCATCAGTGTGAATGATGGCCAGGTGACCGCCACCGAGAGCTTCCTGGTGACTGTTCTGCCCGTGCTGACGGTTACCAGCGAAACCGCCTATGAGGGGAATGCGGGGGCTGGAACATTGCAGTTCACCGTGCGTCTCAACGCGGCATCGAACCAAACCGTGAGCGTTGCCTACGGCTCCAGCGATGTTCAGGCGCAGGCGGGTTCCGATTACTCAGCCACTGAGGGAACGCTGGTCTTCTCCCCAGGCGAAACGTTTAAGACTGTGGATGTTACCGTATTGTACGATCACCAGGAAGAGTCCACAGAGTCTTTCCAAATCGTCCTCTCCAATCCCACCAACGCCCAAGTGGACGCATCCCGGGGAACAGGCGTTGGCACGTTGCTGGATAACGACCCGGTGGTGAGCGGTGGCGACAGCCTGTCTGTGATGCCAGGCAGTGTGGTTCAAGCCATCATCCGGGTGCGCGATGCCAGGCAATTGGGGGCCGAACTGCCAATCACAGTGACCAGTGATAATGCGGACGCTTTGCCCGGGGCAGCCATCCAAGTGGGCGGCACCGGCGAGTTTCGGACCCTGACCATGAACATCCCTGCTGGGGCATTGGGCGTGGCCAAGCTGACGGTGCGGGTGGATGACGGCCTGGCCGCTGAGGAGATTCAGTTCCAAGTGGCACTGCCAGTGATGGTTCTATCCTGGAACTCGGTCGCCACGCATGTCGGCGTTGGTGATGCGCAACTGCTCATCACCGAGGATGGACGTTTCACCGAACCGCGTGGTGGAATGCTGCGCTTGGTCGTGGAATTTGACGGTCCGATATCGCCCGACAGCTTCACCCCGGCAACCATCTGCATATCCGGGATAAGCCTGGCCACCGGGGAAGCCATTGATTTCAGCGGCATTCTCCTGGACACCAGCCTTCAGAACCAAAACACCGTCGGGGTGATCAGTTTCAGCACCGCGCTGCCCAATGTTGCCCGGTATGAAATCTCCCTGGCGGGAGTTCAAGGCGTTTTCGGTCAGTTGCTGGCAGGAAACAATGGGCGCACCCTCACACGGTTGGCAGGTGACGTCAATGGAGACCAACGCATCAATAACCACGATGCCGGAGCCATCAGGACACAGCGCAGTCAGACTTTGCTAGACCCCACTGCCTGGCGGCAGGTCCGCTGTGATTTGAACCTCGACGGCATAGTGAACGATTTGGACGTAACTCTGGCGGCAGTGGGCCGTGGACAGGGACCAGGGCTAGGATATTCGCCGTCGATTATGACACAGACCAGTGTTCCCGCCTCGACCTACGAAGGCAAGCTCTTGGGGAGCGATTCAGGCTATTATGCGGCCAAAAAGATGTCCATTTCCAATTCCTGGTCGGCCACCGGCCTGACCCTGATTCTCGACGCCAAATCCCTGCTTGATCCCATAGGACGCAACCCAAGTCTTCCGGTGGGTTTGGCCATCAGGGAGGTGCCATGATGCTCCGCGTACGCATTTTACTGATGGTGTTGTTTCTCTCGGCCATTGGGGTGCAGGGCGGTTATCTTATGCATTTATCGAGTGGGGGAGCCACTCAGCGTGCGGTTGCCAAAGGACAGACCTTTTCCGTAGCCGTGGACCTGGAGTCAACGTCTGCCAATTTGCACAACTCAATCATTTTCCAATTATCCTTTTCCTCGCCGGGACTCATTTACCAAGGTTATACTTGGCAGCCACCATTTCCGAACAATAGTTGGGAGGATGATTCCAAGCCAAAACCGGACCAGTTGCCCACAACCCTGACGGAAGGCACGGTTTCCGGCGCCGGATATTCCATGTGGGAGGTGGATATTGAACTCGCCAACCTGACGGCGGACGATTTACAAGGAAATGCCCGTTTCTTTAGTACGGGCCGCGTGGCGGTCCTGAATTTTCAAGTGCCCTCGGATTATGGCGGCCCTGACCAATTGACCATATCTGCCGCCAATCTCAGTTTAATGAATGGTTTTGATCCCGTCCCAACCGAGGCTCCGCAGCCGTTTCTATTGTCCATCGTCACACCTCCTTCTGCCACGGTGCAGCCCAAAGCCCAGACGGTGGTTGCCGGGGCCTATGTCACCTGGTTTGTTGATGTCACCGGAACTCCCCCATTCACTTTTCAATGGCGTTTCAACGGGTGGCCGATCACCGATGCCACCAATCTTTTTTTAACCCTTCCCGAGGCCGGAACCAATGCCGTTGGCGGGTATGATTTGGTGGTCGCCAATGCGGCGGGCAGTGTGACGAGTGTCGTTGCGCAGCTCACCGTGTTGGAGCCCCCGATGATTGTGATGCCACTATCAAACCTGACGGTCAATGCCGGGGCCACCGTCACACTTGCAGTGACCGTAAGCGGCACCGCCCCGCTTTATTATGAATGGTTTTTCAACGGGGACACCGGAATAGCCAGTGCCACCAACACGCATCTGACAATCACCAACGCCCAAGCATCGGACACAGGCCTGTATTGGGTGTTGGTCACCAACGCGGCTGGAGCCGACTTTTCACAGGCATTTCTCGCCGTGAACCGACCACCGATCGCAGCCACGTTGGGTTTGGCCGCAACCAGTATTGCTCCAGCCTTTCTATCCGTTGACTCCCTGTTGTTTTCACTCTTGGATGAGGATGGCGATTCCCTTGCACTGGAGTCTGTTACTGTCAGTGACCGGGGCGGGGCGGTGGTGATTACCAATGCCGCCATTCGTTATCAGGCTCCGGCCGGCTTTGTGGGACAGGATGGGTTTTCCTACGTGGTTAGCGATGGACGTGGCGGTTCGTCCACCGGTCGGGTGGCGGTAACGGTTTTTCCCGGGCAATTACCCGCCCAGAATCATTTGCTGGCAGCTACGACAGGATCAGTCCTTGTTTTACGTTTTTCCGGTGTGCCTGGAGGGACCAATTATCTGGATCGTTCAACAGATTTGAAGGTGTGGCATCGCGTGTGCACCAACGTGGCTCCCTTGCATGGCATCACCGAAGTGACGGAACCTTTTCGGCTGGGTGCTGGCAACTTTTACCGCATGACCACCGGTTTCAAATAATCGACTCACGCCCAGCAGCAAGCTCGTCTTTGGGAATTTTCACCACCAGGCCGAAATGGCTCCACGAGCCCTGCCGATCACTGAAATCACTGAGGGATTGGAACCTTGTTGGTGGATACACCGTAATGGGAGCTGAGCATATAGCCCAAAACAACCAGTGCGATGATCCCCAAGCCGATGTAAAGCGTCCTTTTCCAGTGCTTGAACCGCTTGAAATTGATACGATGCATCCAGCGACCCAAGGATGATTTGTGCAGCGAGGCTTTGCACTGAGAACATTCCTCTCGTACCCGTAGGTTTTTTGTCTTACAGGAGCTGCACCGAAGATACAGGCGAGCATTGCAACGCTCACACTTGTGCGCTTTGGGGGAGTTGATCTTCCCACACTTGGCGCACCGAGCAAATTCTATAATGCCAGCACTTTCCTCAATACTCATTTCTCAAATACCTCACGCATTTTATTCAATCCAAGCACCCCACCGGTGCGCCGCTGTTCAACATCTCTAACAAGGGGTATGAACTCAGTCAAGTTTTCAGTTCTACCAAATTACCAATACCACCCGATTGGGAAGGATTTTGTTCCGCAGGGAGGCTCCAACCGTTCAACCAAGTTGTCCGCCTCATTTCCCGACTGCCGGGACCGGGGGCGCAGGGGCCTTTTGGCTGGAACCAAACGGCAGATAAAACAAACGCCAGGATTGACCAACCGCCGTTTTCTCATGCTGAACCAAACCGAGCAGAAAACTCGTTTTTCGGGTGTCGGCAGTGCGATCCTGACGGTAGAGGTTCCACAGGAACGAGCGGGACTCTGTCTTGGTGGCGGGGTTCTTTTCCGTGCGCCACAGGGTCCACAGCGGGCTGTAGTTGCGCTCCAGACTCTTGCTTTCTGGCAGGACAGACTCCAACAAAGCCCCGACTTGCAAACGCTCCCGTCCATCGTGCTCCCGCTTGTGCACGAACAGCGGCCACAGGTCGGTGCGGTGGGCGGAAGTGCCAGCGTCCGTGTTGCGCTCCAGCACGTCCGAGTAGAGGAAAAACAGGACTTGGGTGCGCTCCCGGACCAGCGGCGGCGATTGCAGAATCTTGTCCCTGAAGATGGGCCACAAGTAGAAACGGGAGGTGAGAGCCGCGCTGTGACCCTCGCTGAACA
>CAIYYI010000378.1 GCA_903930345.1 uncultured Verrucomicrobiota bacterium
CACCCTGCTTGTCGCGCACGAGGAAAGCCTTGTTTTTGACGCGGTAAATTTTGACGGTGACGGAACCGGAGGGCACGTCCATCGGGAAGGTATGGTGCTTCTTACTCATGGCGGAAAGTATGTTAGGAAACCGCTAGGAAGTAAAGCAAATATGCGTAATTCCTAGGGAAAAGTGATAATGGATACCGAATTCAAATCGGTATCGTACCGATTTGAAATTGTAAGTAATGATTTATATTTGTGTAGGATATCGATTATTTTCGTGCCAACAAGCTGACCTGCTGAAATGTGAGACGTAAAGCATGAAGAAGAATTGCGGGCCAGAGATTGAGTTCCCGGACGAGCGGCACACCAAGGCACCCAAGCACGACGATGGGAACGATGCTGTCTCGGGGAGTCGCAGGGAATGGCAGACGGGCAGCCTGCGGGACCGAGGGAATCAGGTGATGCAAGCGGTGCGGTGGCGGTCCGATCCGTGTTCAGGAACGCTTCATTCATCATCTGCCGTTCATTTTTCATACCTTTGCCGGCCTAACCGTAGCACAGGTTTTTTGGGGAAAATGCGAGGGCACAAAACGGCTTCGGGTATTTGCGGGTTATTTCGCGTCGTTGCGGGTAACTGCGGGTTATTGCGGATGATTTTTTTGCAAAATATATTTTGACGGGAATTCAACTGACCAGGCCTTGGGCGGGCTTTGGAAGAGTGTAGGGCGTAGAGGGAGGAGCGGGTAACTGCATCGGGAATGCCAAGGGAGGGTGCCGTTATTGGCGGGGCAACGCCAGCGAAATGCATTTGACGCTTCATTAATGAATGTGCATGGTGGCCATAGGAAAGATTACCATGATTGATTCGCTTTGCTCCCCGCACGGGATGTCGCCTGCGCCTGCGGCCTCTGCCCGGGGCCGCCTCTGGCTCTGGCTGCTCCCCTGCCTGCTGGCTCTGGCTCCCCTGGCGCAGGCCGGGACCACCGTGGTGGCGTGGGGAGACAATGCCGCAGGCCAGACCCGGATGCCCGACGGGCTCAGCAACGTGGTGGCCCTGGCCGCCGGAAGCACCCACACGGTGGCCCTGCGCGCCGATGGCACGGCGGTCGCCTGGGGGACTACCTGCGACGATTTCCCGGGCCTGCCCACCAACCTCTCCAACCTGGTGGCGGTTTCATCGGGCGACGGGCACAGCCTGCTGCTGAATGCCGAGGGCCGGGTGACCGCCTGGGGCTGCTTCAAGGATGGTCCGGCCTTTGTGCCCGCCGGTTTGGCCGAAGTGCTGGCGATCGCCAGCGGGCAGTTTCACGGCCTCGCCTTGCAGGGGGGCGGCACGGTGCGGGCGTGGGGCGACAACCTGTACGGCCAGACGAATGTCCCCCCGGAACTCAGCAACGTGGTGCGCGTGGCGGCGGGGGACCGGCACAATCTGGCCGTCCGGGCCGACGGCACGGTGGCGGCCTGGGGCGCGAACGAGTCCGGGCAGACCAATGTGCCGCCCGGCCTCTCCAATGTGGTGGCGGTGGCCGCCGGTTCCCGCCACAGCCTGGCGTTGACGGCCGATAGCCGCGTCATCGCCTGGGGGGACAACCAGGCGGGCCAGACCAACGTGCCGCCCAGCCCGTGGCCGGTGCTCGCCATCGCGGCGGCGGGGGACCACGGGCTGGCCCTGCTCGGCGATGGTTCGGCGGTGGCCTGGGGCGACGCGACCAACGGATCGCTGGCGGTGCCAGCGGGCCTTGGCCCGGTGGTGGCGGTGGCGACCGGGCGTCGGCACAGTCTGGCGCTGGTGGGGGAGGCGCTGCCAGCGGTGGGGCAGGCACCGCTGAACCGGCGGGTCACGGCGGGCGGTTCCGCCCTCTTTCAGGTCACGGCGCTTTCGCCATCGGCCTGCGTTTACGAATGGCGGCGCAACGGGGAACCCCTGGTGGAGGAGGCCCGCCTCCGGGGAGTCGCCGCGCCCCAACTGATGCTGACGGCGGTGACGGCGGCGGACGCGGGGGATTACTCCGTGGTCATCCGCAACGCCAGCGGCAGCGTGACGAGCGCGGTGGCAGTCCTGTCGGTGCGGCCCTATGATTCGCCGCCGGAAATCATTGTGCAGCCAGTGGGCACCACGAACCTGGCGGGAACATCGGTCTCATTTACCGTGACCGCTGCGGGCACCGGGCCTTTCACCTATCGCTGGTATCGGAATGGCATTTCGCTTATTGATTTCATGTACACCTCTGGGGTACGCACGCCGACCTTGAGTCTGCAAAACCTGGCTACCGGTCTGACGGGGATGGTTTCCGTGGTCGTCAGCAATGCCTATGGCGGGGTCACCAGCTCCAATGCCACCCTGCTGGTCCTGAGTGACTCGGCCGGTCGTATCACCCAGTGGGGAGCGGCACCTCGACCCTATTACCCAAACGACAGTGTCGACAAATTGAACGGGATTGTAGCGGTGGACGCGGGTGAGGATTTCGGATTGGCCCTCGCAGAAGATGGCCGCATGACATCCTGGGGTGATTCTATTTCGGCGGCCATGAAGCAGCCCGGGGTGAGCAATATTATTGCCATTGCTGCAGGCAGCCGCCATGCCTTGGGCCTGAGAGCCGATGGCACCGTAGTGGCCTGGGGAGACAATACGTCTGGCCAGACCAATGTGCCCGTCGGCTTAACCAACGTGGTTGCCGTCGCTGCAGGATCATCGTACTGCCTGGCGCTGCGTTCAGATGGGACGCTGGCAGGCTGGGGTAACAACTATGTTAATGACCTAATCAACTTGTGCTCCGGCATGCGGCATTTCGTAGCCGTGGCCGGCGGGGCTTCCCAGATCCTGGCTTTGCGGACGGATGGCACGGTGGCTGCCTGGGGAGATAACCGATTTGGCGAATGCAACGTGCCCGCCGGTTTGACCAACGTCATTTCCGTTTCGGCTGGCACCCGTCACAGTCTGGCTTTGCGGGCCGATGGATCGGTGGCGGCCTGGGGAATGAATCTGTATGGCGAATGCAACGTGCCCCCCGGCTTAAGCAACGTGGTTGCCATTGAAGCCGCAAGCAACTTCAGCCTGGCGGTGCGGGCGGATGGCACGGTGGTGACCTGGGGTAATCCTAACACTTGGTTAACAATGCCCACCGGCTTAACGAACGTTGTAGCGGTGGCAAGCAGGAGCGTATATTGCATCGCCCTCAACGGACAAACAAACGTTCAAGCCCCCCCACATTTGATCGGCACCCGCTACCACCTGGGCGAGGTGGGAGAATTTCTGTGTTATCGGATCGCGGCTGTGAATGGAGCCCGGGGATTCTCCGCTTCCGGACTGCCTCCAGGGCTTTCGGTGGACACGGACACCGGCTGGATCACCGGCCGCCCCCTGCAGGCGGGAACCTTTCCCGTGCGCATCTCCGCCACCAATGAATTTGGCACCGGCCAATGGAAGGCAACCCTGGTCGTAAACATACCCACACCGGAGGTGCTCAGCCAGGTGGCGGTCTCCCCTCCGGGCACCAGCTTCTCGCACAAGGTCTCCATCACCAGCCGGGCAACGCCAGTTTCGGTGGAGGGCCTGCCCGCCGGCTGGTCATTTGACTTTGCCAATGGGGAAATCTCCGGGACAGGTTCGATCCCGGGCGATTATCCGGTCACGGTGGTGGCCAGCAACGCGTTTGGCCTCGCTTCGGGCGTGGTCACCGTGCGGATCTCCCCGGTCGTTGCCTGGGGTGAAAACAGTTTCAACAAAACCATCGTTCCACCGGGTCTGACCAATGTGGTGGCTTTAAGCGGCGGCTTAAACCACAACCTGGCGCTAAAAGCCGACGGCACCGTGGTGGCCTGGGGTGACAACTACTATGGCCAAAGTGATGTGCCATCGACCCTGACCAATGTGGTGGCGGTGAAGGCTTGCGAAGACCGGAGCCTGGCGCTGCGGGCGGATGGAATCATGTTAAGCTGGGGCAACGGAGTTAAGACCGTGCCCCCGGGATCGGAGGGACTCAGCAATGTCACTTCCCAGGCCTGGCTGGTTGGTCCGGCAGGTCTCAGCAACATCGTTGTCATGGCTGGCGGGGTGCTGCACAGCGCAGTACTCCTGGCCAACAGCAAGGTTATTGCCTGGGGCCTGAACAACGTTGGCCAGACCACCGTACCTGCCGGGCTGAACCAGGTGATCTCCCTCGCCGCCGCTGGCAACCAATTTACCGCCTTTAACCTGGCCTTGCGGGCAGATGGCACAGTCGTCCCCTGGGGGCGAACCCAAGGCAGCCTGACAACCACGACCGCCCTGCTCAGCAACGTCGTGGCAGTCGCCGCCGGCGCGGACCTCGACATTGGAATGGCTCATGCAGTGGCCTTAATGAAGGTTGGCACCGTGACCGCTTGGGGAGCAAATTACTTCGGCCAAACCAACGTGCCGCCGGATCTTACCAACGCAGTGGCCATTTCGGCCGGTCGCAACCACAGCCTGGCATTGCGCGCCGATGGCACCGTGACCGCCTGGGGCAGCAATGGCGCAGGGCAAACCAACATCCCGGCCGGCCTGTCCGGAGTTCTGTTGGTGGCGGCGGGACAGAATCACAACCTGGCCCTGGTTGGTTCCGGTCCTCCGGTCATCTCACAACCTCCTCTCTCCCACGTCGCCTGGGAAGGCGAGAGCACGATCTTCCTGGTGCAGGCCTTTGGCCAGGACGGGCTTCAATACCAGTGGCAACTGAATGGCACCAACCTGGTGGAGGACGCCCGCACCCGAGGCACTCAAGCCCCGGCGCTGCTGCTGGACAACGTGCAACTCAGCGATGCCGCCGGCTACTCCGTGGTGGTCGCCAACTCTCAAGGCAGCGTCACCAGCGTGGTGGCCCGGCTGACCGTCTCCTATGTGCCCCGGCTGCAGTACGGCCGCGCGGGCGAGCGGCTGCGGCTATTCTGGCCGGCGAGCTGGGGAGAACTGGTGCTGGAGACCAGCCCGAGCCTGATGGAGGGGGCGGCATGGCTGCCGCTGACCAATGGCCTGGGCCGCTCGGAAAACTGGATGGAAACCCTGGCGCAGCCGGAAAGCTCCCCTATCTTCTACCGCCTGCGCAAGCCATCGGCGACGCCGTAAAGGTGATCTGCGCCAAGTCCTGTTTCGCGCACACCACCACCATCGCAAACCAACCCCATCCGGGGTGCGGCCTGATTGGGAAGAACAGCGCTGGACCCAGCGCCTTGGGTAGCGACATCCGGACCTTCAAGATGCCCTGAGCGTTACGGTTTCTTTCACGCCGGGCAAAGCCAGAGGGTGTCGCCCGGCATTTTTCTGAAAGCGGCGGATGACTTCACAGAAGCAAACGAAGGAAACAAAAAGACCCGCACAGGGCCTGGATCGGCGTGCCACCGGGACGCGTACGGCCGTGCTGGTGGGCTGTGTAACGGACCTCGAATTTGTAAATCGCTTTCCGCCGCACTCCTTGCCGATGGCTGTTCTGCCGTAAGTGCTTTATTCCTTCTCTTGGTGGCCGCTTGAATACCTGCTCCCTTTTATGCGGTCACTGCGGAGGCGGGCTGAAGCCCGGACTACGAACGGGGTACTGGCTCGGGGTGCCGCTATTCCATTTTAAAACCGCAGACGTTTGGTTGTCCAACAAAGCGGCAGCAAGCCGCCGCAGTCTCCCGCAGTCGCGGGACTTCGTGACTTGGAGAGCAACCGATTTCACCAGTGTCTTGGAGTGCGCCTGGCTGGCCAGCCATGAGGGATCAGCCATTATCAGGTACCGTCAGAAAATTCATTTGGCGGTGAAATCCAATCCATTTGACTATTTTTTCCGGTTGCTTTCCAGATTATCCACCCTGTTTTGATTTCAGGTCTGCGGTGTCTGAACGTCGGCTCCATGCCGTCGAAGGGTAACCTTCTTAGGACACAGGTGGGCCTAGTTTATTTTCGGCGATCAACGGCCGCTGCGGGGTATAACAGTTCCGACCGCCATCGAAACCCTCCGCGTCGTAGAGAGCTACATTCACCGAAATCCGTTCGCGCACAAAACGGTAGCACCGCGTTTCACCCTGCTTGGACACCCGCTGCAATACTCGCAACCATGTCGAACGCCCTCTGATTGGCACCCCCATCAGCCTGGGGAATCCGCGTTAAAACAATGTCATCGGTCTTCATATTTGGGACTCTCCTCTTTTAACATGGCCAACGAATATGAAGGTTCATCGGTGCCGTAGGCGCGGTCAAGGGACTGCCGGGTCAGGGCAGTCCAGTCCTGACGCTCCTCCAATGATGGGTCATCAGGCAGAATGGTTACCAGCAGCCGGGTGTTGGGCTTGAGCGCCATTGCCTCATCCATCTGGATGTGCTTGCCGTCAAACGTCGCCGAAAAGCTGATTGTCTGCATACCGGCAGTTTAGCGCGGCTTTTCGGATCGCACAAGCGAACGGTTCGAGCGGCCCCGAGCAAGCGGGAAGAAATGCAGTAACCCCGTCGCATTTGACGCTTGCGAAGGCGGGGCGGTTCGGCGTATTAAACCCGGCATGAATAACCCAGATTTTGTGAGCCGACGTGATTTTGTGAAAAAATCACTGCTCGCGCCCGCCGCCATTTCCCTGGCGGCCGGAGCCATGGCCCAGCCCGCCACCCCGGCGCCCGCCGCAGCGGAGGGGGCGATGCCCATGGGCCAGATCGGCGGCCTCCCCATCAGCCGACTGATACTCGGGGGCAACCTGATCTCCGGCTGGGCCCACGCGCGCGATCTGGGCTATGTCTCCACGCTGATGCGACGCTACAACACGGAGGCGAAGATCCGCGAGACGCTGGAGCTGGCCGAGGCCAACGGCATCAACGCGATCAACACCTATGTAATGGATGACAACACTCATATCTGGAACCACTGGAAGCGCGGGGGCAAGATGAAGTGGTTCGCCCAGGTGAGGCTGGATTCCAACGGCGGCTATTCCCAGATCACCAAGGCGGCGGATGAGGGTGCGCACGGCATCCACATCAACGGGGACGCGGCCGAGGGGATTCTCCGGGGGGACGAGTACGAGAAGATCGTGGAGATGGTGGGGATGATCAAAGAGAAGAAGCGCATTGCCGGGGTGGCGGCGCATGACCTGAAGGTCATCCTGACCTGCGTGAAAAACAAGCTGGAGGTCGATTTTTACCAGAAGACCTTTCACTCCCACCAGTACCACACCGCCCCGCGCGCGGATGAAACCGGCCCGATGGGCCGCTATGACAACTCCTGGTGCCAGGACCCCCAGGCGGTGATCGATTGCATGGCCGGGGTGAAGGTGCCGTGGATCGCGTTCAAGATCCTGGCGGCGGGCGCCATCTCGCCGCAGGCGGCGTTCCCATACACGTTCAACAGCGGCGCGGATTTCGCCCTGGTGGGGATGTTCGACTGGCAGGTTGCGGACAACGCCAAATTCGCCCGCCGGGTGGTCACCGCCGTCGCCGCCCCCGGCTCCAAGCGCACCCGGCCGTGGTGCGGGTGAGGCTCACCTTCCCTCCGCGCGCGTCGCATGGATGCCCCGGGCCGCCACCCAGCGGCCCAGATCCTGCCGCTGGATGGCCGCCGCCATCAGTTCGGGAAACAGGTCCGGGGTGCAGGCAAAGGCCGGGATGTCCAGCGCGGCGAAGGCGGCGGCATGGTGGTGATCAAACATCGGCGCACCTTCGTCGTTCAAGGCCAGGAGGCTGATGACCTGCACGCCGGCGGCGACCAGGCCGGCCACGCGCTTCAGCATGGCCTTGGCATCCCCGCCCTCGTACAGGTCACTGATGAGGACAAGGATGGTCTCCTGCGGCTGCCGGATCAGGCTCTGGCAATAGCTGACCGCCTGGTGGATATCCGTGCCGCCGCCCAGTTGGGTGCCGAACAGAACCTCCACCGGATCCGCAAGCTTGTCGCTCAGGTCCACCACGGCGGTGTCAAACACCACCATGCGGGTGCTCACCGCCGGCAGGCTGGCCAGCACCGCGCTGAACACCCCCGCATAGACCACGCTGCTCGCCATGGAGCCGCTCTGGTCCACGCACAGGATGATGTCGCGCAGGGATGACCGCCGGCGGCCAAACCCCAGCCGCTTTTCCGGGATGATGGTCTGATGCTCCGGCTGGTAATGCCGCAGATTGGCCCGGATGGTCCGGTGCCAGTCGATTTCGTTGTGGCGCGGCCGCCGGTTGCGGGTGGCGCGGTTGAGGCTGCCCAGCACGGCCTGCCGCGTGGGCTGCTCCAGCTTGCGCCGCAGCTCATCCGCCACCCGCTGCACCACCGCGCGCGCGGTGGCCCGGGTCTTGGCGGGCAGCAGCTCCTTCAGGGCGAGGAGTTCGGAGACCAGGTGCACATCCGGCTCCACGGTTTGCAGCAGCTCGGGCTCGAACAGCATCTGCTTCAGGTCCAGCCGGTCCAGCGCATCCTTTTGCATGACCTGGACGGCGGACACGGGAAAGTACTGGCGAATATCCCCCAGCCAGCGCGCCACATTCGGCTGGGACGAACCGAGCCCGCCCTGGCGATCACTTTCGTACAACGCCCCGAGGGCGCGGTCCATGGCCAAATCCTGGCCTTCAAGCCCCGGCAGGCCCTCCAGGCCGTCCGGTTTCTCCGCCTCGCCCCCCAGCACCAGCCGCCAGCGGCGGCTCCGCTCATCCAGGTTCCCGCTCATGTGTCCCCCCCGGTTGACAGGCCCAGCAACTGCGCGGCCAGAGCCAGCGCGCCGCAGGCGCTTGCCTCATCGAAATCCTCGTCGGCCACCGCCGCGCTCCGGCTTGGCGTCCGCCCGCGCGCGACGCGCCCGCCCATCTGCCGCCGTTCCGGGGCGGCAAACGTGGCGAACGTGCGGCGCAACAAGGGCAGGACGCCGGTGAAATGATCCGGCGCCAGGCCGGTCAACCACTCATCGAACACCTGCCACAGGGTGTCGTCATGCAGCAGCAGCAGGCCGCTGTCGCGCAGCAAACCATCCACCCACGCGGCGGCGGCGGTCGGCGGGTTGGCCGGTGAGAGCGCCAGCCCGAGCCGGCGGGAAACCTCCGCCGCCTCCCACTGCCGCGCGTCCAGCAGCAGGCGGCAGGCCCGCCCGGCCACCAGGCCGTGCAGGTTGGGCAGATCCACCAATTGCCGCAGGGTGCCGTACCAGGCCGCCTGGTGCCCCTCATTCTGGAGCAAACCGATGGCCTCGTGGGTGGCCAGGATTTTCTGGTGCATGGCATCCGCCGCCTCCTCATTGAGCGAGCCGCAGGCATCGGGCAGGCCGATGCAGATGCGGATCACCAGGGCGCTCACCGCCTGGCCCACCAGGGCGGTATCCGTGCGACGGACATTGCCGTAGCGCAGGATGCGGGCCAACGCCGGCAAGGCATCCATCAGGAGCGCCACCTCGCAGGCGGAAGCGGCCAGGTCCTGCAACCGGCCCATCAGGTGGGTGGCAGCGGTCGGCAGTTCCGCCAGCAGCACGGCCTCCAGCAGACCGGTCAGCGCGGCCAGATCCGCCACCTCCGCCGCGTGCCGCACCTGGCCGGCGGCGGCGGCGGGTACGGTGTTGCCCCACACGGACGCCTCGATCAACGCGACGGAAAACTCCGGCTTCCACTGGAGGCACCACCGCTCGTGAAAAGTCCCCTTCTGGTTGCCCGGGTGGCGTTCGCGCGCACCCCACGGCAAATGCAGCAGATTGAGGCGGTGCAGCAAATGGCTGCGCTCCAAGTCGCCCGGCTGGCGCAGGTCCAGATCCAGCGACCGCTGGCTGGCCTCGGGCGGCAGCCGCAGCCGCTTTTGTTCCCGTACCAGATCCCGGGCCAGCGGCACCATGGGGGTGTCCTCCGGCACGACGCCGAGCTGTTCGCTCACGATGAGCTTTTCGCCGATCAGGCGCAGCGGCAGCGCATCGCCAAAACAGAACACGGTCTGGATGGCCTCGCTCATCTCCGGCAGGCCCGGCACCGGACGGTGCCGCAGCGCCGCCAGGGTTTCCGCCAGGCGCACGGCCTCAATCACGCTGGCGGGGGAGGCATCCAGATCCTGCCCGCGCAGAAGGTGCGCCACTTTCACCATCCAGCCGACCGCCACCGCCTGCGCGCCAGCCCCCTCCAGCGACCACAGGTAATCATACCACCCCGGCGATTCAATGCCGGCACCGTAGCCGCTGCCGAGGGCCAGCCGACTGTACGTCCAGGGCACCCAGGTGACCGCCACCTTCCGCCGGGGGAGACCTTTCAGCAAGGCCGCATCCCCCTTGGCGGGCGGCAGGCTGGCCAGGGCCGGGGCGTGCCAGGCGCCGCACACCACGGCAATTCGCTGGAAACCCTCCTTCTGCGCGGCGCGAATCGTCTGCCGCATGTGGGCTTCCCGCCGGACCTCCCGCAGGTCGCAGCCTTCCCCGGAGGGCTCCGGCTCGCTTTCGCGCAGGGCGGTCATCGCCTCAAGGATGGCAGGGAAAATATCGGCGTCCCGGCCCCGTTGCTCCACCAGGTGTTCCCACCAGCGTTCGCTATCGGAATAACCGGCGGCCTGCGCCAGGTGCCGCAAGGGATCCTGCCGCCAGCCTTGGCCCGCCTCCGCCGGCTCCGGCTGGATTTCCCCGGCGTCGGCCGGGGCGGCGGCCTCCGCTGCCGCCGCCAGCCCCATCTGGATGCTCTGCGGCAGATCCATGAAACGGACCGGCACCTGCCGGGACAAACCCCATTGGATGGCGACCCACTCCGGGGAGAACCGGGCGAATGGATAATAGACCGCCCGCCGGGGCTGCTCCGGATCATGGATCAGCAGGGCGACGGGCGGCTTCATTTCGGGCCGCGCGGCGAGGGCCAGCACCTCCTCCGCCTCCGGCGGCCCCTCGATGAGCAGGCAATCCGGATTCAGCGCCGCCAGCGTGGCGCGCAGGCTGCGCGCCGACCCCGGGCCATGATGCCGGATGCCGCAGACAAACCAGTTGGGAGGGGCCGCGCTCATTCCGCCTTTTTGCAGGCCCGGTAAAGATCCTTCCAGCCCTCCCGCTCTTTCACCACGGTTTCCAGGTACTCCTGCCAGACCACCCGGTCCTGCACGGGATCCTTCACCACGGCGCCCAGGAGGCCGCTCGCCGCATCGGCCGCCCGCAGGGTGCCATCGCCGAAGTGGGCCGCCAGGCTCAGCCCCTGGTTGATGACGCCGATGGCCTCCGCCGTGCTCAGGGTGGCGCTGGGGGATTTCAGCTTGGTCTTGCCATCAGTGGTGACCCCGTTGCGCAGCTCCCGGAAGATGGTGACCACCCGGCGGATTTCCTCCAGGGCGGGCGGTTCGGCGGGCAATTCCAGGGCGCGGCCCATCTGGGCGACCCGCTGCTGCACGATCTGCACCTCCTCGTCAAACTCCGCCGGCACCGGCAGCACGACGGTGTTGAAACGCCGCCGGAGGGCGCTGCTCAGCTCGTTGACGCCCCGGTCCCGGTTGTTGGCGGTGGCGATGATGTTGAAGCCCTTGGCCGCCTGCACTTCCTCGCCCAGCTCCGGGATGGGCAGGGTTTTCTCGCTGAGGATGGTGATCAGGGTGTCCTGCATGTCGGCGGGGATGCGGGTCAGCTCCTCCACCCGGGCCACCTTGCCCTCCTGCATGGCCCGCATGATCGGGCTGGGGACAAGCGCCTTGCTGGAAGGCCCCTTGGCCAGGAGCTCCGCATAGTTCCAGCCGTAGCGCATGCTCTCCTCGCTGGTGCCCGCCGTGCCCTGGATCAACAGCGTGCTGTCGCCGGAGACGGCCGCCGCCAGGTGCTCGGACACCCAGGTCTTGGCCGTGCCCGGCACGCCCAGCAGGAGCAGGCCGCGATCAGTGGCCAGAGTGGCGATGGCAATCTCCATCAGGCGCTGGTTGCCGACGTACTTGGGAATGATGACGGTGCCATCCTCCAGGGTGCCGCCCATGAGGTAGGTGGCCACGGC
This sequence comes from uncultured Verrucomicrobiota bacterium, assembly GCA_903930345.1. Classification (GTDB taxonomy): domain Bacteria; phylum Verrucomicrobiota; class Verrucomicrobiia; order Limisphaerales; family CAIYYI01; genus CAIYYI01. The sequence goes on from CAIYYI010000378.1 coordinate 11,864, forward strand.
CCAGGGGGAAAGCCGCCAGTTCGGCGGACGGGGGCGGGTATCGGCCGCCGCCAGCGCTTTTAATTCCCCGGCATATTGTTCCTCGGCATGTGGACGAATTGCATTCATAAAGTTTCCCCTGGGTCACGCGGAGAGCAGGGCATGGAGTTCCATGCGAAATTGGACGGCGGAGAGAAAGTCGTTCACCCCCTTGGCCCACTGCTCCGCCGCCGGCCCCTCGGCGGGCCAGCCAGGCAGGGCCTCGGGCAGGACAGCGGGCGCCAGCCGGGGGGCGAGCCCCGGCAGTTGCGCGCGCACCGACCAGTCCACGCTGGGGTTTTGGGTGGTGGCCCGCAGCCACTGGAGCACCACGCGGCTGGTCGGCGGATCCCACCCTTCGTCGGTGGCGGAGCCGGGTTGCAGCAGGGCGAGGCACAGGCCCGGATCCGCCACCTGCTCCCGCAGCACCTGCGCCAGAATCCGGCCCCGTTCCCCCTCCGGCAGCAGGTGCAACAGCGCGGGGGAGGATTCGGGCGTGATCCGCCCGTGCGCCAGTTGCCACCGCAACAGCTCCCGGGCCCAGGCCACCTCCCGGTGGGTGAGCGTGGCGCGGATCAGCCCCTCCCGCAGGGGGTCCGCAAAATCGGTGTCTGCCAGGAGGGCGAGGATTTGTTCCGGGGTGGCCTGCCAGGTCTCGGTCCAGCGCCGGGGCGGAATGCATTGCAGCATCTGCTGCAGCCACCAGGCCTTCTCGCCCATGCCGCGCGGCGGTTTGACCTCCAGCCCGTCGCGTTGCATCTCCCGGGTGCATTCGGCGGGCAGCGCGACCTCCAGCGTGGCCGGTTTCCCTTTCCGCAGGCGCAGCAGGCTGCCCGCCTCCGCCGACCGGTATTGCAGCAGCGGCTGCACCCGCTCCCACATGCGGCGCCCCAGGCCCGAATCCTCCAGCCGGGCCAGCAGGTCGGCCGCCACCCGGCGCACCTCCTTCCGTTTGTCCTCCAGCAGGGTCTCCAGGAAGGGCTCATCGCCGGGCCCCAGGTTTTCCCCGAGGGCGGCGGCGAAGCGGGCGCGATCCTCCGGCGTCTCCTCCTGCCAGGTGGATTGCAAAAGCGTGCGGGCGGCCTCGGGCCGGGTGCGGAGGGCCTGTTGCAGGACGCGCAGGCGGGTGGCGGGATCGCCGGTCTGCCAGGCGTCCGGGACTTCCGCGTCGCCCCCCGCCCAGGACCAGTCGGGGTGCTGCGCCGCGAGCCATTGGCCACGCCGCCCCAGGACGGCACGAATGGGCTCGCGCAAATCCCTCTGCGATTGCCCGTGTGCCAACAGCCGGGGCAGCCACTCCGGCGGCACCACCCGGCCCGCCCCCAGGATCAGGGCCAGGCATTCCGGCAAAAGCTGCGCCTGCTCCCCGCCCAACAGACGCCCCATCAGGGAGGCGGCCGCCGGACTCAGCCAGGGGAGATCCTCGGCGGCGCAGGCCGGGGGCGGCGCTTGCGGGTTCCGCGCCGGACGGGCGCCGGCCCGCTCCGCCACCGCTGCCAGCGCCGCCGCCGAGAGTAGTGCGGGCTCCCGCTGCGTCCAATCCAACTGCCGGAGCAGGCGGCTTTTTTCATCCTCGCCGGTGACCGCCGGGGCGGCCTGGCGTTCCGTGCCCAGGAGCGCCACCGTGGTCAATTCCCTCAGCCTCATAGCGTGATGAACCTCCCTTCCGCCCACACACCCAGGGGCGCGAGCCGCTCACCGTCCCATTCCCCGGAGAGCCCCAGAGACCGTCCTCCCGAAAGGGCCAGGAGACGCCAGGCCGCCTCTTCCTCCACCGCCAGCGGCAGCCCGTGCCCGGCCTCATCCCGGACCAGCCACCGGTCCGCGCACCGAACCGGGCTCACCGCCGCCAGGGCCATGGGCACACGTTCAATCCAGGGATTCCGGCGGCAGGCCTCGGCGGCCTGCGTGCAGGCGGCCTGGATGGTGGCGTGCGGCAGGGCCGGGTGGTCCGCGCTGGTGGCCTCGCGGCGGCTTTTCACCAGGGCGCGCACCGGCCAGTTGCCCGGATAAAAGACCAGCTCCGCCGGGACCCGGCAGCCGGGCGGCAGGTTGAAATCAAAGCCCTGCTGCGGCCCCGCGCTGAAGCTCAGGCACAGCGCCCACCGCCGGCTCTGGACGCCGTGCAGCCAGGTGCGCTGCACCCGCAACCGGTCCTCTGCCTCCACCCGCTGACCCACCACCAACCAATCATCAACCACACCGGGTTGGGCCAGCAACTCCTCCTGGGCGACGGTGAAACCCAGCACGCTCCGCACATCGGCCTGCGTCCCGGGCGGGAGGCTGGCCAGCCGGGTCCAGCCCTCGCGCGCCAGGTGCAGGAGCGCCACCTCCCGCAGCAGGCGCTCCGGCCAGGTTTCTCCGGATGCGGCGACGCCATCCAGAGCCCGCACCCGGCGGGCCAGGCCGGGCGCCTGGGCATCCACCAACCGGGCGGCGGGGGTCTCCCAAAAACTCGATGGCTTGCCCGGGAGGGAGGAAAAACCGGTGCGCACCAGGTCCTGCAGCCAGACCCCCAGCTCCTGCAAACCGGCGGCAACCTTGTTTTCGCGGGCTTGCGCGCGCTTCTCTGCCGCCGCGGCGGCTTTGGCGGCGGCTTCCGGATCCGGCGGAACATCCGCCGCTTCCGCAGGGGCGGCCCGCTTCTCCTCTTTTTCACGGCGCTTGGCGAGCCATTCGCTGGTCCAGGCGGGAGGATTGCTTTCCGTGAAAACCGCCGGCTGCTGGGCCAGCAGGAGCAACAGCCCAAGGCCATGCTTGCACGGAAATTTACGGCTGGGACAGGTGCATTTGAAGGCCGGTCCACCCAGATCAACGGACGCCTGGTAAGGGTCCTTTCCGCTCCCCTGGATCAGCCCCCAGGCGGACACACCATCGGTCCCCAGACCCTGCCATTTGCGGGCGCTGGATTGGTCCTTGCCTGACTTAGCCGAAGCGGGGTCAGGGGCCAGCGCCAATATCTGTTCAACCGTCCAAGCCATGGGTGCCCCCAACCCCTATCCAAACCGCGCCCCCGGGTCAACCTGGAATTTCCCAAACCCGGATTATTTCCTGGCCGGCTTGAGCCCGTAGCTCTTCAGCAGGCTGTGGTACTCGTGGCCTTTTTGCCGCGCCGCCAGCAGGATGCGGGCGCAGGCGTGGGCGTCGGAGGCGGTATTTCCATACGCGTTCAACAGCGGCGCGGATTTCGCCCTGGTGGGGATGTTCGACTGGCAGATTGCGGACAACGTCAAGTTCGCCCGCCGGGTGGTCACCGCCGTCGCCGCCCCCCGGCTCCAAGCGCACCCGGCCATGGTGCTGATCTCCCCCCTGGAGGCGGCAGCCCTCACCGGGCCAGCCGCACCAACTGACCTTCGCCGGGTGCCAATTCCAAGCTGGAATTGGGCAGGCGGCTCCATTTGACGGACCGGGGGTTGAAGCGCTGCAGCTTGCCGGCGACGGCCAGGTTTGCGACCGCCGGCGCCTGGTAGTCCAGGTTGACCACCAGGCAATGGGTCGGCTGGCTGGCTTTGCCGAAACAGCCGAGCAGGAAGCCGCGCGCCGAGGCGGAGGGCTGCGCCACGCGAAACGGGGCGTCCGCCGGCGGCGGCACGCAGCCGGCCTCAGTCAGGGAGGTGTGATACACGCCCAGGGAACGCAGCGGGAGCAGCTCGCGCGCCTGGGCGACAAATTCGCGATTGAAAATCTTCAGCGCATGATAGAGCGGAGTGGGCGTGCCGTCGGGCAAGGCAATGCCCCCGGTGTGTCCGGGATGGCAGTAAACGTAGTAGCTGACCCCCTGCGCGCCATACGCCGCCGTGGTGGAGATGAGATAGCGCACCTCGTTGGTGGTGGGAACGCGCATGGAAGGGCTCCAGGTGCAGGCTTGCACGATGTTCAGGAAAGGGACGGCGGCGGCTTGCGACGCCTCGCGGATCAGGGCGAGATTCAGGAAATACTGCACCCCATCCCCTTTCACGCCAAACTGGTAATGGTCATAGCTGACCAGGGGGGGACGGACCTCCGCCAGGTATTTCTCCAGGTGCGCGCGATAGGCGGTCACGCTGTCCCCCCGGGTACCCAACTGCTCATTGCTGGCATAGGTCGGGAACAGGTTGATGTAAGGCAGGTGCGCCGGGTCACGCTCCCGCAGGTAGGCCACGAGCCGGCCGAGCGCCGGGAAATCGGCGGCGCCCGGCTCATCCGTTAGGAAGTAGCTGTAAAAGGCGCGGTGCGGGCGAACGCGGGCAATCAGGGCATCCAGCTTGTCGCGCTGCGCCGGGTCGTCCAGGGTTTTGGGCGAGAGCAGGGAATCATGCACCATCACGCGCAGGCCATGGCGGGCGGCGGTATCCAGATCGGCGGCCTTGCCCCAGGCCAGATTGAATCCGCCTTCGGCCAACTGGCGGGCAAAGGCGTCCGTAAGGCCGGGCCCCGCCCAATAAGTGACGATGGGAGTACCGGGCTTCCACGCAGGGATGGACCTGGAAGCCGCCGAGCCGGGAACCGCCACACAGACGAGCAGCAGGACGCAGAAGCCCGCCGCCCAGGCGGACGGTTGAAGAGGTGTTTTTAGCATGCCTGAATCTAGTATTACTATGTTATGTAGAATCGACGCTGACATCCTCAAACTTTCTGCCGCAGCAATAGCAAAAGCCGACCAACTTCAGCAGCCACGGCCGCATCCTCGTCAACACC
>CAIYYI010000379.1 GCA_903930345.1 uncultured Verrucomicrobiota bacterium
AGCGTGATCACCGCCCAATACTGGGTGATGCTGGCCAGCCAGGTGCGCCCACGGGCCACCCCCCAGATGTCGTTGAAGGTGGCTTCGATGGTGCGCAGGAGGGAGATGGCGACAAAGACGAGGGCGATGGTGCTGGTGACCCCCAGGGCGCCGCTGCGGATGTTGGCGATGAAGTCGGTGATCTTGGTGACCACCTCGGCGCGGGCGTTGGCCCCTTCCAAGCCGCCTTTGACCTGGAGATCCAGCGCCGGGGCGGCGTAAGAGACGAGCTGGTCAATGAGTTCGCGCACCGGTTTCTCGCCCTCGCTTTGCAGGAGGCTGACGGTGACGCTGATGGCGACGGCCAGCAGGGGGACCAGGGCGAGCAGGGTGGTGTAGGCCAGGGAGGAGGCGCGCACCAGGCAGCGGTTGCGCACAAAGCTCTTGCCCACCAGGAGCCAGAAATGCGCCAGGCGCTGGCCCCGGGTGAGCCGGGTGTCATCGCGCCATTGCCCCCCGCTTTCCTCAAGAAAATCCCGGGTTGCCTGCGTTAACCGCTCCAGCTTGGACGGGTTGGAATCAGCCATGGTGGGGACAGCCTAGCGCAACGGGTGGCAAAATCCAGCCCGGAGAAAAGATGTTCCCTATGAACCGCCCCGCAGGCAATAGAGGTGGGTGTCCGTCCGCAGGTACAGGGTGTCGCCGGACACCGCCGGGCTGGCCACCAGGGTGCCAGCGAGCGGATTTTCGGACAGGCGCTCGAAAACCGGCCCCGGCTTCACCACCACCGTGGTGCCGTCCTGGCGGAAGAAATAAAGGCGGCCATTGGTCAGCAGGGGGGTGGCCAGAAAACTGCCGTTCAGCCGCTCCTGCCAGCGCACCTCGCCGGTGCGGGCGTCCGAACAACTGGCCATGCCATCGTCGGCCACCCAATAGATTTCCCGGCCATCCAGCAGGGGGGAGGACATCACGGGCACCTGCTTCAGGGATTTCCACCCGGCATGCGTGGCGGTGATATCCCCCTGGCCACCGGGGCGCACGGTCCAGAGCTGGGCTTTCATGCAGCCGGTGCTGAAGTAGATCAGCTCCTGGTCGAACACCGGCGAGGCACCGATGGAAAAGCCGTTGCCGTGGCGCAGCCGCCAGACCTCGCTTCCGGTGGCCGGGTCATACGCCACCACCCATTGGGGGCCGACGGAGAGCAACTGGGGTTGGCCATTCACCTCCATCATCACGGGGGAGGAGAAAGATTTCTTCTGGCTGGTGCTGCCGGCCTGCAGCGGGGGGCGGTCGGTCTTCCACAGGCTACGGCCGGTTTGCTTATCCAAGGCTGTCACATATTGGGCATCCCGGCCATCGCGGATGAGGAAAAGCCGGTCCCGCCAGAGGAGCGGTGAACTGCCGGGCCCGACTTGGTGGTCCAGGCGTAATTGGACACGCCAAAGGACGGCCCCGGTGTCGGCGTCCAAACTCACCGTGCCGTGGGTGCCGAAATCGGCATACACCCGGCCCGGTTCGGCGGCCGGGGTGGGGGTGGCCCAACTGTTCAGCCAATGGACTGGATCCGGCCGGTCAACCTCATACAAGTTGGTCTCCCAAAGGGATTTGCCTGTGCGGGTATCTAGGCAGAGGACGCGCAGGGAAACGTGGCTGGCGGTCTGCATATCGTCCGGTCCCATGCGGGTGCGCACCACGTCCTTTTCCACGGCGGTGGTGAGCCAGAGGCGGTTGCCCAGCACGATGGGGGAGGAGCGGCCCCGACCGGTCAGACTGACTTTCCAGACGACATTGGAGGTTTCACCCCAGTAAAGCGGGGGACGGGCGCTGGCGGGGGCATGTCCGTTGCCCGTGGGGCCGCGAAACTGGGGCCAATCGGCAGTGGTATCCGCCGCGCCAGCCATCAGGGTGGCGGCGACGGTCAAAACAAGCGAGATCATCCCGGTTTTCATCGTGGTGCGAGTGCTGTCCGCCAGATTAAGACAAATTCCGGGGGTTGGCTATAGGGAAAGGCGGTGGCCAGCCACGCGCACTCCAAGACGCTATCGCGCAGTCGGTTGCCATCGGAGTCGCGAAGCGTCTTGGAGTGCGGCGGCTTGCCGCCGCTTTGTGGGAGAGGGGTCGTCGAGAGAGCGATGAATTATGCCAAAGGCAATGTTGTGGCAATCCCACACGTTTTGCGGGGAATATGGAAGCTTGGTGGCTTTGGGAAGCGGCATGGCCCCAAGGGCCAATGGGAAGAAATCCCAAGCGGGCGTGAAAACAACGGTGTATCATATTGATTGGCAGAATATTATCGTTCCAATCCAAACCCGGCAACCAGGCCTGCGCGGTCAGTCGGGAACCGACTGGCCGGGTGGATGCGCGAAAGTCTTGGTGGCACTGGAAGTGCTTTACGTAAAATTTGCGAACCGGAATAGTGGCGAAAGTGCTTGATTTAAACGCGGCATTTGATATAAGCTCGCCCATACCAGTGCAAAAAATCGGATTAGCTGCGTTGCTAAACGGCGCAAGAGCTATTTTTTTGATTGAAACAGTTGTGATAAAACCATGAAAAAGTTCCAAAAGACCCTGCAGATGTTTCGGCTGTCTGCTGTTGCGGCCGCCATGCTGGCGTTTGTCAGCCAAGTGGATGCTCAAACCCTGATCTGGCGTGCGTATAACGACCATTTCGCCACGAACACTGCCACTGCGCCGGCCAATCCGACGCATGCAAATGCAACCGCGTGGAATGCGTTGGGCACCGGCAATGGTGCACCTGGAGCGACCGGTTTGCTCAAGGATATCACCACGGGAGTGAATACCCCGGTGACGGTTGCCATTGTTATTAGCGGCACAGGTCAGACAACGGGCTCCGGGTCGGGAGCACCCGCCTCTGGCACCCCTGCCGGAGATTGGTTTCTGCCGTACGTCAATTTTGGTACTAGTTCGACAGTGCGAAACGCCATTCAGATAACGAGCGCCGCAACGGTCACCTACACCTTCACCGGATGCGATCCATCCAAGCGGTACACCTACAAATCCACTTCTACTCGTGGCGATTCCGCGCGCACAGACCGGTGGACGCTTGTGACGATCAATGCTGCCGCCAGTGCGGAGGCGCATGTGCCGGCTTGGAACGGCACAGCGGGGATATTAACCTCGGCTGAGGTTCCTGCCAACATACAGGCCAATCAAGCGGTGATCAATTCCGGCTACAATAGCGCAATGGGTGCCATGGTGGTATGGAACAGCATCCAGCCCAACGCCGACGGTACTATTGTGATTTCAGAAACCCAGTACCGCGGCACCATCCCTGGCGGAACCTCGGCTGGTACCTACGGTTACGCCTCCATGGCGTGGAGCTTGGAAGAGTATCAGGTTGGGTCTCCGCAGCCGCCGTCCATCACCCTGAACCCGACGAACACCACGGTGTTTGAAGGGGATACGGCCGTCATGCGCGTGGGGGTCACCGGTGCGATGCCGCTGACTTACCAGTGGTACAAGGATAACGTGTTGCTGGTTGGCCAGACGAATCTGATCATCACCCTGCCGAATTGCGTTCCGGCGGATACGGGTAACTACACGGTGCGGATTCAGAACTCGCTTGGGACCACCAACACCACGCCGGCCCGTCTGACGGTGATTCCAGACACAAACGGTCCGGTGGTTGTGAAGTCCACCGGTTTGGCCAGTCTGTCCCATGTGTATGTGCAGTTCAATGAGGACGTTGACCCCAACACCGCCCTGAACACGGCCAATTACCAGGTCAAAGGAACGGGTGCGGGCAGTGTGGATGTGCTCTCAGTGCTCGGTGCCACGCTGATGAATAACAGCAATGTGCTGCTGACGACCTCGGCCCGGCAGTCCCACTCCAACTACACGGTGTTTATCACGAACGTGACGGATATGGCGGTGGCGTTGAACAAGGTTTCGGGCCGGACCACCAACAACATGTACCATGAGATCGCGCTGGTCTATTACGGCGACGATGAGTATGGCAGCTTCACCAACATGTGGCAGTATGACGAGACCGGCAACGGAGGCGTGGGGCGCGATGCGGAAGCTTGGAAGTCGCTGGAGTATAACGACAGTGCCTGGAGCCCGGGCTGGATCGGCTTCCGCGGTTACCGCGGTGGAAACCCGGCAGCGATCCCGCCGGAGGTCTTTGAGTACACGCTGACGCCGCCGGTGACGGGTGCAACGTGTGTCCTTACCTACTACTTCCGCAAGAAGCTGAGCTGGCCGAGCGATATTGATCCGGATGGGGTTGAATTGCGCCTGCGCCACTTCCTTGATGACGGAGCCATTTTCAATATCAACGGCCAGGAAATCTTTGCCACGAACATGCCGACGACGCGCCCGATCTATTACACCAACCTGGCGCCTGCCAGCGTCGGCAACGCCTGGGTGATTCCGGCCACAGATACGAACTCCCTGATACCGGGCCTGCCTGACGTGCAGTCAGCCTCTCCGGTGATCCAGCCGGCGGTGGTGCTGGTCAATCCACCGCTGGTCTCGGGCACGGATAATAACGTCATCGCGGTGGAGGTTCACCAGGTTAACAATACGAGCACCGATGTCGTCATGGGCCTCGCCCTTTCGGCGGTGGTGCCGCCGTTCGGTTCGGCCGTCGCGCCGAAGATCATGAGCGGCCCCATTCCGACGAACCAGATTGTGGGGGTTTCCTCCAACCTCAACATTTATGTGGATGTGGCGGGGACGGAGCCGATCACCTATCGCTGGTTCTTCAACACGAACACGCTGCTGGCGACCCAGACGAGGACCAACCTCTCCATTGCCAGTGCCCAATTGACCAACACCGGGGTTTACCGGCTGGTGGCCAGCAACAGTGCCGGCATGGTGACCAGCGCCTTTGCCTCCGTGACCGTGGTGGCGGCCCCGTTCATTGTGACCCACCCGGTGTCGGTGTTCACCAATGTGGGGGCGAATGTCACCTTCACCTGCATCGCGACGGGGTACACGCCGATCGCGTACCAGTGGTACAAGACCAGTGTGAATCCGACCAACCTCATCACGGGTGCCACCAGCACCAATCTGGTGCTGAACAATGTGCAGAGCTTCAATGGCGGCACTTATATGTGTGTGGCGAGCAATGTCGGCAGTTGGGCGGTAAGTTCCAACGCCACGCTGACCTTCCCGGTCGATAACGTGCGCCCGACGGTCACGATGGCGGTGGGCATCCTCAGGGCCACCAACGCGCAGCCGACGCTGGCTCCGACGTTGACTCACATTCTGGTGACTTTTTCTGAGGGCGTTGATCCGACCTCAGCCACCACGATTGGCAACTACTCGGTGACGGGGCCGAACACCCTGACGGTGCAGAGTGCGTTGTTGCTCAATCCGACGAACGTGTTGCTGATCACCTCGCCGCGCCAGTATCTGGCCAACTACAACCTGCGCGTGAACAACGTGAAGGATGCCTCGGCGCAGCAGAATCTGGTGCTGCCGAACACCACCTTCGCCCTGTACCAGGAAATCTCGCTGATCGGGATGGGCGGCGACGCGACGAACCCGACCAACTCGTGGAAGTACACGGATCAGAACATTGATATGGGCACTGTCTGGCGGGCTTCGGCCTTTGATGACAGTTCCTGGACGAATGGCTGGGGCATGTTCTGGGCCAAGCGCGGTAACCCCGTGGCACAGGTGGAAACACTGGGCACACAGATGGCGGCCCCCACTCAGGACGCCACCTATGTCTTCACGTATTACTTCCGCAAGCACTTCACCTGGCCGGCCGGGGTGGATCCGCTGGGGGCTGAGCTGCGCCTGCGCTCCATCGTGGATGACGGTTGCATCCTGTATCTGAACGGTACTGAGGCTTGGCGGTATGGTTTGCCAACCGGCACGATTGTCTATACGAACCGGGCAAACGTCACGGGGGGTGATACGGGTCTCTACATTCCGGCGATCAACACCAACGTGGTGATTCAGCCGGCGACCAACATCGACAATCGGTTGTTGGTGGCCGGCGACAACGTGGTGGCGCTGGAACTGCATCAGGGCGGTGGCGGCTACAGCACGGACGTTTACCTGAACGTCCTCCTGACCGCGATCATCCCGCCGATCGGCACAGTGGCTCCGCCGCAGATCACCGTGCAGCCGACCAACCTGACGGTCAATGCGGGTTCCCCGGCCTCCTTCGGGGTGACGGTGCTCAGCTCGCAGCCGGTTGGCTATAAGTGGCTGTTCAACAGCAACGCACTGAGCGCGGTGACCAACCCGCTCACCATTGCTGCCGCCGCTCCGGGTAATCAGGGGGCCTATCAGGTCATCGTGACCAACACCGGTGGTGCAGTGACCTCGGCGGTGGCCAACCTGACGGTGGTGGGCTCCATCGAAGTTCGGATCGTCAACTTTGGTGCCGTGGCGGCGGGCGGGGGCTTCAAGGGAGATGTCCAGACGATGTCCGGCTCAACCTTCTATCTGGAGTATAAGGGTCAAGCCGCCCAGGCCAATTGGTTGACGATCACCAATGTGGTCGGCGACGGCACGGTCAAGCAGTTGAAAGACACCACGCCGATGACCACCAACCGTATTTATCGGTTGCGGATCACGACGCCTTGATCTGACTCTCCAGCATTTCTCAAAGACCGGATGGCAACATCCGGTCTTTTTTTATGTGCGTGCTTGGTGGGAGAGGAGGTGTCGAGAGAGCAATGAATTACGCCAAGTGCAAAGGTGTGGAAGGTCGGATGACGCGGAAAGCGGTGGCAAGCCACGCGCACTCCAAGACGCTTGCGCGCAGTTGGTTGCAATCGAAGTCGCGAAGCGTCTTGGAGTGCGGCGGCTTGCTGCCGCTTTGTGGGAGAGAGGTCGTCGAGAGAATGATGAATTATGCCGAGGGCAAAGGTGTGCAAGGTCGGATGACGCAGGAGGCTGCAGGGCCTCTTACCTGTCGCGCTTGAGCAGGTAGTTGGCCAGGGCTTCGAGGGCGGTCGCCCGGCCTTTGAAGGGCTTCAGGGCGGCGAATGCCTTGGTGGTGAGTTGGGTGGCGATCTTCCGTGATTTCTCCAATCCCACAATGGCCGGGTAGGTGGCCTTTTGGGCGGCGATATCCTTGCCGGCGGTTTTTCCAAGCTGCTCGCTGGTCTGGGTGATGTCCAGGATGTCGTCAATCACCTGGAAGGCGAGGCCGACGTGGTAACCGAAATCTGTGAGGGCCTCCAACTGGCGCGGGGTGCAGTTGGCGCTCATGCCGCCCAGGCGCACGGAGCAGCAGAGCAGGGCGGAGGTCTTGCGTTCGTGGATGTAGCGCAGTTCAGGGACGGTCAGTTTTTTGCCTTCGCCCTCCAGGTCCGCCACCTGGCCCGCCACGAGTTGCAGGGAGCCGGAGGCCTGGGCCAGCTCCAGGATGATGCGCTGGTGCGAATAGCGCGGCCAGCCCTGGCACTGGGCGGCCACCTCAAAGGCCTGGGTCAGCAGGGCGTCGCCAGCCAGCACGGCCATGCCTTCGCCAAAGACCTTGTGGTTGGTGGGCTTGCCCCGGCGGAAATCATCGTTGTCCATGGCGGGCAGGTCATCATGGATGAGGGAGTAGGTGTGGATGCATTCCACGGCGCAGGCCAGGGGCAGGGCGGGCCCGGTGGCCCCGCCGCAGGCGTGGGCGGCAGCCAGGACCAGGGCGGGCCGCATCCGCTTGCCACCGGCGAAGAGCGAGTAGCGCATGGCCTTGTGGATCGTGGCCGGCTTCACTTTTTCCGACGGCAGAAAATGGTCGAGCGCCGCATTGACGTCGCTGGTGCAGCGCGTCACGAAGGCGTCGAGGTTAAACGGTTGGGCGGAACGGGTGATGGTGCGAGCGGTGGCTGCCATGCCGTTTTGTAGCGGGAAGGCAGCCAGGGGCGCAAGCTAAACAATTTCCACCGGGCACTTGGGCAGGGCGTCTAAAAAGGACTGGCCGTAGGTTTTGGACAGGATGCGGTTGTCGAGCACGACCACGATGCCGGTGTCGTTCTTGGTGCGGATGAGGCGGCCGACGCCCTGGCGGAATTTGAGCACGGCCTCGGGCAGGGAATATTCGCCGAAGGAATTGCCGCCGCGCGCCTCAATGTTCTCGATGCGCGCCTCAATCAGGGGGTGGTCCGGCACGGCGAAGGGGAGGCGGGTGATGATGACGTTGGAGAGCGCCTCCCCGGGGACATCCACGCCCTGCCAGAAGCTGTCGGTGCCGAAGAGGACGGAGTCCACGTCCTCCTTGAATTTCTCGAGCATGGTGGAGCGCGGGGTGCCGGTGCCCTGTACGTGGCACTCCAGGCCCAGCATTGTGAAGAACGGGTCCAGGATTTCCGCCACCTCGTGCATGAGCTTGAAGTTGGTGAACAGCACGAAGGCCTTGCCGTGGGTCTGCTTGATGAAATGCTTCACCCAATGCACAAGGGCGTCCCGGTAGCCTGCGTCGCGGGGGTCGGGCATTTTGTTGACGACGTACAGGCGCATCTGGCGCTCGTACTCAAAGGGGGAGCCCACCTGCAGCAGACGGGCGGATTCCGCGCCCACCTTCCCGGCGAAATAGCGCATGCCCTGCCCGGTGGCGGCGCGGGCGGAGCGGGGGGCGATCCGGTGGCGCTGGCCGGCCGGAGGTTCGGGAGCCGGGGCGGGCCCGCCGGAGACGGCCAGCGTGGCGCTGGTCATGATGATGGAGGTGTCGCTCTCAAAAAGACGGCGGCGCAGGAATTCGGCGACGTCCACCGGGGCCGCGTGCAGGCCGATGTTGCGCTGGGTTTTGCCGCCGCGATCCACCCAATAGACGTAGTCCGGCGCGGATTGGGAAAGGAAGGCGGCGACGCTCTCCCGCAGCTCCGCCAGACGGCGGTTGCAATCCATCAGCTCCTGGCCGGTGTCCTTGTCATCGACGGTCTTGATCAGCTCGCTCACCGCCTCGCGCAGGCGCTGGATGGGCAGCGTGAGGTTGTCCTTCACGAAGTCCGGCCGGCGGATGCGCAGCTCGCTCCAGGCGCGGGTGCGGCCCGTCTCGCCGCCCTTGGGGGCGCGGGCGCGGCGGCTGTCCGGGGCCGGGTTGTCCTCCAACTCCAGGCGCAGTTGCTCGCAGCTTTCCTCCACGTGGGTGAAAAAGTGGTCGCTTTCCTTCAGCAGATCCGCCACGTGGGGAACGATCTTGCCCTGGCGGAGGGAGGCGAGGAGACCCTTCTCCGTGCGGGGATTCCACAGCCGCTGGAGGGCGAAGCGGACCTGGCCGCTGGAGACGCTCAGCCCGATGTGCTTGGCGGCCACCTGCTCCATGGTGTGGGCCTCGTCGAAGATGACGAAGTCATTCTTAAAGAGGATGCCGCCGGGAACCTCCTCATCAATGCTGCCCAGCAGGGTGAAGAAGAGGGTGTGGTTCAGCACCAGGACATCGGCGCTCAGGAACTTGCTGCGGGCGCGCTGGAAAAAGCAGACATCGTGGTCCCGGGCAAAATCCGAGCCGGGGCCGCAGACCTTGGGGGAACAGATGCCGCGCTCGGAGCAGACGTGGGACCAGACCTTGGAGTCGGGCTCGATCTCGAAGTCGGAGAGGCTGCCGTCCGGCGTCTGTCTCGCCCATTGCTGGATGCGTTTAAGTTCCTCCAGTTCCGGGGAGGTGAAGAGACCGTCCGCCTGCTGGAGGGCGCGGTGGAGGCGGCGGGTGCAGAGGTAGTTGGAGCGGCCCTTGAGCATGCTGTACTCAAACCGCACCGGCAGCACATTGGCCAGCATGGGGAGATCCTTCTCAATGAGCTGCTCCTGGAGATTGATCGTGTGGGTGGAGATGATGGCTTTTTTGCCGTGCCCGGAGGCAAAGAGGATGGCGGGGGCGAGATAGGCGAGGCTCTTGCCCACGCCGGTGCCCGCCTCCACGGCGAGGTGCTGGCGGCCCAGCAGGGCCTCCGCCACGGCGATGGCCATCTCTTGCTGCTGGGGCCGGTACTCGAAATTCTTCGCTCGCGAGAGCAGGCCCTCCGGGCCGAACAGCTCCCGCACGGAAGTGATCAGGGTGCCGTCCGCGCCGGCGGCCTGGGTGTCAATGGGGCCAATCATGGGAAAAGGGGCGGTCAGCTTTGGGTCGCGCGGGTCACCACCTCGACGACCGCCTTGTTTTTGGCGATGGATTCCGGCGGCAGCCAGCCCCGCCAGTTGGTGCAGTGATAGACCACGGAGCGGCGGCCGATGATGCTGCCGGGGTTGAGCACGCTGTTGCAGCCGATGTCCGTGTGGTCGCCCAGCAAAGCGCCGAACTTGCGCAGGCCGGTGTCCAGCCGCCGCCCTTGCCCTTCGACGGTGACGTTGCCGGGCACCAGTTTGACATTGGAGATTTTCACGCCGGCCCCCAGGTGCGCCTTGTGGCCGAGGATGGAATCCCCCACGTAGCTGAAGTGCGGCACCTGGCAGCCGTTGAAGAGCAGGGAGTGTTTGAGTTCACACGAGTTGCCGATCACGCAGTTGTCCCCCACGATGACATGCTCGCGGATGTAGGCGTTGTGGCGGATCTGGCAGTTGCGGCCGATGATGGCCGGGCCCTTGATCATGGCCCCATCCTCCACCACCGTGCCCTCGCCGATGAACACCCGATCCCCGATGAAGGCCACGCCCTCGCACTCGTTGTGCAGTTCCCCCCGGGCGTGTTTATCAACGTAGGCTTTGAGCCGCTTCAGGGCGTCCCAGGCGTACTCGCAGTCGGCGAACAGCTCCGCGTGTTCCGTCTGGCTCAGGTCAAAGAGGTCCTTCGCAGTAAACATGGGGCAAGGGTAGGGTAAAGCGCGTCAGGGGCAAACGCTTTTTTGCGCGGGTGGCGCCGATCACTACCCCAATCAATGGCTTTTCACGGGTTATAATGGGTGAGCTGAGGGGGGGCTGGGAGGAAAAGCGTGGCGGCGGCACGTTGCCTTGTGCCGCAGGTTTCCAAACCTGCTGTGTCGCCGACTTCCAAGTCGGCAGGGCGTCCGGTCATTCGGGGGCTATCGTTCATCCGCAGGGCCTGCAGGTTTGGAAACCTGCGGCACAGTCCCTTGTGCCCGTTGCATCAGTTCGATCTCGTAGCCTTCCGGGGCATCGACAAAGGCGAAGCCGCTGCCATCCGGCTTGAGGGTGGGGCCATCCGAGTATTTCAGGCCGTGGGCGGCGAGGTGTCGGCCAAAGGCTTCCAGGCTTTCCACCTCAAACGCCAAGTGGGTCAAATCCGGCTGCACCACCACCGGACCACTGGAGGGGTAATTGCAGATTTCGATGAGTTCCTCGCTGTTGGGTGTCTCCAGGAACACCAATTCGGAGCCACGCGGGGATTTGTGCCGCCGAATTTCCTTCAGGCCGAGGATGTCGCGGTAGAACCGCACCGTTTTTTCCAGATCGTCCACCCGGTAGCGGGTGTGGAGCAGTTTGGTCACTTTCATGGGGGTTACCATAAGCGCAGACCGGGGTGGCGTCCAATGCGGAAGCGGGGGTGAAGGGGGAGGCGTGAAACGTGAAGACGTTTTGGATGGGACGTGACAGCGGGGGTGGTTGGGGTTAAGTAACGCGGGTGCCGAAATGGCTGAAAATGGTGGTCGCGCTGCTGCTGCTCCCCCTCTGCGTGGGGGCGGGCAAGGCTTTGTGGTTTGTGATCCAGCAGGGGGGGCGGGCGGATGCCGTCTGGGTGCCCATGCTGGCCGGGGCCGGCTGCTGGCTGGTAGTGTGGCTGTTGCTGCCCAAGCCCATGCTGCTCTATGTGTTCGGCCACGAGCTGACCCACGCCGTCTGGACCTGGCTGATGGGGGGGCGGGTGAAGCGGTTCAAGGCGGGGGCCAAGGGGGGACATGTGGTGGTGACCAAGAATAATTTCGTCATTTGCCTGGCCCCGTATTTTTTCCCGCTGTATGCGGTGCTGGTGGTGCTGGTGTTCCTGGGATATCGTCGCGGTTGCCCCAGGCGTTGCGAACGTTGAGCTGCAGGCGCCAGTCGACGTTCTTGAGAATCCTGCGGCGATAACCCACCCAGAAATCGCCCGCAAGTTCCTCGGGGCC
>CAIYYI010000380.1 GCA_903930345.1 uncultured Verrucomicrobiota bacterium
CCGCCCGCGCCGTCGGCGCCGGGCGCGCCCGCCGCGCCGCCGGCCGAGTAGACCGCCTGCCCGATCGCCATCACCTCCGCCTGCAGCGCCTCCATCCCGCTCTTCATGCCCGCCACGTCGTCCTTGGCCACCGCCTCCTTGAGCGTGGCGACGGCGGCGTCCACCTTGGCCTTGAGCTCGGCCGGCACCTTGTCCCCAAACTCTTTCACCTGCTTCTCCGCCTGGTACACCATCGAGTCCGCCGAGTTGCGGGTGTCGACCGCTTCGCGCTTGGCCTTGTCCTCGTCCGCGAACTTCTCGGCGTCCTGCACCATGCGGTCGACGTCGTCCGACGACAGCGTCGACGCGCCCGTGATCTTGATGTCCTGGCTCTTGCCCGTGCCCTTGTCCGAGGCGGTGACCGACAGGATGCCGTTGGCGTCGATGTCGAACTTGACCTCGATCTGGGGCACGCCGCGCGGGGCGGGCGGGATGCCGTCCAGGCGGAACGTGCCGAGCGACTTGTTGTCCTTGACGAACTCGCGCTCCCCCTGCAGCACGTTGATCTCCACGGACGTCTGGCCGTCGGCGGCGGTGGAGAAGACTTCGGACTTGGAGGTGGGCAGAGTGGTGTTGCGCGGGATGAGCTTGGTCATGACGCCGCCCAGCGTCTCCAGGCCGAGCGACAGGGGGGTCACGTCCAGCAGCACGATGTCGCGCACCTCCCCCGCCAGCACGCCCGCCTGCACGGCGGCGCCCAGGGCCACGACTTCGTCGGGGTTGACGGTGACGTTGGGGGACTTGCCGGCGAGGCGCTCCACCAGGGCGACGACGGCGGGGATGCGGGTCGACCCGCCGACCATGATGACCTCGTTGATGTCGGCCAGGGCCAGGTTGGCGTCCTTGAGCGCCTGCTCGACGGGGATGCGGCACCGGTCCAGCAGGTCGGCGCACAGCTCCTCGAAGCGGGCGCGGGTGAGGGAGGCTTCAATGTGTTTGGGGCCGTCGGCGGTCGCCGTGATGAAGGGGAGCGAGATGGACGTGTTGACCGTGGACGACAGCTCCATCTTGGCCTTCTCCGCCGCCTCCGTCAGGCGCTGCAGGGCCTGCCTGTCCTTGCGCAGGTCGATGCCCTCGTTCTTCTGAAAGTCGTCCGCGAGAAAGTCGACGATGCGCTTGTCAAAGTCGTCGCCGCCCAGGTGGGTGTCCCCGCTCGTGGACAGCACCTCGAACACGCCGTCGCCAATCTCCAGCACGGAGATATCGAAGGTGCCGCCGCCGAGATCGTACACGGCGATTTTCTCATCCTTCTTCTTGTCGAGGCCGTACGCCAGGGAGGCGGCGGTGGGCTCGTTGATGATGCGGAGGACTTCCAGGCCGGCGATGCGACCGGCATCCTTGGTGGCCTGGCGCTGGGAATCGTTGAAATAGGCCGGCACGGTGATGACGGCCTGGGTGATCGTCTCCCCGAGGCGGATTTCGGCGTCCGCCTTGAGCTTGGAGAGGATCATGGCGGAAATCTCCGGCGGTGTGAAGACCTTGGGGGCGCCGTCCACTTCCACCTCGACAGCGGCGTCGCCGTTGGCGGCGCGCACCACCTTGTAGGGCACGCGCTTCAGTTCTTCCTGAACCTCCTCGAACTTGCGGCCCATGAACCGTTTGATGGAGTAAACCGTGTTTCTCGCGTTGGTCACGGCCTGGCGTTTGGCGGCGTCTCCCACCACCCGCTCGCCGGTTTTCGTGAAGGCCACCACCGAGGGCGTCGTCCGCTTGCCCTCGGAGTTTTCCAACACCAACGGTTCATTCCCCTCCATGACTGCCATGCAGGAGTTCGTCGTTCCCAAATCAATGCCTAGTACCTTTGCCATAATTTTTCAGCGCTTCCGCTGCCATTAACTGAGCAGCCCCAGTGCCAGTTTGTTTAATTATGTGCATCTAATTGATAGTCAGGTAAAAAGATTAATATCACCCGATCTGCATCTGAGGTGGCACTTGTGCAGGTGTGTCAGTGTGTCTCACTTAAGGCGTAACCGTGTCACACTGGGACGCTCCCTGGCCCACCCAAGATTGCACTTGGCATGGGTTTGGCTGTCTGGAAGAGTGCGTCAAGTGCCCGGCAAGTGGCACGAATGAATAGCGGGGCCAGGCCAAAGGTCTAACAACCGATGGACGTTCGAGTGTGCCACGACGACCGAAGCCGGCCATCCTCCGCGCGGCGTTGCATTTTTTATGTACTTTAATAGCAGATGGATCGGTTTTGTTTTAACGGGGTTTTTAATGGGTGCCGCCCACGGGGCGGCTCCCGCTGATGCCAAGCGGTTGAACCCTCCCCGAGAGGCGTTGCCGAAGGGCACCATCACCCAAATGGCCCCCGCTTTCAAACCGGCCAACGGGGTGAATAAACCCAAAACCATCCCCGTGGGGGTGCGTGAGAAACTGCGTCCCGTGGTCTCCCTCACCCTATCGGCCCCGGATTTGCGCCCGGTGCTGGCCGAGGATGCCCGGGCCGCCACGAACCCGGGCAAGACCTCCCAGCGCATCGGCATCCGACGCGCCTTGGAAGGGGACCAGGCGGTGGCCCCCGCTGATGACTGGGTGGTGTCCAAGGAGGGTAGCGCGGTCTGGTCCGCCGAGCTCACCTCCGACGGGGCCCTAGCCATGCGGGTGCATTTCGCGGAGATGAGCGTGCCGCCGGGCACCACCTTCGTGGTCTATAACGCAGATCGCCCCGAAGAGGTCGTGGGACCGTATGATCGCAACTATGCCGGTGGGCGGACGGAATTCTGGAGCGAGACCATTTTTGGCTCCCGGGTGGTGGTGGAGTGCCGGGTGCCGGCGGGCCAGGCCACCGACCAAACGCGGTTCGTCGTGTCGGAGGTGGTGCACCGTTACCGCCTGCCGGAGGATCCCAAAGCCAACCGGGCCAAGGAGGGCACCTGCCACAATGACATTTCCTGCGCGGCCTCGTGGGTGGACACCTCCTATGCGGTGGCGGGCTTGGGGAGCATCACCACGGCGGGTGAAATCTGGTGCACCGGCTGCCTCCTGGCGGATGCGGATGAGACCACGTACGTCGATTATTTCATGACCGCCAACCACTGTGTGAAAAACCAGGATGAGGCCAACAGCCTGGAGTTTTACTGGTTCTACCAGACTGCGACCTGCAACGGGACAGTGCCCGCGATCCTGACGGTGCCCCGGACCGGCGGCGGGGCGGACTTCCTGGCGGGGGCCACCCGTTCCACCGGCAATGATTTTGCCTTTCTGCTGCTGCGCCAGGAAAGCCCGGGCGGGGTGGCCTACGCCGGGTGGAACGCGGACCTGCCCTCCACGGGGGGGGATATCGTCGGCATTCACCACCCGGATGGCAGCCACAAACGGATCAGCTATGGCACGCTGAGCAACGCGGATTCCGATTTCCTCTTCGTGCAATGGTCCTCAGGGGTCACGGAGGCCGGCAGCAGCGGTTCTCCGCTCTTCAATATCAGCGGGCAATTCCTGGGCCAGTTGTACGGGGGCGATTCCTCCTGTGCCACCCCCACCGGTCTGGACGAGTATGGCCGGTTTGATGTCTCCTTTCCCATCATCCAGAACTGGCTGCTCAGCCTGCCTGCCACCGTGAAAAACGACGCCTTCAGCAACGCCCGGACCATCACCGGCGCGCAGGGCGGCGTCTATGGCTCCACCGCCGGTGCCACCAA
Source organism: uncultured Verrucomicrobiota bacterium (assembly GCA_903930345.1). Lineage (GTDB taxonomy): Bacteria > Verrucomicrobiota > Verrucomicrobiia > Limisphaerales > CAIYYI01 > CAIYYI01. Next base: position 3,681 of record CAIYYI010000380.1, read on the forward strand.
GGAAGTTGGCGAGCCGACCCACGGCGGCACGCCGATTTCCAAATCCGTCTGGTTCCGCTGGACCGCCCCGCAATCCGGCATGGTGGCCTTTGACACCCTGGGCGGCTACTTTGACACCACCCTGGGCGTTTACCGGGGCACTGCTGTCAGCGGACTTACCTTGGTGGCCACGAATGATGATTTTTACGGTACCCTCAGCCGGGTGAGTTTCACGGCGGTGGCGAACACCACCTATTTTGTGGCCGTGGATGGCTACAATGGGGCCGCCGGCGTGGTGCGGTTGAACTGGTCGATGACCGCCGGCACTTGGAACGACAATTTTGCGAGCGCCCAGATCATTTCCGGCAGCCGCGGGGACGTGGCTGGCAACAGCATGGGGGCAACCGTGGAAGCCAGTGAACCGTACCATGCGGACCAGGGCGGTTCCTCCATCTGGTACCGGTGGACGGCTCCGGCCAACGGCTCATTCACCTTCGACACGGAGGGGAGCAGCTTTGACACCGTGCTGGCGGTTTACCGGGGCACTTCGGTGGCCGGGCTCACCCTGGTCGGGTCCAATGATGACATCAATTATGATGGGGGCATCTACCGCAGCCGGGTCACCTTCACCGCAGTGGCGGGTACGATCTATCAGGTGGCCGTGGACGGCTACTATGACAGCAGCACTGACTACGCCGATGCCGGCACCGTCCTCCTCACCTGGTATCCCACCACCGCCAGCGGGGTGGCCCCCAATGACGCCTTTGGCACAGCCACGACGGTCTCCGGCGCCACCGCCACCGGCAGCAACGTGGGGTCCTCCTTGCAGGCGGGCGAACCGAGCCCGGGCGGGTATTCAGTCGGCAAGCTGGTCTGGTACTCGTGGACGGCTCCGGCCAACGGTTTGGCTACCTTTGACACCATTGGCAGCGACTTTGATACGGTGGTTGGCGTTTATTCCGGCACCACGCTGGCCACCCTGGTGGAACTGGCCTACAACGACGACATCAGCCGCGACACCCGCGCCAGCCGGGTGGGCTTCACCGCCACGGTTGGCACCGTTTATCGCATCGCCGTGGCCGGCCTGGCAACCACCAGCGGGGTCATTCGTGACGGCACCGTGAAACTCAACTGGTCGCTGGGCGCCGGCATGGGGCTGAACGATTTGTTTGCGCAGGCCGCTGTCCTCTCGGCCGCCACCGGGCTGCAGACCAATTTCAACCGCGGGGCCAACCACCAGGCCGCCGAGCCTTACCATGCCGGGAACGTTGGGGGGGCCTCGCTCTGGTACCTTTGGGTGGCCCCGGCCACCGGGCTGGCGACCTTTGAAACCACCGTCACCAACATGGACACCCTCCTGGCGGTTTACACCGGCTCCTCCCTGGGCAGCCTGGTGACCCTGGCATCCAACGATGACACGAGCGCGCCTGGCAACCTGGGCAGCCGCGTCACCTTCGCGGCGGTCTCCAACCAGCTCTATTATGTGGCGGTGGATGGCTACAACGAGGCGGGCACGGTTTCGCTGGGCTATTTCAACCTGGGCTGGAATCTGGTCGCCACGCAGCCGGTGCGCCTGGCCTCGCCCCGGTTGGCGACCGGCGGCAACCTGCAATTTGTGGTGACCGGGACGGCGGGACAGTCCATTGACATTTACGGGGCCACCCAGATGAGCAATTGGACGCTCCTGACCAATGTTGTCATCGGCACCGGCGGCACCACGGTGAACCTGGACACCAAAGCCGTCCCCACGCGCATTTATCAGGGGCGCAGCCATTGATACGGGCAAAGAAATCGGGCCAATAACCCGCCTTGCCGGCGGGTCATTGGCCCTTTGAATGGGTGGGGTGGCCGCTTATTCGCGGTAGAGCTTGGCCACGTAGGCGCCGTCCACCTGGTCCTTGAAGGGGGTGAGCTGCCGTTCGAATAGCTGGCACCAGGACGGGTTCGCCGCCAGGAAGCGCTGCACCACCTGCTGGTTTTCCTCCGGCTCCAGGCTGCACGTGCTGTACACCAGCACGCCCTCCGGTTTCACCCGCGCCGCCGCCTGGGTGAGGATCTTGAACTGCTCCCCGTGGAGCCGGGTGATTTCCGAGGGTTGCAGCCGCCAGCGCAATTCCACCCGCCGCCGCACCACGCCCGTGTTGGAGCAGGGGGTGTCCACCAGCACGCGGTCGTACATCATGCCGGCATCCAATGCCGCCGGGTTGTTGATCGTGGAGGTGTTGGCGCAGGTGATGCCCAGCCGGTCCAGGTTCTCGCGCACCCGCACCAGGCGTGCCGGGTCGCTGTCCTGGGCCATCACCTTGCCGGTGTTCTGCATGAACTGCGCGATCAGGGTTGTCTTGCCGCCGGGGGCGGCGCAAACATCCAGGATGCGCTCGCCCGGCTGGGGATCCAGCGCCTTGACGGCGAGAATCGTGCTGGGATCCTGGATGTAAAACCAGCCTTCCTGGAAGGAGGCCAGGGCCGCCATGGGCGGGGGGGACTTCAGCTCAAACACCAGGTTTTCCGGCACCCAGTCAAACCGGCGGAAGTCATAGGCCACATTCTCCGCCTCGCGCCAGCGGGCCAGCAGCTTGGTGGGGGTGGCGCGCAGGGTGTTGACGCGCGCAAAGACCTTGGCCGGGGTGTTGTCCCATTCCATCAATTGCCGGGTCTGGTCCGGTCCGTAGCGTTGCAGCCAGCGCTCGTACAGCCATTGGGGATGCGCATGCCCCGTCGCCGGGTCCGAGGTTTTCAGCTCCACCAGCAGTTGCCGGGTGGCCTCCTGCTCGCGGCTGTAGGCGCGCAGGATGGCGTTGATGAACCCCGCCTGCGCCCCGTGGCCCAGGGTGTGGGCGATTTCCACCGTCTCATTCACGCAGGCGTGGTCCGGGATGCGGTCCAGAAAAAACATCTGGTACAGCCCCAGGCGCAGCAGATTGAGCAACACGGGCTTTTGCTCCCGGTCCTCCGTCTTGCGCCGGATCAGCCAGTCCAGCGTGCTGCGGTGGCGCAGAATGCCGAAGACCAGTTCTTGCACCAGGCGCCGATCCGGGTCTTTCAACGCGGCTTGCGCCAGCGCCTTATCCAGGCGGTTTTCAACGAAAACAAAGGTGCCCACCGCTGGCTCCAGCAGTTGCACCGCAATTTCTCTTGGTTTTTGCACGGTCACGGCCTAATAATGCCCGTTACCGAACGGCGAGCGAGTCTTTTGATTTCCTATGAGAGAAGAATTTGAGAAACTGGTAACGGCTGGCAAACTGAACAAACAGTTCATTGAGCCATTGGTCAAACTGGCCGCATGCGGCTTTTGTTCCCACCGCGGCTGGGGGTTCGGTCGCATCACCAGCATTGACACGGTCTTTGCCCGGTTCAACATCGATTTCCCTGGCAAGTCCGGTCATGCCATGGACTTGGCGTTTGCGGCCCAATCCCTGGTCCCCATCCCCAAAGACCACATCATGGCCCGCAAAGCCCTGGATTTGGATGGTCTGCGCCAAATGGCCGCCGTGAAGCATTTGGAGCTGATCAAGCTGGTTCTGCGTAGCTTTAACAATAAAGCATCGCTCGATCAGATTCAGACCGCCCTTGTTCCTGATGTCATTGGTGACGATTGGAAGAAATGGTGGGAAGCGGCCCGCAACGAAATGAAGCGGGACGGCCATTTCGTGATTCCGGCGAAGAAGAGCGAGCCGATTCTTTTCCAGGAACAGCAGACCAAATTGGTGGATCGTTTACTGGCTGATTTCCGGGGTGCCAAGGGGCTCAAGGCGCGGCACACGGCCGCCACTGAGATCGTCAAGAGCATCAATGACCTGGAGGACAAGACCGGGGTGGCCAAGGAAGTGGTTGCCGCCCTGAATGCCGAGATTGGCACCCACCAACGCACCCAGCCTTCCACCGCCCTGGAAGCCATTTTCGTGCGGGATGAACTTTACGCCGCCGCCGGGCTGCCGCCCGCCGCCGATGAATTGCCCGCCCAGGCGATCTGGTCGCAGGATCTGCGTCTGAGCGGGTTGCTGGAGGCCCTGCCGGCCACCAAGCACCGCAAGGCGCTGCTCTCCTTCCGCGAGGCCAACCCGGACAAATGGGCCACCGTCGTGGTGGGATCGCTGAACTCCGCCCCCACCAAGCTGGTCGGCGAACTGGCGCACCTGCTGATCGCCGAAGGGCAGCTCAACCTGCTCAAGGACACCGTGGCCCGGCTCATCAGCCAGCACCAGGCCAGCTCCGATCTGCTGCTCTGGCTCGCCCGGGAGCGCACGGATTCCTATGCCGACATCCTGGGGCCGGAAGTCTTCCGCGCCATGCTGACGGCGATTGAGCGCGACCAGTTCAACGAAAAGAAATCCAACCGCCTCCGCGATTTCATCCTGTCCGATAAGGAGCTGATCGTGGAGCTGATCGAATCCGCCGACCTGGAGGTCATCAAGGATCTCACGCGCGCCTTGCAGCTCTCCCCCAGCTTTGACGATATGGACAAGCGCTCGCTGCTGGCCCGCATCGTAAAGCGGTATCCGGCCATGCAATCGCTGATCACCGGCGAGCAGCAGCGCCAGGAAACCTATTATCTGGTCTCCTGGACCAGCCTGGAGCGCCGCAAGGATGAATACGCCGAGCTGGTGCAGAAGAAAATCCCGGCCAACTCCAAGGAGATCGCCATCGCCCGCAGCTATGGCGACTTGCGCGAGAACCACGAGTACAAGGCCGCCAAGGAGATGCAGAAGCTGCTCATGCGCCGCAAGGAGGAGATCGAGACCGGTCTGCTGCGCGCCCGCGGGACTGACTTTGCCAATCCGCGCACCGACATCGTGAGCATCGGTACCAAGGTCTCTGTCACCGAGCTGGGCAGCCAGCAGGCGGAAGTGTTCAAGATCATGGGGGCCTGGGATTCCGACCCCGACCACGACATCATCAGCTACCTTACCCCGGTCGCCCAGTCCTTGATTGGCAAGAAGGCGGGGGAATCAGTGGAGTTCGAGCTGAACGGACTGCAGAAGAAATTCCGCGTGGACACCATCGAGGCGGTGCCAGCGGCCCCGGCTGCCGCCCCGGTTGCCTCCTGAGGCCGCCTGCGTCAATGTTTTTGGAAAGCCAGGCCAGGGCCGCCGCAAGCGACCCTGGCTTTTTGATAAACTTCGGAAATTCCACACCACCCAAGGCATGCGAACACTGAGTCAACTTTTTGACAACAACCAAGCCTGGGCCGGACGCATCCGGCAGGTGGACCCGGAGTTTTTCCTCAAGCTTTCCCGGCAGCAGCTCCCGGGCTACCTGTGGATCGGCTGCTCGGACAGCCGCGTGCCGGCCAATGAGATCGTCGGGCTGCTGCCCGGCGAGCTGTTCGTCCATCGCAACATCGCCAACCTGGTGGTTCACACCGACCTCAACTGTCTCTCGGTGATGCAGTTTGCGGTGGATATTCTGAAGGTCCGCCACATCATCGTCTGCGGCCACTACGGTTGCAGCGGGGTGCAGGCGGCGATCCGGCGCGACCGGCTGGGGTTGAGCGACAACTGGCTGCGGCACGTGCAGGACGTGCGACTGAAGCACGGGCAGCACTTGGCGGGCCTGGGGGAGGAGACCGCGGCGATCAACCGGCTGTGCGAGCTGAACGTCATCGAGCAGGTGGCCAACGTCTGCCACACCACGATTGCCCGGGATGCCTGGGAACGCGGCCAGGAGCTGGCCGTGCATGGCTGGATCTACGGGCTGCAGGACGGCTTGCTCAAGGATTTGAACGTGACCGTGGCCGAGTATCCGGAGACCACCACCGTTTATCACGCGGCGCTGGCGGCCCTGACCTGATTGGATGGCGGCGTCTGGGTGCCGCCACTCTGTCCGGGGCGAATCATTTCCCCGGTCGCGCGTACTTTTGCAGCAGGGTGAGCATGGCGCGGTCCAGCTTGTGGCCGTGCCATTCCTCGTACTGGACATCCGCGCGGCCGCTGTCGAGGATGCCGAAGGTACCCCGGAAATTCCACAGGGCCCATCCGTAGCCGGAGGTCTGCCATTGCTTCATCCACGCCTCCATCCAGGCCAGGGTGACCGGGTGCGGCGTCTTGTTGAACGCGCCCCATTCCCCGACAAACACCGTCTCCCCCTGCTGCGAAATCTCCCGCCAGGGCTTGAGGTAATTGACCAGGGGCTCATCCGCAGCGGTGCCCGGCGGGGGTTGCAGGCGGCCTTCAGGCGTCACCGTCCAGGGCGTGTGTTTGCGGCCCCAGGAATTTTCCAGGCCAAAGGTCCGGGCGGTTCCGCCCGGCAGGCGGATGCTCAATTCACTGCATTTCAGCCAATCTCCCGCCACGTTTTCAATGGTCAGCTCACGGGCGGCGGCTTTCAGGGTGATGGTGAGCGGGATCTCCCGAGCCACCTGCATGAGCCGGTACTGGGTCTGCTCCTTCACCTGCTGCCAATCGGCGGGGTCAATGGCCGGATCATAAAGTTTTTCCTGGAGCAGTTGGCCATCCGCCTTGACGGTCAGGCGGGCTTTGACCGAGAGCTGGTGGGGGCGCAGGACGAATTCCGTGCCGGCCGGGAAAGTGCCCTGCAGGGTGAGGGGGGAGCGCAAATCCGCCTTTTCCGGCCCGTATAGGTACCCCGCCAGGCGCATCATCGGCCAGGTTGGCTCCGGCCACTGGTCGCTCCCCTTCATCCAGTTGGCCTTGTAATGGGAGATGGTGGATGGGTGATAACCCCGGGTGGCCTGGATCACGTTGGGCAGGGCCAGAAACTCGGTCACCGGACGGCTGCCCACATCCATGCCGTCCACGATGATCAAACGGTCGGGATCCACCTGGTGGATGGCCTCAATGGCGAGGGAGAATACTTTCACGAACCGCTCCTTGGTGGTGTTCGCGGGCTCGTTCAGCAGGTTGAAGCTCACCTGCGCGGAGGGGATGCCTTTGTAGCGGCGCGCGAACATCGCCCAGTGCGCGGCAAAGGCGGCCTGCGCGGTTTCATCGGTCCAGAGGTCGGTGGCTTCCTTGGGCGGGTTGATGCAGTAGCCTGGGGCACGGTGGAGGTTCACGGAGACGTGGACCCCATGTTTCTTGCCGAAGGCGATGGCCTGGTCGATATCCTGCAAAACGGACTCCTTGAACTTCAGCCAGTCATTCGTCTGCGTGTAGCAGCGGTAATCAATGGGCAGGCGGGCGAAATTGAAACCCAGCTCGGCGATCCACTGGAAATCGGTTTCCAGATAGGGCTGCTGGCCGCGCAGGGTGAATTTCTCCAGCAGGTTAAAGCCGAACCATTTGGAGGTGTCCACCCCGGCGATGGTCTGGGCGGCGGGGGCGGCGGCGAGGGGGGCCACGCAGGTCAGATACGCCACAGCCAGCAGGCCGAGGGCGGTTTTGAGACTCGTTTTCATGCTTTAATGGACTGTGAAGCCGTCCGGCAAATTCACTTGCCGACCGGGAAATGGGTCGAGCTGACGATGCAGCCCCGGTCATCCACGAAATTCAGATAGGCCACGGTGGCGCCTGCGGGCACGGCGGCCTCAGCCCGACCGTTCTTGGTGTCAAGGGTGGCCGGAATGGTTTCCCACTTGCGCGACTTCCAAATGCCGGTGTCGCCGGTGTAATTCAGCTCCGCCTTGGTGAGCGGCACCGGGGATTTGCAGACCGCGTACGCCTGCCCTTTGCGGGCGCCCTGGCGGGTGACTCGTCCCAGCGGTTGGCCCTGGTTGAGAACGCTCTCCACAAACACGCGAATCTCCTCCGGATTCTCCCCGGGCCCGTTGTGGCCGTGCGGCATGCGGACCTGGAGGCTGATGGTGCGGGTGTTTCGGGCGAGCTGGTGGGACTTCTGCCAGGAATCCATGGGGTAGGCAAAATCATTGGAGCCGTTGATCCAGAACATCGGCATTTTGGCCTGGCCCAGGTAGCTGGAGGGGTCCCACCAGCGGAGCCAGCGGGTGGCCCGCTCTTTGCCCAGGCGCTCGAAATCGCCCAGCCAGGTGGAGTTCTCCCCGAGGAAGCCGCATCCGTACACCGGCACGGCGCAGCGGAAGCGGCTATCCACCCCGGCGACAATGCAGGTGAGGTAGCCGCCCCACGAGATGCCGGTTACCCCGATTCGGCCGGTGTCCACCTCGGGCAGGGAGCGGAGGAAGGAGTGGGCCAGAATGACGTCGGCAACGGCGTGGTAGGTCCACTGGTCGGTCATCGGCTCATCCACCTGCGCGAAGCCGCCCCAGCCGGGCGGGCCGCCTTGCGGGTGGCGCTGCCATTTGCTGTAGCTGCCCACCGGCACGGCGCCGCAGGTATCCATGGCGATGGCCGCGTACCCCCGTTTGTTCCAGAGCTTCACCCAATCGGCGAAGGCGGTGCCGCCGCCGCCGTGGATCAGCACCATGGCGGGCACCTTGTGGCTGGCGGAGGCCCCTTCGGGCAGGCCGTAATAGGCAAACACCCGTGTCGGCGCACCTTTCCAGGGCAAGCCCTCGTAAAAGATGGTTTTGAGGTCGGCGGCGGGAATGTCCGGGGCCGGATAGGTGACCGGGGCGCGGCCGAGTTCCTTGAGGTTCCAGCGCGGCTTGGGCTCCGCGCCGATCAGATTGGCGGCCAGGCCCAGGGCGGCCAGGGCGAGCACGAAGGTGCGTCTTTGGATCAGATTCATAACAGGATTAACGGCGGGTGATCTTCAGCCCGATGTCCTCGCGGAAGGGCGGGCTGGTCAGGGGCGCGCCGCCCCCGCTGTGGTTCAGGGTCTCGCGCTGGCGGGCGCCGGTCAGGGCGTCCACCCACTCCACCCGGAAGGAGCCCTTGGGTAGGTTCAGAGTCAGTTGCACGCGGGCGGGTTCGGGCAGGGTGACAATTTTTTTCGGCAGCTCTTTCGGCCGCACGTAGATGGCCCAGGTGCGGTCCGGCTCCACCAGGGCGCGGGCCCGGTGCTGGCTGGAGCTGAGCGCCTGCACCACGCCGCCCTGCGGCTGCATGCGCAGGAAGGGCAGCCCGTTCATGAACTCCACCAGGGTCCGCAGTTGCCGGCGAAAACCGGGATTGCCACCGCCCGGCTGCTGGGCGGGATAGGCAAACGTGCCGTCCTCCTGGCCGGCCACGAAGGAGTAATCCAGATTGTTGTACAGGCCGCCGCCCGCGAGCAGAAAGTCCCAGGCCTCCATCCGGTACGGGGCGTCGTTGGTGCCGCGAAAGCCGGTCTCATTGTCGCCGATCACCTTGTTCAGGTGGTGATTCATGCCCACGGTGTCCGGCGGGGAGGCATAGTGGAAGTTGAAGAGGGAGATGGCCGGATGCGGAGCTTTCACCAGCGCCTTGTCATTGGCCACGTTCTGGGCAATGAGCTGGTGCGGGCCCCGGGGGCACAGCTCCCGCTGGGTTTGCTGGATGACCTCCGCGATGTGATGCTGCCAGGCCAGGGTCACGCCGCCAAAGTACGGCTCGTTGCAGATCTCGTAATAGACGTTGTCGAACGCGATCAGTTCCGCCACCACCCGCCGCACCAGCTTCTCCTGCCAGGTCAGGAGCCCTTCATGCCGGTCCAGCGTATAGACATTGGTGCGGCTGACGTGGGCGGTGCCATTGATGTTGTTGGCCGGGTGGAACGGGCTGAGCAGCCACTGGCTCTCCTCGTAGAAGGGGCAGAAGAGGTTCACCTCCACCACCACGCCCTTTTTGGCCGCGAAGGCGGTGAAGTCCCGCAGCCGTTGGAAGTAGGCCTCGTCCCACCGGCCGAGATCAAACCTGTTGCCGCCCCGTGCGTACCCGGGCTGCGCGCTGCGCGCCCACGGGGCCAGGTAGCGGCCTTCCAGCGGGGCCAGCGTGTTGCGGGCGATGTTGAAGGCCCCCGCCGGTTCCACGTACGCGCCCCCGGTGAAGGTCCGGGTCAGATTCAGGCGGTCCCGGGCCAGGGTGTCGAGGTATTTGCGGTAATTGAAGTCCGCGTTCAGCACGGCCCCGTAATGTTCGCCGGAGGTGATGAGCACCGTGGGCTGGCCGCGCCACAAAAAGTAGTGCGGGTTCTCCGGGTGCAGGGCCAGGGGCCGCTGGGCGGCGGTGGCCAGCGAGAGGCCGCCGGCACAAAGCGCCAGCGTCAAAAGCCGCGTGAGGGTTTGGTGCATGCCCGCGTTGTAGCCGCAACCCTCCGTTTGCGCCAGTTATTTCATGGGGCCCGGGTTTTGCCGGGCGGTGGGAATTTCTTCGCCGAATCATCCAGCACCAGCACCCAGTCGGAGAGTTCCCCGGGCAGGGGCGGATCGAATTTCCGCTCGCCCTGGCTGGGGAATTCGCCGATCAGGGTGCTTTCCCCGCTGCGCGGGTTGAACCACCAGGCCCGGACGAGGGGGCCGCTGAGCTTGTCCATCCGCACCCTGAAGCTGCGGCCCGCCGGCACATACACCATGGCGAAGGAGCCCTGCTCATCCCGCGTGGCCGCCAGGCGGCGCAGGCCCGCGCCGGGGATGGCCGTCGGCACCTTGTCCGGCACGATCACGCTGTCATCCGGAATGCGCGTGAGGAAGGGCCGCGACTCCAGGAGCTGCCGGCCAAACTGCATCTGGCTTGCGCCGGGCTGGTCGATCGCCTCGTGCCACGGTTGCAGCGGGTTGTTGATGGGGGCGCGGGTGGCGTCATACATCTGCCAGACTGAGTGGTGCCCGTACGTGTGGCCGCAGGCTCCGGAGAAGAGATCCCAGTAGAGCGGCCGCCGCACATCCGCCGCCAGCGAGTGCCCGAATTCCTTGGCGTTGAAGGAAACCGGGTGATCCTCGTACACCGGTTCGCCATCCAGCACCGGCTTGATGGGCTGGCGGTCATAATCCCGGCGGGTCAGGGCGTAGCGGCCGTACTCCGTCACATGGCCGTTCTGCCGCATGTTGAAATCGAGCCAGGTGGCGTCGTGGAACCAGGTGGCGGAGCCCTCGCCGCCCGGGGGGTGGAAGGTGATCAGGTGGCGTCCGCCATCCCCCAGGCGCAAGCCTTTGGCCAGGGCGGCCAGGATTTCCCGGTGCCGGTCGTTTTCCACCGGACGATCCCCGCCAACGATCCAGATGACGGGCTTCTCCGCATAGCGTTTGCCGAGCCATTCCCCGTAGGTCTCCGCGTTTTGCGGGGTGAAGATTTCCGGGCCTGCCCCCCACTTCTTGTTCCACTTGTCCCCCCATGTGGGCAGGAACCCGATGTGAAGGCCCAAGGATTCCGCCTTGTTGACGATGAAATCCACGTGGTCCCAGTAATCGTTTTCGGGGCCGTCCCTGAGGTCCGGGCGGGCGGGGTCATTCTCGACCAGGGGCAGATGCCCGTAAGGGTTGGGATCGGTGAGGCCATTCAGCTCCGCCAGGGCCACGGCTTGGATGACCGTGAAGCCCTTGCGGGCGCGGTCGTTCAGGTAGCGGCTGGCCTCGTCCCGGTTCAGCCGGTGGAACAGCTCCCACGCGGTGTCGCCCAGGTAGAAGAAGGGGCGGCCATCCTCCTGCACCAGATAGCGGTGGTTGTCGCTGACCTTGAGACGCGGGGCCGCCGCCAGCGGCAACGCCAAGCCCAGCACGGCGGCGGCGAGCAGGAGGCTGCCCGCCCGTGAGTTTCGCTTCAGTTCCATCAACATGCTTGTTTTCTAACGTGGTTGGCGGCTCCTTGCCAATCACGATCCAAAAAATTGTTTTTTGTGACTGACGCCTTTCGGGGGCTCGCCTATGCTTTCACCCATGACACGCCTGAATTTTTGGCATTGGGCCGGCTCCCTGGGGCTGGTGTTGTTGGCTGGTGGTCTGCCGGCGGCGGAGGTGTCCGAGGCGGCCCGCACCGTGCAGGTGCTCAAGGAGGTGGATGTGGTTGTGGTCGGCGGTTCCTCCGGTGGTGTCGCCGCCGCCATGGAGGCGGCCAAGTCCGGTGCCCGCGTGTTCCTGGCCGCCCCCCATTCCTATCTGGGCGGTGATCTCAGCGGCACCTACCGCCTCTGGCTGGAGCCGGGCGAGCAGCCGCTCACCGATCTGGCCCGCGAGATCTTCCAGCCTGCCGCCAAGGGTAGTGCCCGGCTGTTTGGGCCGCAGCTTGCCTTCAAGTACTCCGCCAGCCAGCCTTCCGCGCCGGTTCACAAGGATACCCAGCCTCCCTCCCTGCTTTCCGATGGCAAAACCGCCGGTGCATCCAAGCAGAGCGTGCAGTACAATGAGAACGTGGCTCTGACCGTGGACCTCGGGAAGGCCCAGGTGGTCAACCGGGTCGGCCTGCTCACCTTCCAGCGTCCGGCGGAGTTTGATGTTCAACAGGTCCGCATCAGCGCCAGCCCGGATGGCCAGGCCTGGACCCCGGTGACGACCATCACCAACCAGCAGCCCGCCCTGGCCGCTGAGGATTCCCCGCTGCCCCTGGCCGCCAGCGTCAATCTGAACACCCGTTTTCTGAAGCTGGAGGTCGCCAAGAGCGCCGAGGCGCAGCGCATCCTGCTCGGGGAAATTGTGGTGGAGGGTCCGGCGGCTGCCCCGGCCGAGCCTGCTGCCACCCCGGCCTTCAACCGCCTCGTCACCCCCATGCAGGCCAAGCGGGTGCTGGATCAGGCCTTGGTCCAGTCCGGCGTGAGTTTCCTCTTTGGCAGCTACCCCTCCGAGCTGCTGCGCGATGCCGCCGGCAAGCCTGCGGGCGTGGTGATCGTCAACCGGTCCGGCCGCCAGGCCATCGTGGCCCGCGTGGTGATTGATGCGACCGAACGCGCGGTGCTGGCCCGTTTGGCCGGGGCGAAATTCGCGCCGTACCCGGTCGAGACCCAGTCCTTCCGCCGCGTGGTGGTGGGCGGCCCGGGGCAGCAGGGTGACACCTTCTCCACGGTGAAGCAGCCGGTGCCGCAGATGGTCGTGGACCGCAAGGAGGATGAATTCCCGGTGCATGAGTACACGCTGCAAATCCCGATGCGCGACATCTCCTTTGGCGCCTTTGCCGAGGCGGAGCAGATGGCCCGCGATCTCACCTGGACCCCCGCATCCCTTGATTCCTCCGAATCCCTCTTCCAGGTGCCGCCCGATGCCATGAGGGGCCAACAGTCGGTGACCGGCAACTGGCCGGGGGCGGACCGCGTGCCGATGGAGGCGCTCCAGCCGCAGGGTGTGGATCGTCTCCTGGTGGTGGGTGCCTGCGCCGATCTCTCCCGCCCCGCCGCCGCCAAGCTGGCCCGGCCGGTCAATCTCATGGCCGTGGGAGCGCGCGCCGGTCAGGCCGCCGCCAAAATGGCCGCCGGTCTTTCGGCCCCCGTTGGGGTGCGGGTTTGGAATGCCGCCCCCCAGACCAAGGCCCCGGGTTTGGCGCTGGAGACCGCCCCGGTCAACAGCCTGGAACGCGGCGAGATCAGCGGGGACGGCTCGGTCGGAGCCTCGCCCCACCGGCGCACGGTGCCCGCTGATGGCCACGCCCTGCCAGTGCTGGGCGAGTACGATGTGGTGGTGGTGGGTGGCGGCACGGGCGGAGCGCCCGCCGGGATTGGCGCCGGTCGCCAGGGGGCGCGCACGCTCCTGCTGGAGTATCTGCACTCCCTGGGCGGCGTGGGCACCGCCGGGCTGATCAGCAAATACTATCACGGCAACCTGGTCGGCTTCACCCGCGAGGTGGATGAGGGGGTGGCCGCGCTCGGGGAAAAGGAAACCCGTACCGGAGGCGGGGGCTGGAACCCGGAGCTGAAGATCGAATGGTACCGGCGCGCCCTGCGCAAGGCCGGGGTCGATGTCTGGTACGGCACGCTCGGCGTGGGCGCGGTGGTGGAGAATGGCCGCGTCAAGGGCATCATCGTCGCCACCCCGCAGGGGCGCGGCGTGATCCTCGCCAAGGCGGTGGTGGATTCCACCGGCGCGGCCGACATCGCCGCCGCCGCCGGGGCCACCTGCCGCTACACGGATGACACCGAGGTGGCTGTCCAGGGGACCGGCCTGCCCCAGAAGGAGCTGGGCGCCCGCTATACCAACACCGACTACACCTTTGTGGATGAGACCGACATCTTCGACATCTGGCGCACCTTTGTCACCTCCCGCCAAAAGTTCCATTATGCCTATGACCTCGGCCAGTTGATCGATACCCGCGAGCGCCGCCAGATCGTCGGCGACGCCTTCCTGACCCCGATGGACATGATGCTGAACCGCACCCATCCCGACACCCTGGTCATCGCCAAGAGCGACTTTGATTCCCACGGCTACACGGTTCACCCGATGTTCCTGGTGCGTCCGCCGGGCCGCACGCAGATCTCTGTCCACGTGCCCTATCGCTGTCTCCTGCCCAAGGGGCTTGACGGCATTCTGGTCACCGGCCTGGGCGTCAGCGCCCACCGTGACGCGCTGCCGGTCATCCGTATGCAGGGGGATGTGCAGAACCAGGGTTACGGCGCCGGGGTCGCGGCGGCCATGGCTGCCAAGGCGGGCATCGGCACCCGCGCGGTGGACATCAAACAGCTTCAGAAGCACCTCGTCGAAAAAGGCATTCTTCCCGAATCCGTCCTGACCGAAAAAGACTCCTTCCCCCTCGCTCCGGAGAAAATCGCGGAAGCTGTCCAGACCGTGGTCAACGATTACCAGGGCCTGGAGTATGTCATGGCCGAGCCGCAGGCCGCCCGCCCCCTGTTGCAGGCCGCCTGGCGCGCCGCCACCAACGAGCAGAACAGGCTGGTCTATGCCCACATCCTCGGCATGCAGGGTGACGCCACCGGCGTGGCGACCCTGCTGGCCCAGGTGCAATCCGCCACCTGGGACAAGGGTTGGAACTACACCGACATGGGCCAGTACGGTGCCAGCATCAGCCCGCTGGATAGTTACATCATCGCCCTCGGCCGCACCCGCGATCCCCGGGCCCTGCCCGTGCTGAAGGCCCGGGCCGAACAGTTAACCCCCAAGAGCGAGTTCTCACACTTCCGCGCCATGGCGCTGGCCCTGGAGGCTCTGAAGGCCCGGGCCGGCGCGCCGATCCTGGCCAACCTGCTGGGGTTGCCCGGCATCGCCAACCAGGCCATGCCCGATATCAAGACCGCCCTGCAGGTCACCCCGCCCAGCCCCACGGACACCGGCATGCGCAACCGCGCCCTGATCGAGCTGGTGCTCCTGCGGTCCCTGTACCGGTGCGGGGATGTGGATGGCCTGGGCGAGAAGGGATTGCGCCAGTTCGCGCAGGATCTGCACGGCCATTACGCCCGCCACGCCCGCGCCGTCCTGGCTGCCGGGAATAAGTGAGAAGGTTGAGAATGGCGGTGGCACTGGGCTTTGAACGAAGCCGTTTCAATCATTTGACAGGCCAAATTGTTTCCAGTTAGGCTGGGGCATGATTTTTCCGCTGACTGGGTGTCGTTTGGGCATCCTTTGCGTGTCGGCTGCCTGCCTGGTTTTCACGGCTGAGGCGGCTCCGGGGCCTTATTCCAATGTCAACCTGGCCGGTTCCAATTCGGTCGGCCGGGTGGCAGCCAGCCGGTTCATCCTCCCCACCGGCCAGGCTCTGACCCCGGCGGGCCAGCAGGTGGAGCTGCCCGGCATGCGGCCCCAGGTGCTGGCCTTCAGCCCGGATGGCAAATGGCTGCTCACCGCCGGCAAGTCCAATGTGCTGGTGGTGATCAACCCGGCGAGCGGCCAGGTGGCGCAGGTGGTCAGTCTCTCCACCAGAAAAGTGGAGACCAAGGTTGAACCCAAGGCCGAGGCCAAAACCGAGGAGGTGGATGATCCCTCCCTGGTGGAGCCCGAGAAGACGACCCCGGCCACCAACACCATCGTGAGCACCAGCGCCACCATGAGTTTCAACGGCCTGATCTGGGCCCCTGATGGCCGGCGGATTTTTCTGGCCAACGCCGGCGGGAATATCCGCTCCTTCCCGGTCTCGGCCAATGGGGTCGTGGGCACCCCGATCTCCCTGGCGGTCCCCGATGTGCGGGCACCCAAGCCGCGCCGCGAAGTCCCCACCGGCCTGGCGGTGTCCGCTGACAGCAAACGCCTGTATGTGGCGGGCAATGTGGCAGGCCGCCTGTTTGAGATGGATGCCGCCACCGGCGCACGGTTGCGCACCTGGGATGTCGGCGTGGCCCCCTATGACTTGGCTTTGGTGGGCAACAAACTGTACATCAGCAACCTGGGCGGACGCCGCCCCGGAACCGAAGACCTGGTCGCCCCCGCCGGGCGCACCGCCACCGTGCGCGTGGACCCGGTCCGGCACATCCCCAACGAGGGCTCCGTCACGGTGATTGATCTGGCGGTCGGGACGGTCAAGAGCCAGATCATGGTGGGGTTGCATCCCTCCGCCATGGCTGTTTCACCCAACCGCAAATACGTGGTCGTGGCCAACACTGGCAGCGATACCCTGAGCGTGATTGACACCGCCACCGACCAGGTGGTGGAGAAGATCTGGGCGCGGCAAACCCCGGCGGATCTCTTTGGCGCGCAGCCCAATGCGCTCGCTTTTGACCGCTCGGGCAAACAGCTTTACGTCTGCAACGGCACCCAGAACGCCGTGGCCGTGGTGCAATTCGAGCCCGAGGACAACGCCTCGCGGGTCATTGGGCTCATCCCGGTGGGCTGGTTTCCCGGCGCGGTGGAGTTTGATGCCGCCCGCAAAACCCTGTGCGTGGCCAACATCAAAGGCATCGGGGTCAACCGCGTCTTCAAGCCCGGGGACAAGCTCAAGAACTCCACCAAGGATTATTATGGCACGGTCTCCCTGATCCCGGTCCCCACTGAAGCCCGGTTGGCGGAGTTGACCGAGCAGGCGCTGCTGAACATGCGCTACGCCCGTCTGGCGGAAGCCCGCCAGCCCGCCCGGCCTGACCAGGCCGCCCGGCCCGTGCCGGAGCGGGTGGGGGAGCCCAGCCTCTTCAAGCACGTCATCTACGTCATCAAGGAAAACCGCTCTTATGATCAGGTCCTCGGGGATGTGGCCCACGGCAACGGCGATACCAACCTCTGCGTGTTCGGGGAGAAATACACCCCCAACCAGCACAAATTGGTGGGCGAATTCGCCCTGCTCGACAACACCTATTGCTCCGGGGTGCAGAGCGCCGACGGCCATCAGTGGACCGACAGTTCGATTGCCAATGAATACGTGGAACGGCAGCTCACCGCCGGCTGGCCGCGCAGCTACCCCGGCGCCAAGGTGGAGGATGGCATTGATGCCCTCGCCTGGTCCTCCTCGGGCTTCATCTGGGACAACGCCCTGGCGCACGGCAAGACCTTCCGCAACTACGGCGAATGGATGATCACCGAGGCCGGGTGGCGCGAAAAATCCCGCAAGGACCGGGTCTCCTGGCGCGATTTCTGGGAGGAACACAACGGGCGCACCAACGCCATCCGGCTGGCCAGCCGGCCGGGCATTGAGACCTTGCGGGCCCACAGCCCCACCAACACCGTCGGGTGGGATCTGCACGTGCCGGACGTGATGCGCGCGGCGGTGTTCATCAAGGAACTGAAGGAGTTTGAGGCGGCGGGCACCTTCCCGAACTTTGTCATCCTCTTCCTGCCGAATGACCACACCGGCGGCACCAAGGGGCGCTACCCGCTGCCCGGGTCGCAGGTGGCGGATAACGACCTCGCTTTCGGCCGCGTGGTGGAGGCCGTAACCCACAGCAAATTCTGGCCGCAAACCTGCATCTTTGCCATTGAGGATGACCCCCAGGCCGGGTGGGACCATGTCAGCGGCTACCGCACCACCTGCTACGTCGTCAGCCCCTACACCAAGCGCCGCCAGACGATCAGCACCCAGTATAACCAGACCAGCCTGGTGCGCACCATGGAGCTGATCCTGGGCCTGCCGCCCATGAACCAGATGGATGCCACCGCCACCCCCATGTTCGACGTCTTCACTGAGACCGCCGACCTCACGCCCTTCACCAGCGTGCCCAACCGGGTGCCGCTGGACCAGATCAATCCCGAGCCCAAGAAAGTCCAGCACCCGGTCCTGCGCCGGGACGCCATCGCCTCCGAGCGCCTGAATTTGGACGAGCCGGATCGTTGTCCCGAGGATACGCTGAACCGCATCCTCTGGCGCGCCATGAAAGGGCCGGACGTGGCCTATCCGGAATGGGCGGTGAAAGCCGGAGTGGACGATGATTGAGGGGTCGGGATGACGGGCCGCCGCATGAGGGCACGCGACCCACAGGGCCGTGGCGCGTCGCCAGGTACGTGCGGATCTTCTGACCCGGCGGTTGGGGTGTATTTTGCAGTAAAACGTTCCCCAACTGATTTTATGGCAAAACCGGCTTCTTTATGCGTTTTGATTTTACGGCTCCCGGTGGGGTCGGCTTAGGCGGTATTCTGCCTCCAAGTTTCCGATGATGTTGGTCAGACCGGTTTGGCCCAAAGCGATGGCTTGCTCTCGGGCGCGGCTGGAGGTGGCGATCGCCTCGGCGAATTGTCCCAGCTCCGCTTGTGCGGCCGCCAGGGTGAGCAGGCTGCGGGGATCATTATTGGTCAAATCACAGGCTTTTTTGGCAAGCCGCAGTGCTTCGGCTCCGTTTCGTGCGGTGTCATCCGCTGTGGTGGCCATCAGCCAGGCGCACCGGTTGAGGGCTGCTATGGATTGGCCATCCTGCTGCAACGCTTTTTGGTAGTTGTCCAAAGCCTCCCGATTGCGATGCTGGCTGACTAGGTGATTTCCTAGGGCCAGCCACGCCTCGGCCGAGGTGGGTTGGTCCTGCACCCGTTGTCGGAGGGCTTGCTCGGAGGTTTGGTTTTGGTTCAGAGTCCGTTGGGCTAGGTCCAAGTTGGTTTTGGCTCGGCCAAACTGCGGTTCAATCTGCAATGCGGCTTCGAAGTGAGGTATGCTCTCCGCCGGTTTGCCCAGGTTCAGCAGTGCCACACCTAGTCCGTTATGAGCTTCCGTCAGACGAGGGGCAATTGTAATGGCCGCCTGGTAGTGCTGGGCCGCTTCGCCAAATTGGCGGGTTCGCATCAGGGCATCGCCCAGTGCAATGTGGGCCTCGCTGTAACTCGGCCGGATCTTCAAAGCCCGGCGCAAACACGCTTGTGCCTCTTCCGCCTGCCCTTGTTCAGCGCGGTAGGCGCCAAGTGCCGCAAAGGCCAGGAAATTTTCATGCGTCACCTCGCTGGCGTGTGCAAACAAGGTGCCGCTATTTTGCCAATGGCGCACTTGGCGGTTGGAGACCAGGCTCAAAATCATAACCACGACCAGCGCTGGCAACCAGAGCCATCGCTGAGGCATGCCCCATGTCAGCAGTAAATCCCTCCCACCCCAGGCTGTCAGCATGGCCAGGCCGGCCAGCGGCAGATACATGAAGCGGTCAGCCATGCCTTGAGTGCCGGCTTGCACTATTCCGATCACCGGCAGCAGGCCCACGACGAACCAGCCCCAGCCGGGCAGCAGGTAGGGGAGGCGTTGCCGCCATGCCAGGCTGATCACGGTAACGCCGATCAGAAATGCCACCGCCGCCAGCACCAAGCCCGCTGGATGGTGAAGCGGGTGGGGATAATAGACTGCCAGGTCAGACGGCCAGAAAAATTTGCCCAGATAAGCCAGATAGCTCACCGCTGCATGTTGCAGGCGCAGGCTGATTGAAAGCGTGTCCACGCTAATGGTGTTATCCAGTCGCTGATGGCCCACCAGCGTGATGAGGCTGCTGATTCCCGCCAGAACAAAGAAAGGGATTTTTTCCACCAGCAGCGTGCGCGCGGTTTGCTCCGGCGGCAGGGGAGGGGATGGAAATGCGCTTGCCGTTTCGGTTTGTCGCGCCCAGGCATGGCGGCGCAGCGGCCATATGTCCAGTAGCAGCAGCACCAGTGGCAGCACAACGATGGCCGGTTTGCACATCAGCCCCAGCGCCATGGCGGCCACCACTCCGGCCAGCCTCCGCCACCCGGGCTTCCTCGCATGCCCCACGTAGAGCCAAAGGCTCGCCAGCCAGAAGAACGCGCTCAGCAGGTTCTTCCTTTCCGTCACCCAGGCGACCGTGTCCACCTGTAGTGGATGCACCGCCCACAGCGCCGCCGCTGCCGCGCAAACCCACACCGCGCCGCTCAATCGCAGCAGCACCAGGAACAGCAGCACCGTGTTGGCTGCATGCCATCCCAGGTTCATCAAGTGGTGCGCTTTGGGATTCAGGCCGAAAAGCTCACAGTCCAGCGCGTGGCTCAGCCACGTGAGCGGATGCCAGTAGGTGTGTTCCCCGTGCAGCCGTGTGAACGCCCACCAGATGGTTTCTCCGGTCAGTCCTTTTTGCACGTGCGTGTTCTCCGTGACGTAATCCGGATCGTCGTAGCTGATGAAATCGCACCGCTGCACCCGCCAGAACACCAATAGTGTCAATGCCGCCAAAGCCGCACAAACCCAGATGGTCTGGTGGGCCTTTAAAATTCCTTGGCTGGGAGGGGTGGCTTTGGAAGAGGTTCTTACCATGGGGTCACCCCTGTGTGTGCTTCACATTGGTTCCGGGCTGTTTTAACCCTGCATCGGCAGTGTTCCTGTTTCCCAAGTTCAGCCGGTTGAGAATCCATTTCATGATCAGGTTGGACTCCTGCCGCAGGTGTGTTGCCACGCTCATGTTTTGCCGGGTTGCCAGACCTCTCCTTCTGTGCAGTGAACTCCCACTGGTTTTACCAGTGCTATCTGAGCTCTGGCATGCCTGGAGGAAGTGGGGGGTAGACTCCCTTGTCGATCTTGTCTTGGTTAATAATGCGATCCGTTTCCATGTTGATGATGGATTGCTCAAGTGTGGTCGGTCTGGCGGGTGGCCAATTGGGCTGTTCCACCGTCGTCGGTCCACCCAGACCCAACACCAAAGGTTGGCCGGAGGTGCCGGTCACTCTGGGCATGGCCACGCCCCCATTAATACCCGAAACCGCACTGCCTGAGTAAACCGCCGGATTCAGCCCCGCTGAACCGGTGCTGCGGAGCGGGCGACTGGGCAAGCCTGAACTGGTGGCACCGGGTCCACCGCCCCCGGGAAAGCTGACCCCGGCGGGGTTGACGCCGGGAAATCCGGGCGGAGGGGCACTACCCGGAACACCTGTGGGCATCACCATCCCTGGCATCCCGGGAGCGGGTGCTGCAGCCGGAGCAGGCCCCGATGGCGGTTTGATGCCGTCTTTTTCAAAAGTCAGCAGACTTTCAATGTCGCCGTTCTTGATTTTCACCGATCCCGCCACCTCATCAATGGCGAGCACTTCCACCTGGCCCTCGTGCTCCCCCTCCTTGAGAACGGCTGTGCTGCCCGGCTTGCCCGCCTCGCTGATGACCAGCAATACCCGTTTGTTGGATAAAATGGTGGTGATGCCGGTGAGTTTGACCGAAGTGGAGGGTGGTGGCGGTTTTACCTCGGGCGGCGGTGCCGGTTCCCTCAGTCCAAAGGCGTTGCGGTGGGGAATGTCCCGGTACTTGGTCGCATTGGCGTTCTCCACGACAGCCTTCACCGGCAGGCAAAGGAGGAGCCCGGTGAGCAACGTTGCAGTTGTGCAGGGTCGTTTCATGGTAAAACTGGACAGGGCAAATTAACCACAGAGAACGCAAA
>CAIYYI010000381.1 GCA_903930345.1 uncultured Verrucomicrobiota bacterium
ACCAGCTCATCCCGGCCATACGCGGTGAGGGCCTTGGACATCATAAGATAATAGTAGAACATCCCCTGCGGGCCCATGCCGGGATTCTCCTCCAGGGTGAAATTGCCGCGCAGCCAGTCATAGACGGCCAGCACCCGGGGATCCTCCTTTTTCAGGTTGGCGTACAGGTAGCTGAGCAGGCCGCCGTAGCTGATGCTGCCGTAGGAGCGCAAGGTCACCCGGCCCTGGGCATTTGTCTCGCTGCCCGCCATGCTGTGGCCCGGGTAATAGATGAAGCCGCCCTTGTTTTTCGCGTCGCCGGAAACCCACGGTTGCGGATTGTGGGAGGGCAGGTTCTGACAGTTCTGCAAGAAGTGGATGGCGGCCTCGTAGTTGAGGTCCTTTTCCTCCGCCGGGCGGTCTTTGGCCAGGTGACGGGTGTAATACAGGGCCTCCAGGGCAAACAGCGTATTGCCCATGTCGGAGTGTTTGTACTTGGTGCCGTACCCGATGCCGCCGTCCACCGGGTTGTCCGTCTTGCCGGGCTCATCGAAATCCCCCTGCAGGCTGACCAGCAGCCGCCGCGCCTGCCGCAGCACCGGATCATATTCGGGGCGTTCCGCCGCCGCCAGGGCCACCATGGAAATGGCGGTGTTGTAGGTGACGAGGTTGGAGTGGTAGATGCCGCCGTCCGGTTTGACACTGGCCAGCAAATAGGCGTAGCCACGGCGCACAAAGGCCGGTTCCTGAGACCGGTAACGACCGGACGGATCCCCCTTGAACGCCGTGAGCGCCAGCGCGGTCAACGCAGGCAGCTCCTGGGTGGACCACCAGCCATTGGTGTCCTGGCTTTTCTCCAGCCACCCCAGGCCGCGGTTGATGGCCAGTTGCACCTCGTTGCGGAAGGAGAGATCGGGTGCGGGGCGCGCTTCCACCGCGCCCTGCGCGGCGGGCAGCATCATGATTCCGGCCAGCAGACTGAATAAAACCGAGCTGAATTTCATAAGTTCACTCTTTGTTGGCGGGTTTGCCCAGCCATTTGACCGTGATCCATACGGGAGTTTCCAGAGGTGGGCAAGCCTTTGTGTTTACCGTCCAGATCTTGTCGTTCTCGCGTCCGGGCCGGGGGTTGTTGATCAGGGCGTCCATATCGCCCATCACCGCCACCACGCTGCGGTCCCGCTGCGCGATGAATGTGCCCTCCAGGAGGCGCGACCCGCTGTAGGTCCAATTCCCCCGGGTGAGCGCCTGGCCGCTCTCGACGTTGCTCACCAAGTCCTCGGCGGGGAATTCGAGGCGTTGGTTCTGGTTGGTCCAGACCACCGAGAGGGAGATCGGATCGCCTGCCACCGGGCGGGAATAGTCGGGGTTCAAGGTGGTGGGCGGGGCTCCCTTCACGCCCAGCAGCAGCAGCGCGGTGTGCAGGTGATACGGTTCGATATCCGTGCGCAGCACGCTTTCAAGGAGCTTGCCATTGGCCGCCACCAGCAGGTACTCGATGGCTCCCTCCCGCTGGTTGACCCGGCCGGCAAAGCTTGCGGTTTTCAGGCGGGTATCCAGCCGCACCTGACCCACCTCGAACAAACCGGGGCCAACCTGGCGGATGGGCCGGTTGGTGTTGGCGGACAAGGTGGCTTCCTGGGCGCGCGCTCCCGCCACCCCCAGCAGCAGCCAGGCAGCCAGAACACAGTTGCGGCAATTAAAGCTCATCCGGGGCAAACTGGTCGCAAATGACGGGACTGTCAAGGCGCGGCTGGCCAGGGCAGGGGATGACTCCGCACCCGGATTGCGGATTGCCCATCCGCAGGCAGTTCCAGGGTCAGGTATCCGCCGTCCTTGAGTAGCTGAATGCCGGTCAGGGATGGGCAAAGAGTCACTTTGAAATGCTTCCAGCAGCGGGCCTCCCGCAATGCGGTGCTCAGGCGGCGGACGGTGTTGCCCAGAAATCCGATGGTGGGCATGCCCGCCAACCATGAGCTGGCCCGGAACACCAACTGAGTATGCAGATGTCCAATCACCGTCATTTCCACCTGATGTAACTTTTGCCGGATCGCCTCCTCCCGCCAAAGGAACGGCAGGGCGGAAGGGTCGTGGCAAAACAGGATCACCCGTTGCTGTGGGGCCAGTCCGGCAAACACCTCGCGGATGGCCGCCATGTGGATTTCCCGCTCACGCTGCCAGTGGTGGAACTCCTCAGGGACCGATTCGACCCTGAACATCGGCCAGGCCACGAGACTGGAGGCGACGCCCAGGAGCACGTGCCGACCGACGTCCTGGCGCCAGAACGGTTGCAGCCGCAATTCCCCCACGCTCGCCCGCCAACTGTCAAAACGCAGCCCACCCAGGCCGCCGAACAGGCTGAGCTTGCCCAGTTCGTGGTCGCCGATGGTGGCCCGGAAAGCCGGGCTGAACCTTTCCCTCAGGCGCGCCAGGCAGAGGGCGGCGCTTTCGCGGGCGAAGGGGTCCATCACCCCCACAAAGGCGCTGTCGCAGGAGTAGTCCCCATTGGCGACCGTGAGGTCGAGGCTGGGAGCGTCCGCCAGGAAACGATCAAGCATGACGTGGTGGGCCAGGGGATCGCGCAGCCAGATGTAATGGCGGTAGGCTCTGGCTACGCGGCGCAGCACCGGGTGGAGGATGCCCCGGTATTCAAAATCGTGCCGCGTCCGTTCACCGGGGCCCGCATAGTGAGGATCGCTGACCACCAATATTTTGAAGCCGGCTGCCATGATTGGTAGATCAGGGATGAGGGGTGTTGAAAGCCCGGCCGCGGAGGCCGTCCCAGAGCAGGTAGAACAGGAAAAGACTGTTGTATTTCAGGTAGCGACTCGCCAGCCGGCGTGGTTCGCTGGCCAGCCGATAGAGCCAGGTCAAACCACGCTTTTGCATCCATGGAGGCGCATCCTTTTTGGTCCCCGCGATCACGTCGAACGCAAACCCCACGGCCAGGATCACCCCGCGTTTGATTTCGGCCCGGTGGTCACGAATCCAGTTCTGCTGCTTCGGGGTGCCCAGGCCAACCCAGATGAAATCCGGGCTGAGCCGGTTGATGTCCGCCACCACCTCGGCACCAGGTTGGTCGTAGCCGTTGCTGCGGCCCACGACACGCACCTGCGGGTTGTTCTCGCCCAGACGTTTTTCGAGCAGGGCCAGCTTTTCCTCCGAGCCGCCGATGAAGTAGTGGGTGACCGGGGCCGGACAGGCCAGCACGCAATGGCGCATGAACGAGGGGCCATACACGCGATCCCGCAGCCCGGCCCCCTGGAGGTTCAGGCACCAGATCAGCGGCATGCCATCCGGAATGAAATAGTCCACTTTGCTCGCATAGCTGCGGAACCCGGGCTCATGCCGGCGCATGGTCACGATCTGGGTGTTGCTGAAATCAATGACAACCGTCCCCTCCCGGGCGGCCAGCGTGCGGCATTTCTCCGTCAGCTCCGCATAGGTGGTGAGCTGGAGTGGCGTGCCCAGAATGGAGATGGGCACGGTCGTGTTGACCGAGGCGGGCAGACAGTTGTTGGTCATGACCATTTTGAGTTCATATACATGGCGCGGGCGGCGCGGTGTCTCACGAGATCGGTGGCGGTTTTTGTCGGCACCCGGCCTCGCATTACCGGGAAAAACGCTAGAGTCATGCTCCGGGCACGTCAAGGGGCAAGTGCCTGCTCGCCATCCTGGAACACCACCCCGCGAACATCCACCTTTGGGGTGGCGTAACCGGTGTCACGGCTGATTAGGCCGTGAATGACCCGCCAATCCTTGGCGCAGGTCTCCCAAGTGGAACCACTCGCCCCGTGGCTAAAGGTGGCGTTGCCAATGCGGTTGGGTCGGTGAATCAGATGATATGAACCTGTATATGAGTAAGTATAATCTTAACAGCTTGTGCGATCTAGCTTTGAAAAAAATAAGGCAAATGGAAAAAAGTGATTTACATGCGTAAATTGATTGTGTAACTCTTACGAAGACTCCTCAAATAACACATGAATACTTACATTGCTGAAGTAATTGACACCCTGTCACGGCGGAACGCGGGCGAGCCTGAATTTATGCAGGCGGCCCGGGAAGTTCTGGAAAGCCTTGGTCCGGTCATTGAGCGGCATCGCAAATATCAGGAGGGCCGCATTTTGGATCGGATCGTGGAACCCGAACGGCAGATCATATTCCGCGTGGCCTGGCAGGATGATGCTGGCCGCATGCAGGTCAATCGCGGTTTCCGCGTGCAGTTCAACAGTGCCATCGGGCCGTTCAAGGGCGGTCTGCGCTTCCACCCGAGCGTCAATGTGGGCATCCTCAAGTTCCTCGGCTTTGAACAGATTTTCAAAAATTCCCTCACCACGCTCCCCATGGGCGGCGGCAAGGGCGGTTCGGACTTTGACCCGAAGGGCAAATCCTCGGGTGAGGTGATGCGTTTCTGCCAGAGTTTCATGGCGGAGCTGTTTCGCCACATTGGTCCGGATACGGACGTGCCTGCCGGTGATATCGGTGTGGGCGGCCGCGAGATCGGTTTCATGTTCGGCCAGTACAAACGGCTCAAGGGCGAATTCAGCGGCGTGCTGACAGGCAAGGGCCTGAACTGGGGCGGGTCGCTGATCCGGCCCGAGGCGACCGGCTACGGCGCGGTCTATTTTGCCCAGGAAATGCTCAAGACCCGCAACCAGTCTCTGGAAGGCCGGGTCTGCACGGTTTCCGGTTCCGGCAATGTGGCGCAGTACACGGTGGAGAAGCTCCTCCAGCTCGGGGCCAAACCGGTCACCCTGTCTGATTCGGATGGCTCCATCTACGATCCGGCTGGGATCACCACCGAGAAACTGGCCTGGATGATGGACCTGAAGAACGTTCGCCGCGGCCGTATCAAGGAATATGCCGACAAGTTCCAGGCGACTTACATGCCGGGCGAGCGCCCCTGGTCGGTGCCCTGCGATTGCGCCTTCCCGAGCGCCACCCAGAACGAAATCTATCAGTCTGACGCCACGGCACTCCTCAAGAACGGCTGTACGCTGGTGTCTGAAGGCGCGAACATGCCCTCCACGCCGGAGGCCATTGAGGCCTATCTGAAGGCGGGCATTCTGTACGGTCCGGGCAAGGCGGCCAATGCCGGCGGCGTTGCCACCTCGGGCCTCGAAATGAGCCAGAACTCAATGCGCTTGGGCTGGTCCCGCGCCGAAGTCGATCAGCGGCTCCATCGCATCATGGTGGATATTCACCGCAACTGCAGCCAGACGGCCGAGGAATACGGCGTCAAGGGCAATTACGTTGTCGGCGCGAACATCGCGGGCTTCACGAAGGTTGCCGACGCGATGCTTGACCAGGGTCTGGTGTAGAACCTCCCTGGGTGTCGCTGCGTATCCTTGTGAGCACGAAGCGGAAAACTTCAGCCACCACCGGGCTTCCCGGTCTGGATGCCGTGTTGAGCGGCATCCAGCCCGGCGATAACATCGTTTGGGAGGTGGATGCCATTTCGGATTATCACGAGTTGGTTGCTCCATATGCCGCCGCTGCGGTTGCCTCGCAGCGGCGGCTCATTTATTTCCGTTTTGCCGATCATCCGGCCCTGCTGCCCCCGGACAGCCGGGCGGAACGGCACGAGTTGGATCCCGCAGAGTTCGAGGCGTTTGTTCGCGGCGTGCATGCGGTGATTGAGGAGGCGGGGCCCGGGGCGATCTACGTTTTTGACTGTCTTTCCTGTCTCGCCGAGACCTGGGGGTCGGACCTCGGCCTTGGCAGCTTCTTCCGCCTGACCTGCCCGCGCCTGTTCCATCTCGATACAGTGACCTATTTCGGCCTGTTCCGGGACCGCCATTCGGCGTACGCCCTGGATCCGATCCGCAACACCACGCAATTCATGCTGGATGTGTTCCGCCTTGAGGGTCGGATGTACATCCGACCCGTGAAAGTGCAGCACCGTTCGCGGGATGTGATGAACACCCTCCACCAGCGGATTGGTGAGACTTTCCTGCCGGTGAAAGACAGTGCGGTGCTGGCGACGATTCTCTCACACACCCAATGGCCGCGTCTGCAAAGTGACCGTCGGGTGGGCTATTGGCGCCGCCTCTTCCGCGACGCAGAGAAGATCGTGGAGGGCCGCCGGGCCGGTACCTGCACGCCGGAGGATTACGACGAGATGCTGCGCCGCGTCCGGTGGGCGTTTCGTGTTCACCGCTCCGGCATCGCGCCGTTGGTGGAGAAATTTCTGACGTTGGAGGATTTCCTGGCCATCCGGGACCGGATGATTGGCATTGGCTCGGTGGGCGGCAAGACTCTGGGCATGCTGGTGGCGCGGGCCATCCTGCGCGCCCGGGATCCCGGACTTTCCTCCCGGATTGAGGCCCATGACTCGTTTTTTGTCGGTGCGGAGGTTTTTCTCACGTTTTTGGTGGAGAACGAAGTCTGGTGGCTGCGCGAGCAGCAGAA
>CAIYYI010000382.1 GCA_903930345.1 uncultured Verrucomicrobiota bacterium
CCCGGGGCTCATCGCGCGGGTGTCCAGGCGCGTGAAGGCCTCCAGATAAGGCTGGATGCGCTGGTGTTTTTCCTGGTCCTTGAGGGGATTCACCCCGGCGCGTTCCGCCCGGATTTGCAGCGCCTTCAGGTAGCGGGGCAAATGGGGCAGGCGTGCGAAGGGGATCTGGCGCAGGAACTGGCGGGGCAGCAGCCGGTTCAAGTCCGCCAGCATTTGCGGATACGGCTGCCGATACACCAGCAGGTTCTGCCGCCATTGCAGGATCTCCCCCAGCACGGTGTGGAGCCGGTTGGACAAACCGGGCAACTGGCCGCGGATTTCCTGCGCCAAAGCGGCGAACGCCGCCTGCGTGCGCGGCCAGGTCGGTCGCGGTCCCAGCAGGTGCTGGCGCAGATTCTCAAAGCCGGTTTCTTCCAACTCCTCGCCGGTGCCCAGCGTGACGTAGAGCGGACGCCATTTGGCCAGGGCGCGCAGATCCTTCTGCAGCCAGCCCAGGTCGCGCTGCAACACCCGCTCCAGCAGGCGCGGGACCGCGACGGCATGCGCGGCCAACGCCTCCTCCTCCTTGCGGAACAGCCGCAGGGATATCTCCTCCGCCTCCAGCCGCAGGCCCGGAAAGGCGTGCAACGGAAAGCCCGAGACCTCGGCCACCAGGATGCGCTCCGGCAAATCCCCGCAGGTCCAATCCGCCAGCGAGTAGCGCTCCCACTGCTGGGCCGCCTTCAGCCAGATATCCGATTCGGTGGTGGTGTCATGCCGGTCAATCTCCTGGCGCAGGGCCTGCAGATCCCGCCCCTGGGCCACGGATTTCTGGTTGTGATCCAAAATCTCGTACCGGGGCCGCAGATGGGGCGGCAGATGGTCCGCCTGCCACGTGTCGCGGGGGATCACCACCCCGTGGCGCTGGTGAATGCACTGGATCAGGGTGGCGAGGTAATCAGCCTCATTCGCCGGCACCGACAGGGCCAGTTCACGGGCTTTGGGCGGCAGGGGCATGAGCAGGCGGCGCAATCCCTTGGGCAGGGCTTGCAGCAGGTGCAGAATCTGCGCCTCCCGCAGGCCCGGCACCGCCCAGTCCAGCGCGCCGGGCTCGATCATCTGGGCCAGGTTGAAGGGCAGCCGCACGGTGAAGCCATCCTGCGCCTCGCCCGGCGCGTAGGCATAGCGCAGCGGCACGGCCTGGGAGCCCACGGCGATGCTGTCGGGAAAGGCGTTGGCATTGAATGCGGCCGCGTGTTCGCCCAGCAGATCCGCCGCCTGAAAACAGAGGAATCCGGAGGTGGCGGATTGATCGCGCAGCACCCGGTTCAGCTCGCCCACGGAGGAGAGCTTGCCCAGGTGGATGACATAGGCCTGGAACAAAGCCTCCTCCAGATCCGGCACCACCCGATGAGGCAGGCGCGTTTGCCAGAGTTCGATCTTGTGGCGCAACTGGTGGTTGTGCTCCAGGAAACGGTAGAGGCTTGGCAGCCGGGTGAGGTCGCGCTCCTCCCCATCTTTCGCCTCCGCCAGGGCCTCTGTGAGTTCTTCCTGGCTGATGCGTCCACCCTTGCCCGCACCGGGCCGCGCTGCCGGAGCCGCCACCAGGGGGCGGCCCGGCTGGCGGTTGAAGTGATCGGCCAGCCCCTCTTCCACCAGGGCGGTGCGCAGGAATATCTGGGTGGCCTCCTCCGGGTTCACCGGGCCGTAGGGCACCATGCTGTCCTGCACCACCAGTCCGTTCAAAGTCACTTTTTCCCGCGCCAGCACCCGGCCAGCCGATGCCGACCAGTGCGGCTCCAGATAGGTCCGGCGGCACAGATGCGGCGCCAGTTGCAGGATCCAGGCGGTGTCAATCTCCGCCACGGTGCGCAGAAACAGCCGGGAGGTCTCCACGATTTCCCCCGCCATCAGCCACTTGGGCGGGGCGGTGGGGATCGCCGGTTTCTTTGCCGCCTCCGCCGGCTTGCGGTTTTTT
Organism: uncultured Verrucomicrobiota bacterium; assembly: GCA_903930345.1. GTDB lineage: Bacteria > Verrucomicrobiota > Verrucomicrobiia > Limisphaerales > CAIYYI01 > CAIYYI01. Next base: position 1,958 of record CAIYYI010000382.1, read on the forward strand.
TCCTCCGCCCGCTGGAACAGGCCCGAGCCCGGGAAGAGCATGACTTCCCGGTTGCCGCCCAATTGGAAAAGATTCCGTTCCTTGCGCAGGGAAACCTGGCTCCACAGCCCGGTCAGGATGGACCGGTGGATGGCCTCATAGCTCGCGGGCGCGGTCCCGGAAGGGGGCGTTTCCATTTCCTCCATCACCTCTTCCAATTGGGCGTGGACGTCGCGCCATTCGCGCATGCGCAGGTAGGAGAGGAAATGGCTGCGGCAGAATTTCCGGGCCTGGTTTTGGGTGCGGCAGGCCTCCAGTTGATCATGGAATCCGTGCCAGATGTTGAGCAGGGTGAGAAAGTCGGACCGGGGGTTGCGAAAGCGCCGGTGGGCGGTGTCCGCCTCGGCCTGCCGCTCCAGGGGACGCTCGCGGGGATCCTGGATGCTGAGCCCGGCCGCGATGATCAAGACCTCCGGCAGGGCGGCCTCTTGCCGTGCCTGCAGGATCATGCGGCCAATCGTGGGGTCCACCGGCAGACGCGCCAGCTCCCGGCCCAGCTCCGTCAGCTCCCGTTGTTCATCCAGGGCGCCCAGCTCGTGCAGCAGTTGGTACCCGCCCTGGATGGCGGCGGGCACCGGCGGGTTCAGGAAGGGAAAGGTCTCAATGTCCCCCAGCCGGGCCGATTTCAGGCGCAGGATGACCTCCGCCAGATTGGCCCGCTGGATTTCCGGCTGCGTGTAGAGCGGACGGGCCTGGAAATCCTCCTCCGAATACAGCCGGATGCACACCCCCTCCGCCACGCGCCCGCAACGGCCCTTGCGCTGGTTGGCGCTGCTCTGCGACACCGGCTCAATCGGCAGCCGCCGCGTGCGGGTGTGCGGGTGGTAGCGGCTGATGCGCGCCAGCCCGGTGTCCACCACATAGCGGATCCCCGGCACGGTCAGCGAGGTTTCCGCAATGTTGGTGGCGATGACGATCTTGCGGCGCGCCGAGGGGGCGAAGATGCGCGTCTGCTCCGCCGGTGACAGCCGTCCGAAAAGCGGGATCAGCTCCAGCTCGCCCATGCGCCGGTCCACCAGGGCGTCGCGCGTTTCCAGAATGTCCCGCTCGCCGGGCATGAACACCAGCACATCGCCCCGGGAGGATTCGATGAGTATGTTCTCCACCGCGTTCACGGCCGCGTCCACATAGGTGATGTCGCCCGCCGCCTCCGCCGCCTCGTCCAGCGGGGCATAGATCAATTGCACCGGGTACAGCCGCCCCGAAACCTCGATGATCGGGGCCTGGTTGAAGGCCTGGCTGAAGGCCTGGGTGTCAATGGTGGCCGAGGTGATGATCAGCTTCAGATCCGGCCGCTTGGCCACCAGTTGCTTCAGGCAGCCCAGCAGGAAATCAATGTTCAGCGAGCGCTCGTGCGCCTCGTCCAGAATGATCGCCTCATACTCCGTCAGCAACGGATCGGCCTGCACCTCCGCCAGCAGCATGCCATCAGTCATGAACTTGATGCAGGTCTCCGGGCTGGTGTGGTCGGCGAAGCGGATTTTGCAGCCGATCTCACGGCCCCAGCGCAGGCCCAGCTCCTCGCTCAAACGCCGGGAAACCGCCTGGGCGGCCACGCGCCGGGGCTGCGTGCAGCCGATCCGCGCCCGGATGCCGAGGCCCGCCTCCAGGCACATCTTCGGCAACTGCGTGGTTTTCCCCGATCCGGTCTCTCCGGCGATCACGAGCACCTGGTGCTGGCGCAGTGCGGCGGTGATCTCCTCCCGGCGCATGCTGACCGGCAGTTCCAAGGGATAGGTGATCGGAGGCAATTGGGCCTGGCGCCGGGCGCGCAGGGCGGCGGACTCCCGCGCCTCCCGCAGCCAATCCTCCACGGCTGCATCGGTGCCCGGGCCGGGCCGGTGCTGCCGGAGCCACCGGGACACGCGACTGCCAATCCGCAAATGGTCCTTTAAGAGACATTGCGGCAGCAACTCCTGCAACTCTTTGAAAGCGGCGGCGGTGTCCATGCCCGAACCACCAAGTCAACACCCGGGCCGGGGGGGAAAGCGAGTTTTTTCACACCATCATTGCCTTCCCATCCGCCTTCGTGATTGACAGCAGCGACAAGCTGAAACTGGTTGATTTCGGCCTGGCCCGGGTCATGCGTGAATCCATGGCCCGGATCAGCGGGGTCACCAGCCCCGGCGGCACCATCCATTACATGAGCCCGCAGCAGGCGGAAGGGCAGAAAGCCCGGGCCACGGATGACCTCTATTCCTTGGGTGCCACCCTGTATGATTTGCTGACCAGCACCCCGCCCTTCCACACCGGCGATGTCGCCTATCAGGTCCACCACACGCGTCCCCAGCCCCTCTCTGAGCGTCTGATGGAGCTGGAGCTGTCGAATGACATTCCGGCCCCGGTCGAGGAGTTGATTCAAGCCTGCCTGTCCAAGGATCCCCAAGCCCGCCCCCAAAACGCCGCCGAGGTGCTGGCCTGGCTGGACCGTGGGGCGCCAACGGCACTGGTGATGCCTCCGCCTGCCCCACCGCTTCCCGCGAGACCCGCAATGATCGTGACACCAGTCTCGCCCCCGGCACCCGTCCCCCCCGCCGAGCCGGAGTTTGTTCCGGTGCCCGTGGTGCCCATGACGACCGGGCGTTCCTCCCCGCGGTTCTGGATTGCCGCCGCGATTGTCCTGCTGGCCGGGGCGGCTTGGTGGTGGAAACAGGCACCCGATTCCCCGCTGGCTGGCCCGCTGACCAATGCGGTGCCGAAAGCGGTTCCGCAGTTGGTCGTGGGTGCCACCAATGCAGCCCCTGCGGCGGAGCCACGCAATCTGCTCCCAACCGTGGGTGAAAAAATGGAGGCCACCCCGGTCAACCCCGTGCCTGTCCCGCCCGCTGCTCCCGGCACTTGGACCACCCTGCCCTCTCTCGGCAAGGGCCGGGTCCGCGCCACCGCTGTCTGGACCGGGCAGGAAATGATGGTGTGGGGTGGCGGCACCGAGGGCGTTTACTTTGGGGATGGCTTCGCCATTGCTCCGGAAACCCGGCAATGGCGGGCGGTCTCCCTGCTCCAGGCCCCTTCCGCACGGGCGGGCCATGCGGCGGTGTGGACCGGTTCGGAAATGCTGATCTGGGGCGGGCGCGAGGGCTGGGACCTGGCCAATTTCAAGGAAAATGGTGGCCGCTACCAGCTCAGCGCCAACCTGTGGCGACCGCTCAGCGCGGTGAATGCCCCGCGCCACCGCTCGGAAATGGTCAGTGTCTGGACCGGCACTGAAATGATCGTTTGGGGCGGCCAGGCGGAAAAAAGTGAGCTGCTGGGAGACGGCGGACGTTACCACCCGGCCACCGACCGCTGGTTAGCCATCGCCAGTTCCCCGCTGGCCCCGCCCCGCCTGATGCCCTTTGCGGTCTGGACCGGAGAGGAGCTGGTGGTGTGGGGTGGTTACGTGTCCACCTCCCCCAACTGCCTGAACTCCGGCTTCCGCTACCATCCGGGGCGCAATGTATGGCGTCCCATCAGCCAAAGCGGAGCCCCGGCGGGTCGCGCCTGGGGGGAAGCGGTCTGGACCGGCACAGAGGTGCTGGTGTGGGGTGGCACCGCTGATGCCACCAAGGCCACCTGTTTGGACGACGGAGCCGCCTACAACCCCGCCACCGACACCTGGCGGCCGCTGCCCTCTGCCAATGCTCCCAGCGCACGGATGATGCATTGCGTTGGTTGGACCGGCCAGGAAATGGTGGTGTGGGGCGGCATGAACCGCTCCCGCTCCCCGCTTGATTCCGGCGCGACTTAGGAGGCGGTAAGAAATTATGGTGGCCAGATGGCGCAGGGATTTTGCCGTTGGGCGAGGCGCGACGAAGGAGCATATCCGCAGCGATCTGTGACTGAGGAGCAACGATGCCCAACGCCAAAAGAACCAGCCAGGTTGCCACC